>JAAYFU010000049.1 GCA_012728095.1 Clostridiaceae bacterium
AATATCACTGCAAACGGTGGTAATGATGCTAACGATATCGGGAATGGCAGCAAGAGTTATAGCTACAACATAAAAATTACAGGCGGAAATATTTATGCTTCCAGTATAGGTGCTACACCAACAAATGACGCCGATGTACCGGTCAACGTCTACAGGGCAACCTTTACAATACCCGATGATACTGCAGGCGGAGTAGAACTTGATGATATAAGAATTTATAAAGACGGGACTCCTTACAACTATGGTATGAAGGATACAAAAAGTATCTTAATAGACGGAGCAGGCAAGCTTTTCGTTTACCTTCCCACCGGTACTTATAGTTTAAATTATTCGGATAAAGTCTACACAGCTGTGGTAGACACATCTGGCAATACCCAGTTCACCGTTGCAAAAAATGAAGTCACCAACAGCGGGGGCTCGGCAGAAGTCACCTACACGGGAACAGACTTTGATCTTGATGAAATCGACGGCTTGTTTACGGTGGATTCCAATGCAGGGGTACCCACATACAGCATTGAAACAGGAGGAACAGGTACGGGATCCATCAGCGGTACTACCCTGACCGTAACAAAAGCGGGAACATTCAATATCGGGCTTGTAACTGCAGAGACCGAAGAATATGCGGCAGGCTCGAAGGTTACCGCAACGCTGACGGTGAATAAGGGAACACAATCTGCTCCAATGGGTCTTGGCAAATCCGATGTGACCGCCAACGGCGGCAGCGACGGCAAAATCACAGGTTTGGCTCCAAATACCGGCTATGAATACAAGAAAGACAGCGGTTCTTATGTGGCGGCAACATCAAACGCATCCGGCGAGATCACAGGCCTTTCGGCAGGTTCATATGCAGTAAGGCTTCCGGAAACCGATTTGTATAACGCTAGCCCTGACAGCACGGCGGTTGTCATCAGTCAGCCCGGCAATGGCGGCTCCGGCAGTTCAGGCGGTTCAGGCGGCAGCACAAATACTCCCCCAACACCTCCTCCGGCTATTACCGTAACCGAGGTTCAAAGTGAGCTTTTCACCAATACTGAAGATATCATAGTTGAAGCAGACGTAACTGCTGCCTTTGGCCAGCCGGTCGAAGTCAAGATAACAGATAAAGAAGAATCACAAAATGAGATATTCCAGCTTACAGGCGCAGATGATGAGGTTTACCCCTTTGACATCAGCCTGTATTCCAGGACAAGCGGCGAAAAAGTGCAGCCTAAGGAAGGCTACAGCGTTAAGATAACCCTTCCTATACCTGAAAAATTGCTTGTTGTCAGGGATAAAGTCAAGGTTGTGTATGTCAGAGACGGCAAACTGGAAGTCTTATCATCACAAGTTGTTGAAAAAGACGGCAAATGGTACATAACATTTGAAGCAGTCCATTTCAGTCCATATGCTCTGATAGTAAGCAAAGAACCTGCCGACACCTGGACAAATCCCTTCAGTGATGTGAAGGAAGGAAGCTGGTATTATTCCGCCGTACAGTATGTCGCACAAAACGGTCTGATGTTTGGAACCGGCAATGATACCTTCTCGCCCCAACTCGCTACTAATAGAGGCATGATTGCTACTATTCTGTACAGGCTGAGCGGTTCACCTGAAACACTGGAAAGCACCTTCAGGGATGTTATTCCGGGAGCATACTATGCAAAAGCGGTGGCATGGGCAGAAAAACAAGGTATTATTTCAGGGTATGGCAATGGTATGTTTGGCCCTGAGGACAGCATAACCCGTGAACAGATGGCTGCGATGCTCTGGAGATATGCAGGCTCTCCTTCAGCAGACACTTCAGTTCTCAATAGTTTCAACGATGCGGGTGAAATTTCCGATTATGCGAAACAAGCCTTGGCCTGGGCGTACACCGAAGGCATCATGGCAGGAAAAGGTAACGGAATACTTGATCTCAAAGGCTATGCAACCCGGGTTGAAGCGGCGGTGATCCTTACAAATTATCTGAAAACAAAGTAAATATTAAACATAATAAAATAAAACGGGCAGGGTGAAAGATCCCTGCCTGTTTTATACATTTTCGAATACTATTATGCTGCTGCTTTTTACTTCTTATACTATTTAAACTTCTTAAACACTAATGCACTGTTATGCCCGCCAAAACCTAAAGAGTTGGAAATCGCATATTCTATATCTTTTGAGCGCCCTACATTGGGTACATAGTCCAAATCGCATTCGGGATCCGGCTCCTTAAGGTTAATGGTTGGAGGAAGGAAGCTGTCCATTATTGCCAAAATGCTAATAATTGCCTCAATCCCTCCTGCTGCCCCTAAAAGGTGACCGGTCATTGATTTTGTAGCGCTGACAGGTATATTTTTGGCATTATCTCCAAATACCTTCTTGATACTTTTGGTTTCCAAAGGATCGTTCAGTGGGGTACTTGTTCCGTGGGCATTTACATAACCAATCATATCGGGAGTGATACCTGCGTCTTCAATTGCGAGCTGCAGGCATTTTACGCCGGCATCGCCTTCAGGATCGGGAGCCGTAATATGATAAGCGTCACTGGTAGCGCCAAATCCCACAATTTCAGCCAGAATCTCCGCACCTCTGTTCACCGCGTGTTCATACTCTTCGAGGATAAGAATACCGGCGCCCTCACCCATAACAAATCCATCGCGGTTTTTATCGAAAGGTCTGCATGCAGTAGCAGGATCCGGATTTTCTGACATTGCCTTCATAGCGCAAAAACCTGAAAATGCCAGAGGAGTTATGGAAGCTTCAGAGCCGCCCGTAATCATTACATCCGCATAACCGCCCTGGATTACTCTCATGGCATCGCCAATTGAATTATTGGCGCTGGCGCATGCCGTAACAACACAAGCATTGTAACCCTTTATTCCATACTTTATTGCCACCTGGCCGGAAGCCATATTTGCGATCATCATGGGCACAAAAAACGGGCTCACTCTTTTGGGACCTTTTTCAAACAAGGTTCTGCAATTGACTTCCAGGGTATCCATTCCGCCTACGCCGGAACCTATTATCACACCTGCGCGGTACGGGTCCATTTTGGAAAAATCCAGTCCGGCCATTTCAACAGCTTCCTGGGTTGCCACTACGGCATATTGTGTAAAAAGATCCATGCGCTTGGCTTCTTTTTTATCAATATAAAGGGATACGTCAAAATCATCTATTTGAGCCCCCACTTTTGTTGAAAAATCACTGGTATCAAATTTTGTTATGGTCTTAATACCGCTTTTTCCTTCCTTGATATTATTCCAGAAGGTCTTCACGCCGATCCCGAGGGAATGAACAACGCCAAAACCTGTTATTACTACTCTTCTTTTCATCATTTTGACCTCCTGATAAGAAAAAGATAACTATATATAAATTAAATAAAAACAATCATCTGCCCTGTTTTTAACCATATAATATAAAAAGCCCCCACAATAAATTGTTGGGACTTTCTATAATTAAGAATTAATTTTTATTGATGAGCCTTAATATATTCAACAGCATCACCAACAGTTGTTATCTTTTCCGCTTCCTTGTCTGGTATTTCCAAATCGAATTCTTCCTCAATAGCCATAATAAGTTCAACTATATCGAGAGAATCGGCACCAAGATCATCAATAAAAGAAGATTCCATTTTAACATCTTCTTCATCAACACCCAATTGCTCTACGATGATATCCCTAACCTTCTCAAATACCATACCATTCACCCCCTTCCAGACAGGATTGTTAATACCAACTTATCAATATTATTGCGTTCAAATGAAATAATATTACATATATAACCCACCGTCAATATTTATTACCTGTCCCGTAATATATCGAGCACTGTCGGAAGCAAGAAAAACTACCAAATCAGCAACTTCGGAAGGTGTCCCATACCTGCCGAGAGGTATACTTTTAAGGTAGCTCTCCTTAATTTCCGCAGAAAGTGAGTCCGTCATCCGTGTCTCTATAAAACCAGGCGCGACAGCATTGCAGGTTATACCGCGCGCTGCAAATTCCCTTGCAACAGACTTGGTGAAACCTATCAATCCTGCCTTTGATGCAGCGTAGTTAGCCTGCCCTGCGTTTCCCATGAGGCCAACAACAGAAGTAATATTAATTATGCTGCCGCTTCGTTTTTTCATCATTATCCGAACAGCTGCTTTAGTACAGAGATAAGCACTCTTTAAATTTACATTGATTACTCTGTCCCAATCCTCTTCTTCCATACGTATTAAAAGTTTGTCACATGTGACACCTGCGTTATTTACCAATATATCCAAACTTCCGAATGTCTCGACAGTTTTATCTATAAGACTCTGTGCCACAGCCGGTAAGCTTACATCACCACAATAACCGGCTACCGAATAACCTTTTTCCTTAAGAACGTCAACAGCGGCATATACGCTGTCACTTGTCCCTGAAAGCATCACATTGGCTCCCAGCGATGCAAATCGCACGGCAATTTCATTTCCTATTCCGCGTGTCGATCCGGTTACTATTACAGTCTTTCCTTTAAAATTCATTATCCGGTCTTTCCTTTCATTGGGATTAAATTCCTTGATTGTTCTTACTGTCCTTTCAATACGGCAAGGGTATTGTCCAAAGAAGCTTTATCTTCAACATTCAAAACGCGAACCCCTTTATCAATCTTTTTAATGAAGCCGCTTAGAACTTTGCCCGGCCCTATTTCTATAAATGTGTCAGCGCCGTTTTCTATTAGGGTCCTGACGCAGTCCTCCCATAAAACCGAGCTGCTGACCTGTCTGACAAGAAGGTCTTTTATTTCAGTTTCCGATTCAATGATTTTACCTGTCACATTGGTAACAACCGGAATACTCATCTTATCAATTACTATATTTTCAAGTTCCCTGGACAGCTTTTCCCCGGCAGGCTTCAATAAACTGCAATGGAAAGGAGCGCTGACATTCAACAGCATAGCTCTTTTCGCGCCTTTTTCCGTTGCAATTTTTATAGCTTCATTAACGGCCTCAACTTTTCCGGCAATCACTATTTGCCCGGGGCAATTAAAGTTTGCCGGTTCGACAACTCCCTTTTCAGAAGCCATTTTGCATGTTTCGATCACATCCTCGCGGGAAAGGCCAAGGACGGCAGCCATGGAGCCTTCTCCCAACGGTACGGCTTCCTGCATATATTTACCGCGTTTTCTGACAAGTCTTACTGCGTCTTTGAAGTCAATGGAACCGGATATCACATGTGCAGCATATTCGCCCAGGCTTAAGCCGCCGGTGAAGTCGGCTCTTATTCCCGCCTCAATAAGAGGCTGGGTGCATGCAATACTGGCTGCCAATATTGCCGGCTGAGTATTCTCAGTGATCATGAGGGTTTCTTCATCACTTTCAAAAAGCAAATTTCTTATATCAAAGCCTAAGGCTTCTGTTGCATCATCCAAAACTTTACCGGCGGCCTTGGAAATCTCTGAAATCTCTTTGGCCATACCAATGTATTGGGCACCCTGCCCGGGAAACACAAAAGCGATCTTACTCATGTATATTTCCTCCGTTTATAACCGCGGGTTTGTTTCTTGCGGTCAATTTATTTCCCATGTCCCACGTCTCAAAGCCGATCTATCATTTTTAATTGTCACCCTGATCAAGCAATTGCGGAGCTATTGTATTTTTATATCAGCCTGTAAGATTCTTCGCTTCGCTCAGAATGACATAAAGAATCAATTCCGGCATTAAACTTAAATTTACATTGACCATGTCAACAGGGCTGAACCATAGGTAAGGCCTCCGCCAAAAGCTACTATAATTATTTTGTCGCCTTTTTTAAGCAAGCCTTTATTGGATGCCTCATCCAGGCAAACCGGAATACTGGCGCTGGATATATTCCCTGTGTATTCCAGGTTGCTGTATATTTTGTCCATCGAAATATCCAGTCTTTTTGCCGCATTCTGCAGTATCCTCATATTGGCCTGATGCGGGAAAATGTACTTTATTCCTTCCATTTCAACGCCGGCATTATTAAGCACATTTTTTGTTGCCTCCGCCATTATCCTGGATGCAAAAGTAAAGACCTCGCTGCCATCCATCCATATGACCTGTTTTTTCCCCTCGTTCCGGTTTTGGATATCAGTATCCGAAGCGTATAAAAGCGGTATGGTAAGTACATCCCCGTTTTCTCCCGCAGCCCCGAGAATGGCCGCATCAATTCCGGTTCCATCGTCAACTCTGCTTAACACCACTGCGCCTGCACCGTCGCCAAAAAGCACACAGGTCTTTCTGTCGGTAAAATCGGTCACTCTGCTCATGGCCTCGGCAGAAACAATGAGGATATTTTTATATGTGCCGTTTTCAATAAACTGTCTTCCGATCTGTAATGCATAAACAAAGCCTGTACAGGCAGCATTGACATCAAATGCCGCAGCATTTTTTGCCCCTGTTTTCCCCTGCACCATGCACGCCAGAGAAGGGCTGAGGTAGTCAGGGCTACATGTCGATGCAATAATCAATTCTATGTCCAATGGACTAAGACCGGCATCGTTTATTGCCTTAACAGATGCTTCGACGGCAATATCGGCAAGAGGAGCAAAGTCTTCAAGTATACGTCTTTCCCGAATACCGGTCCTTTTGACGATCCATTCGTCACTGGTTTCCACAATGCTTTCCAGTTGACTGTTAGTAAGCTTTTTTTCAGGCAAAAAACTTCCTGTTCCTGTTATTCCGGCTCTATAAGGCTTCATCATACAAGCCACCAACTTCCATGCTTGAAAAAATAACTTTCATCTTGTTCAATACTGACGTACAGGCAGAACTGCAAGCCTTTAATATGGTGTTCTTTATAGCTTTAGCGCTGGAGTTTCCGTGACATTTATATATCATGCCATTAACGCCCAGTATAGGTGTGCCTCCGAATTCTTCAGGATCAATTTCCTTTTTCAGCTTCTTCAGTTCATGCTTTATAAGAAGATAACTTATTCTTCCGTATATGCTCCCTGAATACATCTTTTTTAAGTAATCCATGAAATATTTGCCCGTTCCTTCCATAATCTTAAGCATGGCATTCCCGGTAAATCCATCACATACTGCTATATCAACTTTTCCTTCAGTAATGTCACGACCTTCGACATTTCCTATAAAATTAATGTTTGCTTTCTGAAGCTCCACAAAGGCCTGTTTAAGAGCTTCATTCCCTTTTCCTTCTTCGGTTCCGACATTGACCAGACCTACCCTTGGTTCCTGGATACCAAACATATTTCTCATGTACTCAGTTCCCATAATGGCAAACTGCACATAATTTATGGTTTTAATCTGGGTGTTCATTCCTGCGTCAATAATCATAGTCTGGCCCTTTATTGACGGAACAACCGGAGCTAAAGCCGGCCTCACAACTCCTTTCATCCTGCCGGCAATCAAAAGCGATCCTGCCAAAAGAGCCCCTGTACTTCCGGCTGAAATAAAAGCCTGTGCCGATTGATCCTTGATTTTCTTCATACCTGTTACAATGGCGGAATTCCTCTTTTTCCTGACTGCCTCGGTAGGCTTATCGGAATTTGTGATCTCGTCAAAAGTTTCAGTTATGATTATCCTTTTATTTTTTATGTTTTCAGGCCCCAGGCATTCCTCTATTTTCGCCCGATCTCCCAAAAGCTCGATTTCAAAGCCTTCAGTTTTCAATGCCTCAAGGCAACCTTTAACTATTTCATGAGGAGCGTTGTCTCCTCCCATTGCATCAACTACAATCCTCAACAGCTCAGCTCCTTAATGAAAAAATAGGAATTATTTGTTTTAGCTATATGTCAATTCTTCGGCATTTCCACCAATAAAAACTTTCCTCTGAATACCTCTACCTGCTTATTATAAATCATTACCCACACTATATATCTCCCCTGGGGACGTTTCTGCTTGATGGTTACCCTTGCAACCAGCCTGCTTCCTGCATAAACAGGCCGTTTATACTTGATATTCGCAATCCCCACCAATGCCACGTCGGCATCAATTACAGCTATTGCAATTGACTCGGCCATGGAATATATATAATGTCCTCGGACTATTTTTGATTGTGAGAATACCATTTGATCAGTGGTATCTAAAATAGATATCGCGCTTTCGCCCAAATTTAACTCTACAATTTCTCCTATGACTTCCTCCGCATTAAGGGTTCGAAGTTTATCGTAGTTTTTGGAAGCCATTTCACGAATACGTTGCCTTAATTCCGGAACACCCAACTCCAGTCTGTCCAGTCTGACAGTTGGAACGCTTACCTCCAAAAGTTCCGCCAGTTCCTCATCGGTGAGGAATGGGTCATTCCTGAGCAATTCGGTAAGTTTTTGCTGTCTTACTTTCTTTGCATTGGAATCTCTGCTCAAAGCGATCTCCCCATTTAATTAGTACCTAGTAATATGGTCAGTTAATAGTATATTATATTTTTCTATTGTATGCAATACTGAGAATTTCTATATCAAAATTTTTACGATCCCCTCCACTCTCAAGATCTTAAAAAACAGCGCTGATTATTTAAATCAGCGCTGTTTATGTATACTCAATATCATATTATATTGTATCTAATTTCCCGTAACATTTTTCATTCCTGCCGGCGACCAGTCCACCTGTGTATCCTCAAACAACGACTTCATAATGCCGTTTGCAAATTTCCCTATCTGTTCTCTGAATATTATTGCCAGCCCCACCATAATAGCAAGAATTATAACAATTTCGACCGTATTTATACCCCTTTTGCTTTTTAAAAAGCATTTAAATCTATTCCACATGGCAAACCTCCGGAAAAATATAATAATATATTACAAATTTATACATTTATTTTATTATTTTGTTCCGAAGGTGTCAACTATCAATATTTCTATTAATTCCTATCATTCCTTCTTCATTTCCCGAATCACCTTGTCAACTATTTCGTACGAGAATCCCCTGTGCAGCAAAAAACGACAGACTTTTTGTTCTATTTTTTTGTCATTTAAATCATACTTCCCGAATTTTCTTTTTCCTTCCCTCAATGCAACCTCGTAATCATCTATTTCAAATTCCGACAAAGCCTTTTCTATTATCTCCTTGTCCACACCCTTATTTTTTAGCTCGTAAGCGAGAGTCTTTTTTGACAATGCTTTTGTCCTTACGCGCTCGGATAAATATTTCAAGGCAAAACGAGTATCATCCAAATATCCTATTGCCTTAAGCTCATTGACCGCTTTTTGTGCAACGCTCCTATCGAAACCTGCATCTATCAGCTTATTAAGGATTTCGTATTCACTTCTGTCCTTGAAAGTCAGATACCTGACCGCTCTTTCCCTGGCAGCTCCAACTAATATTTTATCGCGAATAACAGATAACTGTTCTTCGCTTATTATCATATCCTTATATAATTTATTACTGATATAATCCTGTTCAGGAATTGAAAAACAGTAATTATCATCTATAAAAACTCTTACCATGCCTTTTTCTCTGTTTTTCTCCACTGCCGTTATGGTCATACGCATTCACCTTTCATATAGATTTAATATATCTTAAATATCGTAATAATTATATCATAAGTTAAATCATAGCAATTTATCGCTGTGAAACGTTGTCCTGTCGAATAAAAAAGTCAGCAATGCTTGAAGTATGTAGAAAAATGGTTGTAAAAAATAGGCGGATGGCAGCTATTTCAACAAAAACTGGCAGACAATCGTTCGGATTGTCTGCCAGGAACATAAAGCTATTTTATTTACTTTATTTACTCTGTTCTTCTCAGAATAAACTCATAATCACAAATAATTATTAGTCGTCTTCAATAGTATGGGGTTCAACGCTGCTTAAAAAAGCTTTATCATATTCGGCTTTAATTTTTCCCTCTATTTCTTTTGTAATCTCAGGATTTTCCTTCAGGAACTTCTTGACATTTTCACGTCCCTGCCCGATTCTCTGATCTTTATAGGAATACCATGCGCCGCTCTTTTTTATAATATCGAGGGTAACGGCCATGTCAAGAATACAGCCTTCCTTTGATATACCCTGACCGTATATAATATCGAATTCAGCTTCTTTAAACGGTGGAGCCACTTTATTCTTAACAACCTTTACTTTGGTTCTGCTGCCTATTAATTCGCTGCCTTCTTTAAGAGTTTCAGTACGCCTAACATCCAGGCGCACCGAAGCATAGAATTTCAAAGCTCGGCCTCCGGGAGTTATCTCAGGATTTCCGAACATGACTCCCACTTTTTCACGTAACTGATTAATAAAAATGGCGACTGTTTTAGACTTGCTGATAACTCCTGACAACTTCCTCATTGCCTGAGACATCAGCCTGGCCTGAAGCGCCATATGGGAATCTCCCATTTCGCCGTCTATCTCCGCTTTCGGAACAAGAGCCGCCACAGAGTCCACAACAATAACATCAATGGCGCCGCTTCTGACAAGAGCTTCCGCTATTTCAAGGGCCTGCTCTCCCGTATCCGGCTGAGAAACTATCAAATTATCGATATCCACACCCAGATTCTTCGCATATACCGGGTCCAGCGCGTGTTCGGCATCAATAAATGCTGCCTCGCCGCCGGCTTTCTGAGCTTCGGCAATAATGTGAAGGGCAACTGTGGTTTTACCTGACGATTCAGGACCGAAAATTTCTATAATTCTACCCCGAGGCATGCCGCCTACTCCCAATGCGATATCAAGTGTAAGAGCCCCGGTGGGAATAGCGTCAACACTGACATGGGGCACTTCCCCCAGTTTCATTACCGCACCCTTGCCAAACTGTTTTTCAATCTGGCTCATGACCATTTCCAATGCTTTTTTCTTTTCTTCCATAATACGCCTTGCGGCTGACCCTCCTTTGCCGAACATTTGTTCTTATTATATGATAAAGCACTTGATATGTCAAGTATTATTATTGCAATATTATTCAAATATTTACATTTTTATATAGCCGCAATTATCTTTTGGCAAGCTTCAGCCGCGATAAAACCAAATTATTGATATATCTTATCTCCGGTGTTTTCAGCTTTAATAATATAAACCAGAACAGGCCCAGGCCTCCGGCTGCGGGAACACAAAGCGCCAATATTTGACTCAGCTTGGAATTAATATCTGGCCGTACCAGAAATTTAAGCCCAAATGTAATCAATCCGGCCGGGATGGCTGCCAACACGGCTTTTACAATATAGCCGAAGTTATCGGTGATCACATCTATGCCGGTCTTTCTTCTGAATGCCAGGAGATAAATCATCATATTAAAAAATGCGCTGATGGAATATGCAAGAGCTGTACCTGCAATACCTATGTCCGTGAACCTGTTAAAACCGGCATTCAGGACATATAAGATAACTATCCCGAATATGCCGCCGAACAACGGAGTTTTACTGTCATGAACAGAATAGAAAGCACGGGTCATCATGGCAATGGTGGACGAAAACACAAGTGTTGTCGAATAAGCCAGAAGGCAAAGTCCGCCATAGAAAACATCATACTCAGTGCCCGAGTCGCCCCATTTAAATAAGGCTCTCATAATGTCATCACTTAAAATCATCATTATTACGGAAGTAATCAAAGACAGAAGATAGACTGTCCTGAGCCCATTATAAAGTACTCTCTTGAAATCATCAGGTTTCTCTTTTGCATATTGTTCCGACAAAGTAGGAAGAAGCGCGATTCCTATGCTCTGGGCAAATATCCCAAGAGGCAGCTGCCATGTTCGGTTTGCGTTATTTAAAATAGTAACCATGCCGGATTCATAAAAAGTTGCATAGCTTCTCGATATAATCAAGTTTATCTCAATAATTGTCGAAGAGATAAGGGATGGAACAGCCTGACGCATCAACTTATTGAAGGCATTGCTTTTAATATACAGTTTTGGCCGGTAGTATACAAAATGCCTGAATGCTCCGGAGAATTGGATGAGGAAGAACACTCCGCCTCCTGCCACAACACCCCAGGCTGTCGATTCGGCACTCCTGGCACCAAAAACTGCAATGCTGATAATAGTGCAAATATTGTATATTACAGGCCCAAACGCAGCTATGGCAAACCGCTTGTACGAGTTTAAAATACCGTTCATCTGGCCTGCCATCATCATAAAGGGAGCGTTTAGAAGAAGTATCCTGGTAAGTTTAATAAGCAATTCCTTATCTCCCGTCGTCCCTTCCCTGTATCCGGATGCCAGAATGCTCAAAAAACTATCGGTAAAAACAAAAAACACTATTTCCAAAACTACCATTAAAATAACCGACAGATTCATGAAGGTACTGACGGCTTTCCATCCGGTTCTTTCTTTACCCTTTGTCAGATATGTGGAAAGAATGGGAATGAACGCCGCGGCTATCGCTCCTCCGGCCAGAAGATCATAGATAAGATCAGGCAGGGTAAATGCAAGAATAAATTCATCGGAATACCCCATGGGCTTCATTTGTGTAGTTATAAGAACATTTCTTAAAAAACCGGTTATACGACTTAACAATGTTCCGAACATTACCACGGTTGCCGCACCGGTTAGTTTTTGTGACTGCTCCTGGATGTTTTCCATTTTAATCTCCCGTAAGTACGTATATTACATTAATTTATATAAATCAAGATGCTTTAGCCGCATTAACCTATTTTATCAGACTTATCGGACGGTATGTCCGTCACGAGTTCAGAAGTAAATCTTAATATGTTCACAAATAAGATTCTTCGCTGCACTTCGTTCCGCTCAGAATGACGATGCTAACAAAAAGATTCTTCGCTTCGCTCAGGATGACATTTAATGGGTTGCTTCCCACTTCCAACTTCTAACCTCTAACTTCCAACTTCCAATTCCTCACTTCAGTCCAAGGATCTTCTTTCTGAGCATGTTTAGCGCATTCAGGCATGCCATATGCCTTACTCTTTCCCTGTCTCCGTTCTGCTTAAATATGGCTGCTTCAATATCCCCATCCAGCATAACGGCGATCCATACGGTTCCTGCAGGTTTTTCAGGTGTGCCGCCGTCAGGTCCCGCTATGCCCGTAATGGCTATACCCGCACGGGTAGCCGTCTTTTTTACCAGTCCCTTTACCATTTCCACAGCCGTTTCTTTGCTGACAGCTCCGAATTTACTGATAGTATCGGGCGAAACGCCCAGAACATCAGTTTTTAATTGATTTGAATAGGTTATGAATCCATTTGTGAATACCTTCGATACCCCGGGCACGTTCACCAGCTTTGATGCCAGCATTCCTCCCGTGCAGGACTCTGCAGTGGAAATACTGATATTTTTCTCAATCAACAACTGTACAACCGTTTCTTCCAGGGTTTCCCCGTTACAGGCATAAAGATTGGAGCCCAGGCGCTTCTTGATCTTTTCTATTACAGGGTCAATCATTTTCATGGCTTCGTCATAATCCCTGCTTCTTGCAGTAACCCTTATCACCACTTCCCCCATATTTACATACGGCGCAATGGTGGGATTTGACTGGTTTTCAATCAGGTCCAGTATTTTCATTTCCATCTCGGATTCCCCGATGCCGAACACCTTCAGCATTCTTGAGCCGATAACCTGGCCTGTTTTCTTTTCAAAATACGGGCTGACGGTTTCTTCGAACATCGGAATCATCTCTTTTGGAGGGCCGGGCAGCATTATGACGGTTTTCCCGTCTTTTTCGATTATGAATCCCGGAGCTGTTCCGTTATGATTCGGAATTAATATGCAGCCTTCGGGAATATCAGCCTGTTTTATATTATTAGCCATCATCTTGCGGTCGACCCTTTCAAAGAAGCATTTGATATTCCGGAAGGTTTCTTCGTGCCTGACAAGCTTTATGCCCATAATCTCCGCCACGGTTTCCTTGGTTATGTCGTCCCTGGTAGGGCCGAGCCCCCCGGTTGTAATAACAACGTCGCAACGGTTTAACGCTAATCTCAGACATTCTTTGAGACGAGCGGGATTATCCCCCACCACGCTGTGATAATATACATTCACGCCCAGGTCGTTAAGTCTTTTTGTAATATATTGGGCATTGGTATTCACTATTTGCCCCATTAACAATTCGGTGCCAACGGCCAGTATTTCGGCTACCATACATGCCTCACCCCAATACTGTCTCAATTTTAGACCATATTTCGTCTATTCCGATTCTCTTGACCGAAGAAAAAGCAATAATTTCGTGTTCATTATCCAAATCCAGTACGGCTTTTACCTTGTCCATATGCTTCTTATAGGCTGACCTGCTTATCTTATCAGCCTTTGTTGCAATAATGGCATAATCCCTGCCGGATTCTAATATATAATTGAACATCATAACATCATCCGGAGTTGGTTCATGCCGTATATCCACCAAAAGCAGTATCATCTTTAAGTTTTCTCTTGAATTCAAATATGTTTCAACAAGCTGACCCCAGGATTCTCTTTCCTGCCTGGAAACCTTCGCATAGCCGTATCCCGGTAAATCCACCAGGGTTATGCTGTCGTTGACATTATAAAAGTTTATAATCCGTGTCATCCCGGGGGTATTTCCTGTTCTCGCAAGTGCTTTCCTGTTGACAAGAGAATTGATAAGCGATGATTTACCCACGTTGGAACGTCCCGCCAACGCAATCTCAGGCCAACCCGTATCAGGGTACTGGTCAGGGTTCACTGCTGATGTAATAAACTCGGCTTTCTTGATTACCATGTTCCACTCCAATCTATCCCTGTACTAACAGTTCACGCGCAAGCTTTTTCGCAGCTTCGGTAGCATGCTCGCCGCTCAGCAGCCTTATTATCTCATTCTCCCTGTCGGCTCCTTCAAGCTTTTTCACCAGGGTAAGAGTGCGTCCGCTCTTTTCTTCTTTTTCAATAAGGTAATGCGTATTTGCCTGACTGGCTATTTGGGCATGGTGAGTGATACATATCACCTGGTGGCCTTTTGCCACTGTCTTAAGTTTTTCTCCAAGCTTTGAAGCAGCTTTCCCGCTTACGCCCGTGTCAATCTCATCGAACACCAGTGTCGGTATGGCGTCAATATCAGCCAAAATGGTTTTTATAGCCAGCATGACCCTGGACATTTCTCCGCCGGACGCGATTTTGGACAAAGGTTTTAACGGTTCTCCCATATTAGGGGAGAACAGGAACTCGACCTTATCGGTTCCATTTTCAGTAAAACCTTCCTCAGGGCATGATACAACAGATACTTCGAATTGGGTCCTGGGCATTTCAAGATCCTTCAGTTCGTTCAGAATACCGTCTTCCAGCTTTTTGGCGGCATCCTTTCTTAATTTATTCATTATTTCACAGTGTTTATGTAGTTTTTTTTCAACCTCTTCAATCTCTTTTTTAAACTGAACAATCAGTTCTTCACTTCGTTCAATCTCATCAAGCCGTTTTTTGGCATCTTTACAATACTTCAGAATATCTTCCATCGTCTCGCCGTATTTACGCTTCAGCCCCTGGATAAGGCTTATCCGTTCCTCTATATGTTTATGAAGCTGCGGATCGTATTCGGTTCGGTCTCTTATTATCCGTATCTCCCGGGTTATATCACTCAGCTTTTCATTAATATCTTCAAGGGCATCCCCGATATTCTTATATTCGGGGTTAAGATCCTCTATTTTTCTGATTGCCTCCAACGAAAGGCCTATCTTATCAAGAGCGCTTTCATTTTCTCCGTCGTCGCCATAAAGCCATGTATAGGCATTTGAAAATGCTGAAATTATATCTTCCGCATGAGCAAGTATTCTACTCTTGTTATCAAGTTCAATATCCTCGCCGATATATAATCTTGCGGCTTCAATCTCGTCTATCTGGTACCTCAACATATCCAGCGTGCGTTCCCGCTCCTTATCGTTTCCGGCAAGGGCCTTAAGCTTTCCTTTTAAGGAATTCAGTTCCCGCAGCAGGGCCCGGTATTCTGCCTTTTCAGCCGCAAGCTTTTCGCCGGCAAAAGAGTCCAATAGTTCAATATGTGTTTCGGCTCTCAATAAAGACTGGTTGTCATGCTGGCCGTGTATGTCCACCAGCCTTTGGCCGATTTCCTTCAGCATGCCCACGGTAACCATCGTACCGTTAACGCGGCAAATGTTTTTCCCCGATTCGGTAAAGGTACGTGAAATCAATATGCTTTTGTCTTCCTGGGGTTCTATTCCCATAGAATCCAGGAGCTCATCAAGTTTGTTGCTTTTGTCCGAAGCATAGGAAAAAAGCCCCTGAACAAATGCTTTTTCAGCCCCGGAACGAATAAGTTCCCGCGAAACCCTTGAGCCCAGCAAGGCATTTAACGAATCAATAATAATGGATTTACCCGCTCCGGTTTCCCCGGTAAGTACGGTAAATCCCTCCTGCATGGGAATCGTAATCTTTTCAATTATGGCTACGTTTTCTACTTCAAGTTGGACCAGCATCTTATTCTAAGACACTCCCCTCACCATGCGTGTAAATTTATCCATTAGGTCTTCCGCTATCTTTTCAGCCCGGCATATCACCAACATCGTATCGTCCCCCGCTATGGTACCAACAATATCGTTCCAACCCAGTGAATCTATTGTTGCGGCTACAGCCTGT
The DNA here is from genome assembly GCA_012728095.1 of Clostridiaceae bacterium. Taxonomy (GTDB): domain Bacteria; phylum Bacillota; class Clostridia; order DSM-8532; family DSM-8532; genus DTU059. The sequence continues at coordinate 16,386 of JAAYFU010000049.1, forward strand.
GCCATTCCGGGAAGGGTTTTGATGACGAGGATATTATTTGCATAGTCGCAGGAAACGAATGCTTCCTTGATAATTACCAGCAACCTGTCATTCATATTGGATGAATCAGAATTCATGGCTGAGTAGCGGTATCTCCCGTTAGGCGTAAGAACTTTTACAAGTCTGAGTTCCTTAATATCCCTGGATATTGTTGCCTGGGTTACATCCATTCCCGCTTCCCTTAACTTTTCTGCCAGTTCATCCTGTGTCTCGATCTCATGATTCTCGATTATTTCCAATATCTTGGCGTGACGGCTATACTTCATGATTTCCCTCCATAAAACCTTTTTCTGATTTTATTTATGTGTTACGGATCTTTGCTCTTAATACGTCATAAAAGTTCACATTCTTAACCGTCGCAAAAAGGGCATTGTCCTTCGATGCTTTAACCGAAACAACGTCATCGGGTTCTATGGGAAACCCCTCCTGGCCGTCCAGGGTGAGTATTGCGTCTACCTCTTTACTGCCGGCTATACTGATAGTGACGGTCTTTGTATCCGCTATTATAAAAGACCGGGAATATAAGATATGAGGACAAATGGGAGAAACAAGCAGCAGCCTCATATCAGGTGCTACAATGGGTCCTCCGGCCGACAGGGAATATCCGGTTGAGCCTGTAGGTGTTGATACAATGACTCCGTCGCTCGCATATGAATCTACGAATTCGCCGTCCATCATTACTTTCAGCCTGATAATGCGGGAAAGAGCCATTCTTGAGACAACCGCATCATTTATTGCAATATTTTTATAAATACTCCTGCCATTTCGGATAACTTCCACATCCAAGACCATTCGCGGCTGAACCTGATACTCTCCTGCAACAATTTTGTCTATGGCCGTCTCTATTTCACCGGTTTCCACCTCGGCCAGAAAACCTACCGTTCCCTTATTGACTCCCAGTACGGGCTTTTTATAAGGAAACGCTCCCCGGGCAACTGCTAAGAAAGTACCGTCACCGCCGACACAAATTATAAGATCAGAGTCCCTATAAACTGAATCTGTTTCAGTTACATCAATATTAAGACCGGCTTTAACATCCGGTTCTACTATTACCTCCAATCCCTTTTCCAAAAGCTTTTCCGCTATCAGATTTGTGTCTCTGAAGTTAATATCCTTATTCTTTCCGACAACTATACCAATTTTTTTCAAATATATTTCCACCCGATAAACTATTTATACTAAATATTATACATGTACATTGCATATTAATACAAGCACAACCCGGAACATGACCGTACAGGAATAAAAATTCATAAATGAAACTTCTTCAGCAAATAAGCTTTAAGTTCGGGATTGTATTCAACAATAAACAGGAATATGGCACTCGGAATAAAAACGGCAGCCGGTATGGGGGACCAGGTTACCGTAAATGATTTCTTTACATACAAATTACACACTATGTCGATACCAATCATTAAAACAGAAAGGGCAAATGTCGCCGTACCTGTTATTAGAAGCGGCTTGTTCTTCGATGTTTTTATTGACAACACAATAACCGTCAAGGCAAATCCGGTAAGTATTAATATCGGCAACCCGACAGGATAAAACCAGTCTTCTCCGCCTGTGAATTTATCAAGGGCATACAGGAAAGCGGCGGTCCCTGAAAACCAAGCGATTATTACAAGGTAAATTCTCTTCCAGGTAAACAGGAAAGGGGCCGCAATATATATCCATAGCAGAAGCAAAGCCAGCGCAGGATATTGGGACCATTGAGGAAAAGACCCCGAATAAAGATCCAGGGACATGAGAAATACTGCTATGGACAGTATATCCATCGTAATGACCTGAAATGGTGTATGGCCTTTCAGCAATGAGGGATATGCGATAAGTATCCACAAGAGAACAAGGGATGTAATGGGATAAAATGACCATGTTATGGTGCGGTTAGCCGTAAAGTCTATAATCAGCGTTATAAGAAGGGGAACCAGGATAATAAAAGTGGCAAGAAAAACAAAAGCCCGGCTTGGAGCAAGATTCATCCTTGGACGCACATTGCGCGGTATGCGATCTGAAAATGGCCGCATTCCTTCATCAATACCTTCCTCATCAGGCAAAATAACCTCAGTATTGCAAAGCGGACAATATTTCAAGCCTTTCTGCAATTCCACACCGCAGCGGACACAATATGCCATCAGTTATCCCTCCTATGCTTTAAACTTAAAGGTTCTTTTTTTATTTCCTCGTTAACTTCAATCTTAACAGGAATACCCATTTTAATAAGCCTTGTGAAAAACAGGCGTTCCACGCTTTTATCCCGTATGTTGCCGGCAAAATTGATTACCAGCTTGTCATTGTACCCGCAAACGCCGCATCCCGTTTTATTGATCGGATTTGTTCCCAAGATAAAGTCGACCCGTTCAACCTCTTTGGCCATTCCTTCAGGAAGCTTTATCAGGCCTAAATTCGACAGGGTACCCGAACAGAGATTTTCTCCCATGCGGGTGTATAAAAACGGCATTAAAAGCTTCTTAAAAGCCAGCGGTATTACCCTGACAATCCAGTTTCGCTGCCCTCCGACATTCCTGGCAAGCGATTTGCTTATCGCTTTTTCATTGGTCTGGGTAATAAGCGTTTCCTTAACTATTTGCAGGATTTCTTCAAAACTGTATTTGCCGAGCCTCGGATCAATCTCCGGCATTACAAACAAGGAAAAGTTCCTTAAGGTTTTGCTGGGATAGATCCCCCTCATGTTAACAGGCACCTGCAAAGCTATCGGCTTTTTTTTATGGTTTTGCGCAACCAGGTTGTCCTGTATTTCCTGCAGCGCATCGATATAAACAGCCGCAAGAAAAGCCGTTAATGAGACATTTCTGCTCTTTGCCTCTTTTATTATGGCGTCCATCGGTATAATACCCGTGGTAATCATGATTGCTCCCGGACGAAGCAACTTTCCTTTTATGTGAAAAGCTTTATTTCCTTTATCCGGGAGGGGCAAAGAATTTTTGTAGAAACGATTGTATGCGTCTTCGGCCGCTTCCTCAAGAAGCGCGCCCACCGGAATATCGCCGGGATCGCCAAGCTCCTTTCCTTTTCTCTTTAAATATTCATAGACCAATGCTTTTAAAAATGTCATTCCTCCGGTACCGTCGGTAAGCACGTGACAGAATTCAACCGCTATACGGGACTGCCAATATCGAACCCTGAACAAAAAACGTGTTCCCAGATTAGGATGCAGCCTGCCCAATGGGTAACGGACGTCTCTTTCTATCCGTTGCAGCGCTGGGTTATGTTCAAGATAATACCAAAAGAAACCTTTTTTTAAACGCACACGATAAAAAGGAAACCACTTGATTACCTCTTCCAGTGATGCCTGCAATATCTTTGGGTCCACCTTTTCCTTCAGAGTCATGGAAAGCCTAAACATTGTAGTTATACGGTCGGATTGTATGGATGGGTATATTAAGGCCGCATTGTCCAAACGGTACCAATCCTGCTTGCCAGTACTGATATTATTATTTTTTGAACTTTCGGCCATTAAGTCACATCCTTTGATTAAAGTTTTTATAATTAGATAATACTACCTTTTTTTCATAAATGTCAGGCTTTATTATTTACATTTATCCACAGGTCGCCGTCGCTAAACCAGATATTAAATATTTTCCGCATATTCACCATAAATTTGATATAATTAAAAAATAATACGTGGTGTTTCTTTTTATTAATAAATACAGGAGAGGTTTTATGGCTATTTTGGTTACCGGCGGAGCCGGATACATCGGCAGCCATACATGCGTGGAACTCTTAAATGCCGGCTATGAAATAATCGTGGTTGACAATCTTAGTAACTCTTCCGAAAAAGCTCTTGAAAGAGTCCGGGAGATAACCGGAAAGAAACTGACTTTTTACAAGGCCGACTTATTGGATAAAGAAGCCCTTGACAATATTTTCAAGAAGGAAAAGATTGACTCCGTCATTCATTTTGCCGGTCTTAAAGCAGTGGGCGAATCGGTTTCAATGCCCCTGAAATATTATCATAACAATATCACCGGAACAATTACTCTGTGTGAGGTAATGCAAAAGCACGGCGTCAAGGATATAGTCTACAGTTCATCGGCAACAGTGTACGGAAATCCTGAAACCGTCCCCATCAGGGAAGATTTCCCTCTGGCGGCCACCAATCCCTATGGCAGGACAAAACTGGTTATTGAAAATCTTCTAAAAGACCTTCATGTGTCCGATAATTGCTGGAACATTGTTATACTTCGCTATTTCAATCCCATAGGGGCTCATGAAAGCGGAAAAATAGGCGAGGATCCCAAGAATATACCCAATAATCTTATGCCTTACATTACCCAGGTGGCTGTAGGCAAACTTGAGTATTTAGGCGTATTCGGCAACGATTACGATACCCCCGACGGAACCGGTGTTCGTGATTATATCCATGTAACGGATCTTGCGTTGGGACATTTAAAAGCTCTTGAAAAGCTTAAAGAAAAGCCCGGGGTATCAATTTATAATCTGGGCACGGGAAAAGGCTTCAGCGTCCTGGAAATGGTCAAGAACTTCGAGAAGGTAAGCGGCAGGACCATCAAGTATAGAATACTTCCCAGGAGACCGGGAGATATTGCCATCTGTTTTGCTGACCCGTCAAAAGCCAAAAAGGAGCTTGGCTGGGAAGCGACAAGGGATATCAATAAGATGTGCGAAGATGCATGGAGATGGCAGAAAAACAACCCTAATGGCTATAATGATTAGACAAGGGCAGATTAACCTTTTTTCTTGTTATTTCTATAAGTCCCAGATTAGTCATGCCGACAACCACCGTTGGTATTCTGTCGGCTTTGACGGCTTCCCGAAGGTGTTGCAGAAGCTGTTGTCGATGTTCCTTTTTTTGCATATCGATAAAATCAACTATTATGATACCGCTTAGGTTTCTTAACCGGATTTGACGGACCAGAGCATTTGCAGCCTCTATATTTATTTTAAAGACCGTTTCCTCCATATCGGTACTCCCGACAAATTTACCGCTGTTTACATCCACAACCGTCATTGCTTCAGTATAGTCGAAAACCAGATATGATCCGTTCTTAAGCCATACTTTTCTTGAAAGAGCCTCTTTAAGAGCGCTTTGAACATTATAATATTCGAACATGTCATAACCTTTATTATAGTATTCAACTCTCTCCTTCAGGCCTGATGTTTCATCCCCCAGCATAGAAAGTATTTTTTTGCAGGTTTCCTTATCGTTTACGATAAAACGGTTGCTTGAGGCTAGATGTTCCCTGACGGCAAGTTCCACAAGGCTTTGCTGTCCGTAAAGAAGACTTGGTGAATTGACCTTTTTTTCCTGTTCCCGGATGCTTTCCCAAAGCGATGAGAGGGTTTTGATCTCTTCAATCAATAAATTCTCATTAACATTCTCAGAAGCGGTTCTTACAATTATTCCGCAGTTTTCGGGCTTGACCGACTCGACCAGTTGTCTTAATCGTCGGCGTTCTTCCTGATTCTCGATCTTTTTTGAGATCCCTATCGTGCTGCCATATGGGAAAAAAACCGTGAAACTTCCGGGAATAGAGATAAAGGTGGTGATCCTCGGGCCTTTTTCGCCCATGGCATCCTTTATGACCTGCACAATTATTTCCTGCCCCTGCTTTAAAATCTCTGAAATATCCGGAAGATTACCTGAATGAATTGTCTCTGTATCATCTTCGTCAAATTTTTCATGCAAAACGTCTTTGGCGTAAAGATAAGCATTTCTTTTAAGGCCGATATCAACAAAAGCTGACTGCATTCCCGGAAGGACGCGCATAACCTTACCCTTGTAGATGTTTCCCACAAGACTTTTCTCCTGGTTCTTTTCTATCTGTATTTCGGATACCACACCGTCTTCAAGTATGGCCAGGCGGGTTTCACTGACGCCTATGTCAACAAGAACATCCTTAATCATTCGCTACCTCAAAAGGGTTTTTCCACTCATTAAACGCTGATGCATAAAGTGCTTTGCGATGCATTGAAAGAATATCAATTTCAAGCTTTGTTTCCTGGATGAAGGCCTGCATGAAAAGATCGGCTCTTAAATTATTTTCGGCTCCGGCGCTTAAAAACGCTTTAATCATGAATCTGTCTTCAGCTGTTTTTTCGGCAGACACAGAGTAGATCAACGGTCTTATATTAACTGGCCTGTAACCTTTCTTGGTCTTTTTTTCAATCGTTATATCTTCCCTTGAAAGAAAATCATATACCATTGAATGAATTTCAAAAAGGCTTTTGGGCTCTTTGACCTCAAACACTATTTCGTACCTGGCGGCGGTGATTTGGTTCATGATATTGTCCTTTGTGTTCCGGGGTACCGCTTCCTCCACCTTTAATCCTTCCGGCAATCCTTCATTCATCCTGGCAATAAACTCACAAGGTTCCATATCCTCGGACAATTCTATATCAGCATACTCGGATTCACTGGTAAGGCCTATTGACATAGGCAACCCGAAAACCAGCTTTTGCCTGGGATTAAACCCCTGAGTATAGGCTGCCGGGATCCCTGCCCGTTTGACAGCACGCTCAAATACTCTCAAAATATCCAAATGTGCAATATATTTTAACTTTTCTCCCCTGGAAAACCTAAACCTCAGTATTTTCGCCATAAATCAAACCCCGCTTTGTCTTGGCGCAGATGCCTGTTTTGTAAACCTGGGCGCCGCATGCTGAACAGCCTGCCGCGCAGTTTCTTGTCAAATCGCCTTCGTAGGCCTTTTGATTCTCTTTTATCAGGAATTCCTTGGAAATTCCCATATCAATATGATCCCAGGGCAAAACTTCCGAATACTCCCTTTTCCTGTTGGCATAAAACTTAGGGTCCAGATTGCACTCAGAAAAGGCTTTCATCCATTTGTCAAAGGAAAAGAATTCATCCCAGCCATCAAACTTGCAGCCTTTTGACCAAGCGGTATAAATAACCTTTCCCAGTCTTCTGTCCCCCCTGGCAAGCACGGCTTCAATAAAACTTATCCTGGCGTCATGATAATTATACTTGATATTTCTCGTCCGCTTTCTAATAAGGTCTTTTAAATGATATTGCTTTTTCATCAAAACTTCTATTTCATCCATGGGCTCCCATTGGAAAGGAGTAAACGGCTTTGGAACAAAACAGGCTGTACTTAAGGTAATATTAAGAAATTTGTCCCGTCCTGAAATATCCCTGCATGATTCAATAAGGTTTATTGAAAGTTCTGAGATACCCTCAACATCCTCCATAGTTTCAGTAGGCAGGCCAATCATGAAATACAGCTTGACCTGGTTCCAACCGCCGCTGACTGCGAGCCTGACCGAGGAAACAAGATCCTCGTTGGTTATTCCCTTGTTAATAACATCCCTGAGCCTTTGCGTACCGGCTTCAGGCGCAAAAGTCAGTCCGCTTTTACGCACCTTGGATACCCTATCCATTAAACCGAGAGAGAAATTGTCCACTCTCAAAGACGGCAGAGACAGGCTAATGTTTTCCTTCTCTGTAAACTCTATAAGGTTATTGCACAGGTCAGGAAGTGCCGAATAGTCACTGGTACTTAAAGATACCAGTGATATTTCATCATACCCTGTGCTTTGAACAGATTTTTTGGCAATTTCACAGAGTTTCTCGTAACTTCTTTCCCTGACCGGACGATAAATAAATCCTGCCTGACAGAAACGGCAGCCGCGGATACAGCCCCTGAAAACTTCAAGCATGATCCTGTCATGAACGGTTCCTATATATGGAACAATAATGTCTTCCGGAAAATCCACCGAATCCATGTCTTTTATAATACGTCTTTTCACACTATCCGGAACATCCGGTGTATTAGGAGCAATACTCTTTACAGTCCCGTCCTCATTATAAATAACATCATAAAAGGACGGAACATAAACCCCTTCGATACATGAAACCCTCTTTAAAAACTCAGTCCGGCTTTCTTTCGCTTCTTTCCAGCTTATATATTCATCAACAATTTCATTGATTACTTCTTCACCTTCACCGATGACAAAAAAGTCGAAAAAATCGGCCAAAGGTTCAGGATTGCAGGCACAGGGTCCTCCTGCGATAACAAAAGGCATTCCTTCGGTACGATCCCTGGCGAATATCGGTATCCGCCCCAAATCAAGCATATTGAGAACATTCGTATAGCTCATTTCATACTGGAGAGTGAAACCCACAATATCAAATTCCGATAACGGAGTATAGGTTTCAAGGGTATACAGGGGCAGATCATTTTCCCTCATCAACCTCTCCATGTCAACCCATGGTGCGAAGGCTCTCTCACAATAGACTTCATCTCTTTTGTTCAGGATATGATAAAGGATCTTCATTCCCAAGTGAGACATGCCTATCTCGTAATCATCCGGAAAGCAAAAGGCAAAACGCATCTTAACTTTATCAAGGGGCTTTCTTACCATATTCCATTCGTTTCCGGTATACTTTGCCGGTTTTTCAACTTTTAATAGTATCCTGTCATCTATTTTTAACTGCATCATTGTTAAAGGATGCAATAATGCATCCTGACCTCCCGGAATAATTAGTTTACTTATATATTAACCATTTAATCATATTACATCATATCCTATGAAATATAAAAAGGCAAGTTATGGATATTACATCAAAAAATTACATAATATTCCTTTTGTAATCAAGCAATAATCCTATTTCCCCGCATTTCCCATCCCAAAAACCGTTAATAAAACACGCTGTTAACCAATACATGTTGAAAAAAATTCCGCTACTAAATATAATTAGTTGGTAAACAAAACATTTTGGTAAATAACCGGAAATGAATCGTTTGATAGATTGGAGCAGGATAATCATGGGGGATATAAAGTATTTATACGAAAGCGAGAATAATTCACATAGTGGCTATCAGCATGTATTATTGAGGGAGCCAATATTCAAATTATCGAATACTTCCGGTCCTTCTAAAGAAATGCTCTACAATAATATTTATCATGAACTTCGTACTCCTTTAAATGTGGTGTTGGGTTCTATCCAGCTGTTCGAAATGATGGATGACGATCTTTTCCAGGAATACAATCGCAACAAGTTCAGAGCATACAATAATCTGATGAAGAAGAACTGTTTTCGTCTGTTAAGAGCTATCAACAATCTGATTGATTCTTCAAAGCTTGATTCAGGAAATCTTAATCTTTACCTGACAAACCATAATATTGTAGGAACCCTGGAAGACATTGTTAACAGCGCGAAGCCTTATGCTGAGGACAAGGGTTTAAAAATATCTCTGAAAACAAAATATAAAGAGATAGTAACCGCTTTTGACCAGGAAAAATTAACCCGTGCTATTCTAAACCTAATATCCAATGCCATCAAGTTTACTCAGAAAGGTCGTATATGCGTAGAAATCAAGAAAAAAGAAAACAGTATTTACATATCTATAAGGGATACAGGTATCGGTATACCGGAAGATAAAATCGACAGCATTTTTGATCCTTTCATACAGGTAGACAGCTCTTTATCACGAAAATATGAAGGAAGCGGCCTGGGTCTTTCAATTGCAAAATCAATAGTTGATCTTCATAATGGGCATATAAGTGTTAAAAGCCGTGTAGGAAAAGGTTCGACATTTACCATAGAGCTGCCGATCAGACTGGTTAAAGAAAATGAAGCTCAGCCCTTTTTAGGAAGAGAATTTTTTCCTTACCACGGAGAAAACATAAAAGTAGAGCTGTCAGATATTATATGAATCACTGGTAATGCAAAAAAGCAACCATCATTCCGATAGTTGCTTTTTTGCATTATTCTTTTAAATCAATTAGGAGTTCTTTAATTCAAATTCTTTCATAAACTCGACCAAAGCCTTTACACCCTCAATAGGCATTGCATTGTAGATACTTGCCCTCATTCCGCCTACTGTCCTGTAACCCTTAATATTTACAATTCCTCTCTCAGCGGCCTCCTTAATAAATTTCTTATCCAATTCTTCACTGCCGGTTACAAAGTTTACGTTCATGATGGAGCGATCATACCTCTCAACAGTTCCTTTGAACAGTTTTGAATTGTCAATGAAGTCATAGAGAAGCTGCGCCTTTTCCTCGTTAATTTTCTGCAATGCTTCAACACCGCCGTTTTTCTTGACCCATTCAAACACTAAGCCGCAGATATAGATGCTGTAGCAAGGAGGTGTATTATACAAGGAACCATTATCGGCATGAGTTTTGTACTTGAGCATGGTTGGAATCTGGGGATCGACTTCTTTAACAAGATCCTCGCGGATAATAACAATTGTCACTCCTGCAGGTCCCATATTTTTTTGTGCCCCTGCATATATTACGCCAAACTTGGAAACATCATAAACTTCGGATAAGATATTGGAAGACATATCCGCAACAAGAGGAACATTATCCAGGCAAACTATATCCTTTTGTCTTATCCTGGTGCCATAAACAGTATTATTGGTGGTTATATGGAAATAATCGGCATCACTTGACAGGCTTGATTCATCATATTTGGGGACATAACTGAATGTTTTGTCTTCTGAAGATGCAACAATATTGACGTCAACATACTTTTTGGCTTCCTGGCACGCTTTCTTTGCCCAATTACCGGTTATCAAATAATCGGCTTTTCCGTTGTTTTTTAAATTTAACGGGATCATGGAAAACTGCAAATGTGCGCCTCCCTGTAAAAACAACACCTTGTAGTTATCCGGAATGTGCATTATATCCCGAAGGGTGCTTTCTGCTTTCTTCTGTATTTCTTCATACCAGGAAGATCTGTGACTCATCTCCATAACCGACATACCGGAACCTTTATAATCCAGTAACTCTGCTGCGGCCTGTTTTAATACTTCTTCGGGTAACATACCTGGACCTGCTGAAAAATTATACACTCTTGCCATAAAGGGTTCACTCCATTCCTAATCTAATAACTTAACAGAATTTGTTATTATTTTAACACTTGGTTTTGGAAAAGTCTAGGTAAGGATGTAATATTCTTATTAATTTTAATCATTTATATGTCAGTTTGTTAACTTGGTGTTTTTCATAATACTCAAATATCCCTGATGGGCACAGCCGTCCTTCTTTATAAAAAGGGCATGGATAGAACTATAATGATTCATCCATACTCTTTGAACATTTATTCATGACAGTCTGTAATTACTTTAAATTCCTTTGACCCTTCAGCCTGGCTGAGATCTCATTTTTAGTTCTTAAGCTGACAAATTCTTCTCTTATGATCACAGAATCTCCTGTGGAAGTGTATAATCAAGTCCCTGCGCTTCGGCAACACCGTGGCACGTAATATGTCCTTTATATGTGTTAAGGCCCATCAGCAGTGCGTAATCCTTCATCATAGCTTCTCTTATTCCCAAATCGGCCATCTTCAGAATATATGGCAATGTCATACCTGTAAGAGCGTAGGTAGATGTTTTAGGTACGGCACCTGGGATATTTGCAACCGCATAATGAATTACTCCGTGCTTTACAAAAACCGGGTTCTCATGTGTAGTGGCATGTTGGATTGTTTCTACCGAGCCGCCCTGATCGATAGCCACATCAACTATTACAGAGCCCGGTTTCATGGATTTTACCATTTCTTCGGTAATAACTTTTGGTGCACGGCCTCCGGGTATCAATACCGTGCTTATTACGAGGTCTGCCCTTTTCAGAACCTTACTCAGATTATATTCATTGCTGTACATGGTGGAAACCCGGCCTGCAAAGGTTTCATCAATATAGTTCAGCCTGTCTTTGCGTACATCCAGAACTATCACATGAGCGCCCAAACCTGCCGCCATTCTGGCTGCATTGGCTCCGACAATGCCGCCCCCCACAATTACCACATTAGCTCCCGGGACTCCCGGTACACCTCCGAGCAAGGTTCCAAGGCCGCCGTTATTTTTTTGCAGCAAGTTAGCTCCGATTTGAACAGACATGCGTCCTGCGACTTCGCTCATAGGGGCAAGCAAAGGAAGATAACCGTTTTGCAGTTGTACCGTTTCATAGGCGATTCCTGTGATTTCTTTTTCCAGAAGTATTTTAGTCAGTTTCACATTCGGAGCAAGATGCAAATAAGTAAAAATAGCCAAGCCAGGCTTTAATAGATCATATTCTTCTTCCACCGGCTCTTTTACCTTTACTATCAAATCTGCTTTCTGATAAATTTCCGCGGATGATTCAATTATTCTTGCGCCGGCATTTATATACGATTCATCGCTTATACCGCTCCCGACGCCGGCGTCTTTTTCAATAAGAACCTCATGATTCGCTTTTTTTAAAGCTAAAACTCCAGCAGGAGTAAGCCCTACTCTGAATTCATTATTTTTTATCTCTTTTGGTACACCGATAATCATAAGCTAACCTCGCAATTCTGTTTTTTAAAATAAATTTAATACTCTCTAAAAAATTTGTCCAGCATTTTATATAAATCTTACCAGTGCTTTATATAAATCTTATATAATAATTGTATGGAATAACAAACCATTCTTCGTACCGGCGCGTCTAATAATAGTGTGAATGCTCTTTTTTAATATAATGAGGAGGTATATGGTATGTGGAAAAGAATTACGGCTATTATCCTGATTTTTGTCCTTTGTGTTTCGGTAATGTGGTTCGCTAACCCACTTGCGCCTATAACAAAGGTTTCTGCCGACACTTATAAAAGCGGTTTTTTAATTGTTCCTGAAAAAGAAGACGCTTCTGGGGTTTTACTTGACAGCGGCTTTATAATAAGCTCCCAATCCGAGCTAACTATAGATTACATACAAGAAAACGTGTCTATTCGAAGCGGTGAAATGTTTACCGTTGAACCCGCCGCTGAAGGCAAATTTATTTTAAAGCCGACGGAACCGTTGGAACAGAACAGGGTATATTTTATTGATGTATTAACTAAAACCGGAGATACTGTCAGCTTTGCGTTTCAGACAAAGCGGGACTTTAAGCTTCTCGGCAGCCTTCCTGCCAACATGTCTTCCAATGTTCCGGTAGATACAGGCATTGAACTTTATTTTTCCTATCCCGATGTTGAAAATATCTCCGATTATTTTGAAATTAGTCCCAAGGTTGACGGTCGCTTTGAGAACAATGGATATACGATAGTCTTTATCCCGAAGGAACTCAAACCGGGTACTATTTACACGGTTACTGTAAAAAAAGGTCTGACCGCTGCCGATAAAACTGTTTCCCTGGCTGAAGACTATACCTTCTCATTTGAGACTGCTCCCGATGAAAAAGTAACCGCCGATCCATACAAGGGCACTCTTTATATAAGCGGAAGTTGGTTTGAATTCAGCACAACCGAAACTCCGGCCGTCGGTTTTGATCTATATCTCAGGGAAAGAATCGATTCGGCTGATGTTATCCTGGATCTTTACCGTTTTAATACCCTTGACGACTTTATCAAGGCCATAAGGAAAAAGGAAGAAACACCCTATTGGGCTTATTATGCTTTAAGCAAAAGCAAAATAGACACTTCCGGGCTTGAGCATGTGCTGCAATTCAAACAGAGCTTTAATCTCCAAAGATGGCAGCAAAAGTACATGATGTTCCCCAGACCACTGGAGCACGGATATTACCTGGTGGAGTTATCAACCGAAGACCTCTCTGCACAGGCATTTTTACAAATATCGGACATAGCCGCATACTCTATTTCCGATAAAGGCTATACTCTCTTCTGGCTGAATGATTTAGTGACTAAGACGCCGGTTAAAGGCGCCGAGATTTTTGATTTCGAGCTGGGTAAAGGGTTTTTGTCTGATTCCTCGGGACTTGTGAAGATTCCAAACTTCAAAGACAATAAAGAACATAAAGGTGCAACCCTGAAATTATACAGGATAACTACAATTGACGGAAAAGTAAGCATTCTTAATGCAGGTTATCCTTATTATGATACATATGTTGACAGCACAAGCCTTAACTGGCGTTATATCCAGACCGACCGTACCCTTTACAAACCCAGCGACACAGTGGAATTCTGGGGTTTTGTAAGAAGCCGTATTGATAACACATACCCTGAAGAGATCACGGTTGAGCTTGCCAGTGGCAGTTACTACTATCCGATGAGATCGGGAATTATGTCGTGGTTCTTCCCTTTCCTGTCCAATCCGTTGGAAAGACTGAAACTGAAAACTGACGGCGGATTTTTCGAGGGAAGCTTAAAACTCCCGCAGTTGGATCCCGGTTCATATACCATTACCGTAAAGGACGGCGACAAGATACTTTCAAGCAGCTATTTCAGGGTTGAAAACTATATAAAGCCGCATTACAAACTTGAAATAACCTCTGATAAAAAAGCCTTATTCGTAGGCGAGGACATCACCTTTACCATAAAAGCCTCCTTCTTTGACGGTACTCCCGTTTCAAACGTTCCTTTAAATTATTACATCAACCACTATAACAGCTATATTGACGGCAATGGAGTAACCGATAAAAATGGCATACTGGAGATTAAATACACGCCAAAGTATTATGAAAATATGCAGGGGGAAACTTATGCCGACATAAATGTCAGCGCTCATTTCCCTGAAACCGGAGATATTTCCGAATACTATAGTTTCAGAGTATTTGCCAACGATATATATGTTCAGTCAAAAGGCGAGATCAAAAACAATAAAGGGTCTATAGAACTTACTGTCAACAAGGTTGTCCTGGATACCTTAAACGATGATGACTATACCAACGACAATTTTATAGGCAAGGCAGTTGCGGGACAGAGACTCACACTGAACCTGGTTCATATAACATGGGAAAAGATTGAGACCGGCGAGGAGTACGATACAATCAACAAAGTTGTCAGAAAAACCTATGAATACCGTGAGAAGAAAACCCCGGCAGGTTCTGCGACTTTAATAACTGACGGCAATGGAACAGCCCACTATGATTTTTCAGTCAAATCGGGCGATGAAGGTTATTATTTGGCCGAAGTCACTACTCGGGACGGCAATAACCGGACTGTAAAAAACAACATTTGGATATACAACAGTACCGGTTACAGGGGATATCCTTCCGATTATGAATACTTTATGCTTAAGGCTGATAAAAAATCATATAAAGCCGGAGAAACAATCAATACCCAAATAATAAACAATAAAGAAGAGCCTTTGAAGGATATGCCGACACTCTTTGTAGAAGCAAGGAACGGCATTCAGAACTACCAGGTAACCGGTAAGACCGCTTTAAGCATGGCCTTCCCTGAGAATTATGCCCCCAACTTCTACCTGTACGGGATAGCCTTTAACGGAAAGTCATATATAATAACCAGCACATCCATAACTTATGACTATACTGAGAAGAAAATCGATCTTAAGATCAAGACCGATAAGGAAGCTTACAGACCCGGAGACAATATGACAATCACCATTGAGGCTGCAGATATTAACGGAAAGCCCGTACCTGCGAAAGTCAATATTTCACTGGTTGATGAAGCATTATTAAAGCTCAGCGATCAGTATATCGATCCCCTGGTACAGCTTTACAGCTGGATTGGTGATGGAATCATCCGTTCGACAAGCAACCGTGATGATTGGAGCAACCCGGTATATGGCGCCAGAGCCGGATCAGCTGGTATGGCGGTTGCAGAGGAACAAAAAGCAGTTGCTGATGCTCCTGTCCCTGCTCCTTCGGCAGCTCCTGCCGACGCCTTGAATGAAGGAAGCGGCGTTTCGGTCCGCTCAGAGTTTAAGGATACCGCATTATTCAAGACAATAACGCTGGGACCTGACGGAATTGGCTCCTATACCTTCAAACTGCCTGACAATATTACATCCTTCAGTCTGGCAGCCGCCGCCGTGTCTTCTGATTTATACGCAGGTTCAGAGATACAGTCTGCAAGGGTTACAATGCCCTTCTTTATAAATGATGCGTTAAGCCTTGATTATCTCGTGGGAGATAAGCCTTATGTAGGATTAACAGCATATGGGGACGGGCTCGGCGAGAATGAAAATGTAACTTTCGAGCTTACAATAAAGGAATTGCCCAATTATAAACAGACTGCCAGGGCCAGGGCATTTGAAAGAGTCAATCTTCCTCTGCCGGCCCTTAAAGAAGGAACCTATACCATAGTAATGACCGCCAGGTCCGAATCGGGCATAGCCGACGCATTAAGCCGCACAATCACCGTCCATAACTCCTACAGAACCATTGAGGCTGTAAAGCAGAATAAAGCGACGGTCGGTATGAAGTTGGCAGGCGGCAAGAGCGGAATTACCACATTGATTTTTACCGATTCCGGAAGAGGAAGCCTGATTAACGCTCTCCACAGTCTCGCATGGGAATACGGAAAGCGCCTTGATCAAAAGCTTGTATCAAATTACGCAAGGTCCCTTTTGAAAGAGTTGATAAAGAACGACGCATATTATATTGAGCCGGTTGAGGTTAACCCCGCCGAATACAGGAATAATGACGGCGGCTACGGAATACTTCCCTACGCCGGAAGCGACATGAATTTTACGGCTCTTATAACCCCGTTATTGAAGGAAACAACTGATACGGAGTCATTAAAGATGTATTTCTATAACGCGGTAATGACCGAAAAAGCCGTTCAGGCTGCCGCGCTGTTCGCGCTGGCCGAACTGGGAGAGCCGGTACTATTGGATCTCAACAGGGCGGCACAGGTGGAAAACTTAAGCCTTGACGAATACATCTATTTGGGAATGGCATATGAAGCTCTCGGCGATCTTGCAAAGGCAAATGAGATTTATATGAAGCGGATTGCTCCCGAACTTGAGCGGAAGGATCCGTATATCCGGGTAAAGATAAAGAGAAACGACACCGATACATCATACAGGCAAACCGCTATGGTGGCCGCTTATGCCGCAAGGATAGGCAGCCCAGACGCTTCCAGGCTCTTTGCATACGTTCAGAACAATTATTCAAGGACCCAGTATGTCGGAGTCGAAAAAGTTTTGTACCTGGCTGAAATGGTTAATACTCTTCCTGATACAAAAGCGTCCTTCTCATATACCATGGGCGGGAAAACGTACGATGTCGAGCTTTCTGACGGTTACTGCGAGATTGTCAGGATTCCTTCGATCAATATTAATACAATGGAAATTACGAAAGTGACCGGTGATGTATCCGTACTGTCACTTTATACCGACTCTTTTGCCGAAAACGTGAAGAATGATTCAGGAATTACCATAACCCGCAAATACTATGACGCTGCTACCGGTGAAGAAAAAACAACCTTTGCAGCGGGTGATCTGGTGAAGGTGGAAATCACCTATACCATTGACAAGACTGCAATAGACAACACATATGAAATCAGCGATTACGCGCCGGCAGGATTAAAGCCGCTGGCTAATCCATGGAACTATGGTGTAAGAGATACATTGGGTTGCTGGTACCGGCAATTTGACGGTCAGAAGGTAACTTTTGTTGTCGGCAAGTACGATGAAAAGAATCCGCCATTGCCTCTTGTCTATTACGCAAGAGTGTCAAGCCCCGGAGAGTATAAAGCGGAAGGTACAATTGCTCAGGGCTCAATGGTGAAATCAAGTATTGTAACCATTAAAGATACAAAAATAGTTATAAAACCGTGAACTTCGCCGGTCTAAACAGAAAATGCTCCATAGTATGGCGGCATCACATTCAAGGCTACAATAATTAAAGCATTATGATTTAAATCCTTCCTCAACCAACAAGACCCTAAAGGCTGTATGCCTTTAGTGTCTTGTATTAAATACCATAGGAATCATCCCTGAGAAAATATTGTCAAATTATGGAATTATCAGACTTTTACCAGGCCGGCAAGTATTCTTTTGTAATCTTCATAATTCTTCTTTAGAAGTTCCGGTGTTTCCAGTCCATATGGGCATTTAGATTTACATTTTCCACATTCTATACATTCCTGTATTTTCATCATCATTTTTTGTGATTCGGGCGTCAGCCATTTCTGGGACGGAGAACGTCTGATAAAAAGGGACATCCTCGCACACGTATTTATTTCGATTTCTTTAGGGCATGGCATACAATAGCCGCAGCCCCTGCAGAAATCTCCGGACAGCTCTTTTTTGTCATTTTCAATAATTTCTTTCATTTTATCGGTTAACTGCGGAGGGTTGTTTATATAGCTTAAGAATTCATCCAGTTCTTTTTCCCGTTGAATCCCCCATATGGGAAGCACATTGTCGTACTGGGTCATAAAAGCATATGCTGCCGCCGAATTAATAATCAGCCCTCCGGCTAATGCCTTCATTGCTATGAAACCCATATTCTTTTCCTTACATTTCTCTACTAATTCGGTTTCCTCTTCTGAAGAAAGATAACTGAAAGGATACTGCAGGGTATCATACAGTCCCGAGTCAACACACTCGCGAGCTATGTGCAGCCTATGGTTTGTAAGCCCGATGTACCTGATCTTTCCCAACCTTTTTGCTTCAAGCATGCACTCGTACATTCCTGTTCCGTCTCCCGGCTTATAACAGACTTTTGGATTATGAAACTGGTAGATATCAATGTAATCTGTCTTAAGCAATGATAAGGATTTATCTAAATCCTTCCAGAAACTTTCCGGTGTATCAGCCATTGTTTTAGATGAAATAAAAATCTTGTCACGCAACCCCTCAAAAGCTTGTCCTAGCTTTTCCTCACTGTCTGTGTAAAAGCGGGCGGTATCAAAAAAATTAATGCCCCCTTCGTATGCTTTTCGTAAGATTTTTATGGCGGTTTCAATGTCAGTCCGTTGTATCGGCAACGCGCCAAATCCATTACGATCAGTTGTAATTCCGGTCCTTCCCAATGTTATCTGCGGCACTTAAATAGCCCCCCCTGTTATTAAATCTATATATTTTTGTTTCTATCCTGATCTAATTATACATTCATATAAAAAATCGACATATAGGACCATTTGCTGATGTTCCCTCTTCTTTGTTTATGCAACTTTATATGGTAAAATATGTGCAATGTTATTGGCGGGGTGCTTTTATTATGAAGTTGGACAGGCTTGTATCAATTATTGTGATCCTGTTAAGGAAAGAAAAAGTACAGGCAAAGGAGCTGGCTCAACTGTTTGAGGTTTCGGTAAGAACAATTTACAGGGACATAGAAGCTATAAATCTTGCCGGCATTCCCATAGTCACATATCAGGGCTCAAAGGGAGGAATCTCCATAGCGGAAGGTTACCGCCTTGATAAAAGCGTCCTCACCGAAGATGAAATGTCGGCCGTTGTTTCTGCATTAAAGGGAATATCCGCCACAATGCCTGATACAAGGTATGATATTATTATGGAAAAGATCCGAAACTTGATTCCTGAAAAACAGTCGGAAAGTATTGAGCCAAAGATTAAACAACTCATAATTGATTTTTTCCCGTGGGGTTCGACCAAATCGCTCAGAGAAAGCGTTTCGGTCATAAATAAAGCGATTGGACATCGTAATCTTGTACAATTCAATTATATAGACTTTAGCGCCAATAAAACTTTTCGTATCGTCGAGCCGTACTCCCTGATTCTTAAAGGCCAAAGCTGGTATTTGTATGCCTGGTGCCAAATGAGACAGGATTTCAGACTTTTTAAGCTATCAAGAATGAGAGAACTTACGATTCTTGAACAGAGATTTGAAGCAAGGGAAACGAAGGACAGTCTTCCGGATCTCGACACTGAATGGCAACACTCAGGCAAAACAGTCAATTTACAGCTATTGTTTGAAA
>JAAYFU010000050.1 GCA_012728095.1 Clostridiaceae bacterium
ATTGAAAGCAGCGATGTGACAAATGAGAATGTGGCCGAAAAATTGAAAGATGCCAAAGGAATTATTATTCCCGGAGGATTTGGGGACAGAGGAGTGGAAGGCAAAATAACAGCATGCCAGTATGCAAGGGAAAACAATATACCGTACCTGGGAATTTGCCTTGGAATGCAAATTGCAGTTATTGAGTTTGCGCGGAACGTATGCGGCCTTAAAGATGCTCATTCCTCAGAGTTCAATGAAATATGCGCCCATCCCGTGATTGATTTAATGGAAGACCAGATTGGAATAACCCGCAAGGGTGGAACCATGAGGCTGGGAGCTTATCCATGCATAACAAAAAAAGGAACCAGGCTGCAAAATTTGTATGGCAAGGAACTGATAAGTGAACGCCACCGGCACAGATACGAGTTTAACAATAAATACCGGGAAATAATGACCCAAAACGGAATGGTTATAAGCGGGGTATCCCCGGATAATAAGCTTGTGGAGGCAATAGAACTCAACGATCACAGGTTTTTTATAGGAGTGCAATATCATCCGGAGTTCAAGAGCCGCCCCAACAAGCCTCATCCTCTGTTCCTGGGGCTGTTAAAAGCCGCTCTTGGGCAGGAAAATAACTAAACAAAAGGGGTTTTGATAATGAATATTAACAGAAACTATTTAAATCTTCACGATAGTTATCTTTTTTCCCTCATAGGCAAAAAAGTGAATGAATATAAACGGCAAAACCCTGAAAAAGAAGTAATCAGCCTTGGTATAGGCGATGTTACGCTGCCTCTCCCTGCCGCAGTCACAGAGGCAATGAGCAAGGCTGTTTCGGAAATGGGCAATGCCGCTACATTCAGAGGTTACGGAGAAGAACAGGGTTACGGGTTCTTAAGGAAGGCAATCAGCGGATATTATGAGAAAAAAGGCGTAGATCTTGATGAAAAGGAGATATTCGTAAGCGACGGAGCCAAGAGCGATCTTGGGAATATACTTGATATCTTTGATGTAAATAATACGGTGATAATACCTGATCCTGTCTATCCGGTGTATGTTGATACCAACATCATGGCAGGCAGAAAAATCGTTTTTATTGACGGCAGTGCCGAAAACGGTTTTTTGCCGATGCCGGATGAAGGATTATATGGTGACATTGTTTACATATGTTCTCCCAATAACCCCACCGGAGCGGTCTATACAAAAGAGCAGCTTAAAAAATGGGTGGACTGGGCATTGGCAAGAGAGGCTGTGATTCTCTTTGACAGCGCCTATGAAGCGTTTATACAGGACGAAAATTTACCCACAAGCATTTATCAGATTGATGGGGCAAAATACTGCGCCATTGAATTCTGTTCTTTTTCCAAAACCGCTGGTTTTACCGGGACCCGCTGCGGATATACCGTAGTGCCGAAAGAACTTGAACGAAACGGCGTATCATTGAATAAGCTGTGGTTAAGACGGCAAACCACCAAGTTCAACGGAGTTTCATACATAGTGCAGAGAGGCGCAGAAGCGGTATTTTCAAAGGAAGGATTTAAACAAGTCAAGAAAAACATAAATTACTATCTTGAAAATGCGCGCATTATAACCGAGGTTTTAAGCCAGGCCGGAATTTGGTATACAGGTGGCAATAATTCACCCTATATATGGCTTAAATGCCCGGACAACATGTCATCGTGGGAGTTCTTTGATGTTCTCCTTGATAAATACAATATTGTGGGAACCCCGGGAGTGGGTTTCGGCAATAACGGAGAAGGATTTTTCCGCCTGACGGCTTTCGCGAACCGGGATATTGTTCTAAAAGCCGTTGAAAGAATACGAAACGGATTTTCACGTTTTTAAAATATGCCGCATATACATTAATGTATGAACAAAGGCGTTCACCGGATTATTTTATATTCGGTGGCGCCTTAACTTTTGTGAGGTGGTTTTATGTGCGGCATAGCAGGATTCTGTGATTTCGGTATCGACTTTAAAGAAAAGGCTGAATATTGGAACAGAATACTGATAAAAATGAGAAAATCCGTTGCCCATCGGGGCAGTGACAATGTCGGCGAGTATTTGCGGGAGCATGTGGGGCTCAGCCATACCCGCCTGTCAATAAGAGATCTTTGTTACGGAATGCAGCCTATTGTAAGGGTAATAGACAACAAGGAATACGTTATAGTATATAACGGGGAGATTTATAATACCGACGAGCTTACGCCCGAATTAACCAGAGAAGGATTTATATTTGAAACAACCACTGATACCGAGGTTATTTTGTATGCTTATATCCATTATGGAATTGATTTTGTAAATAGACTCAACGGTATTTTTGCCTTCGCCATCTGGGACGGGGCAGCTGAAAGACTGGTATTATACCGTGATCGCCTGGGCGTTAAACCTTTGTTTTACACTGTAAATGACAATACCATAGTATTTGGCTCCGAAATTAAGGCATTGTTTTGTTTTCCCGGCATAAAACCTGAAATAGATATAAACGGTTTCAGAGAAATATTCGGAATAGGGCCGGCCCGCACTTCGGGTAATGGTGTTTTCAAAAACATTCATGAAATAAAACCCGGATATTATTCAGTATTTTCCAGGGAAGGCTTCGATACGGTTCATTATTGGGATATTGCCGCTATAGAACACACCGACAACTATCTGCAGACAATTGATAAAGTATCTTTCCTGGTGTGTGATGCCATCACAAGGCAAATGGTCTCGGATGTTCCTGTCTGCAGCTTTTTATCCGGAGGGATTGACTCGAGCATTGTAACAGCAGTTGCATCGGATTTTTTGAATGAAAAGTGCGTGACCCTCAACACATTTTCGTTTGATTTTAAAGATAACAGTCGCTACTTTCAGGCAAATTCTTTTCAGCCGGAAAGGGACAGACCTTATATTGACATAATGCTGAGACAATATAATCTGAACCACACCTATCTTGAATGTGACGAGGAGAACCTGGCTGATTTGCTTTATACATCGGTAGACGCAAAGGATCTGCCGGGTATGGCTGATATAGATTCTTCGCTTTTGTATTTCTGTTCCCTGGTCAGAAAGAATAATAAAGTCGCATTAACAGGCGAATGCGCGGATGAAATATTCGGCGGCTATCCCTGGTTCTACAGGAAAGAACTTTTCTGGTTCAACGGATTTCCCTGGTCGAGGAATATACGGACAAGGCAAATCATGTTGACCGATGATTTTGTTAAAGAGCTTAACCTGGAAGAGTATGTTCATGAAAGATATCTGGAGTCTGTCAGGGAAGTTCCGTGCCTTGATAAAGATAGTGAGATTGAGAAAAGGCGAAGAGAAATAGCTTATCTCAACATCAAATGGTTTATGCAGACATTATTGGACAGGATGGACAGGGCAAGCATGTATTCCGGCCTTGAGGCCAGAGTACCGTTTGCCGACCATAGAATTGTGGAATATGTATTCAACGTGCCATGGGATATGAAATACAGGGACGGCGTTGAAAAATCACTTTTGAGAGAAGCATGCAAAGAACTGCTCCCAGAAAAAATTCTGTTCCGGAAAAAAAGCCCATACCCCAAAACCTATAATCCGAATTACCTGCGAATCCTGACCGAAATGTTTTCAAAAATTATTAACAACCCCAATTCGCCCATTATGTCGTTTGTGGATAAGAAGAAAGCGCTTTCTTTCATCCAGGCTCCGGCAGAATACGGCAATCCTTGGTTCGGCCAGTTAATGGCCTCGCCGCAACTCATCGCATATATGATCCAGGTAAACTATTGGATGGAAAAATATCATTTATAGTATATATTTTTTAACTTGAAGGAAATAAAAAATAAACGGATGTTTATAATATCAATAGTCGATTTCGATTTTTTTTGTATACTTATGCAAACGTCAGATATACATCGGATAACTAAAATCAACGGTATAATAATTCATGTTTGACATGAAATATCCCCTGTGCTACAATATAACGGCAACCGCACGAAAAAGGGTTGATAAATCAGTCATGCGTAATTTTGGCATGCTGTCCCTTCTAGGCGAGATTGGTTGGAGGAGGTGCAACTAATGTACGCAGTGATTGAGACAGGCGGCAAGCAGTACAAAGTTCAGGAAGGCGATGTTTTGTTTATAGAGAAACTGTCGGTTTCTGAAGGAGAAGAATATACTTTTGACAAAGTGCTTGCTGTATCGAAAGACGATGAGCTTCTGACAGGAAATCCAGTTGAAGGAGTTACCGTTACTGCCAAGGTATTAGGCCATGGCAAGGGTAAGAAGATTATTGTCTTCAAGTATAAGCCTAAGAAGAATTACCGCAGAAAGCAAGGTCACAGACAGCCGTACACAAAGGTTCAGATCGAAAAGATCAATGTATAAGGTTATGACCAGAGCAGTAATTAACCGGTTAAAAAACGGGGATATTGTTGGATTTAGTATCAGGGGTCATGCGGGAGCTTCTAGGAACGGAGAGTTTGATATGGTATGCGCGGCTATTTCGGCCGTGGGATATACGGCTCTCGGCGGATTACAGGAGCTTTGCGGGGTAAATAAATATAAAGAATCCGACGGATGTCTTGAAATGAAATTACCTGAAGATATGACCTCTGAGGATTGGGCTAAAGCCCAGATTATTCTTAAGACTTTGGAAATAGGTCTTAAACAAATTGAAAATCAGTACTCGGAATATATACAAGTAAGTTTTAGGGAGGTGTAGCCATGATCAGAATTAATCTGCAACTGTTTGCTCACAAAAAGGGAATGGGCAGCACAAAGAACGGCCGTGACAGCGAATCCAAGAGATTAGGTACCAAGAAAGGCGATGGCCAGTTCGTATTGGCAGGAAATATACTGGTAAGGCAGAGAGGCACTAAAATTCATCCCGGTACTAATGTTGGAAAAGGCAGTGATGATACACTGTTTGCTCTCATAGACGGCAGGGTGAAGTTTGAAAGACTCGACAAGAAAAGAACGAAGGTAAGCGTTTATCCTGTCTAAAAACAGGTTATACTGGTATGGGAAGGGACGAGGCATCGTCCCTTTTGTGCTATAATGTAGCTGCTTGGGTGAGGTCTTTCAGTTTTATGCGCCACATAACCCTCCTTGTCACCCTGAGCGCAGCGCGTACCCCTTACTGTCATCCTGAGCGCAGCGTGTACCCCTTACTGTCATCCTGAGCGCAGCGTTAGCGGAGTCGAAGGATCTTTTATGCCGTCCTGCTAAGATTCTTCGTTACGCTCAGAATGACATAAGGGAGACAGAATGACATGCAAGGACTCAGAATAACATAATAAACAGTACCATGTTTTGGAGGAAAACATGTTTATAGACTATGCTGAAATCTATGTAAAGGCCGGTGACGGCGGAGATGGCGCCGTTTCTTTCCGTCGTGAAAAATACATTCCTAACGGCGGCCCTGACGGCGGTGACGGAGGCGCCGGCGGGAATGTTATTTTCAAGGCTGACACAGGCCTTCGAACATTGATGGATTTTCGTTATAAAAGAAAATATATTGCCCAGAGAGGGGAAAACGGCAGCAAGCAAAACAGAAGCGGTAAACGCGGAGAAGATCTTGTGGTGAAAGTTCCGCTGGGCACCATTGTTAAAGACAAGGAAACAGGAAAGATAATTGCAGACATATCCAAAGAAGGCCAGGAGGTTATAATAGCCCGCGGAGGCAAAGGTGGAGCGGGAAACCAGCATTTTGCCACTCCAACCCGCCAGGCTCCCAATTTTGCCCGCAGGGGAAGTCCGGGCCAGGAGCTTACCGTTATACTGGAACTGAAGTTGATTGCAGATGTAGGCCTTCTGGGTTTTCCCAATGTAGGCAAATCCACATTGCTCTCGATGGTATCATCGGCCAGACCTAAAATCGCAAATTACCATTTTACAACCCTGTCGCCGAATCTTGGCGTAGTATCCCTGGGGGAAGGAGAAAGTTTTGTTATTGCCGATATACCCGGGCTTATTGAAGGAGCTCATGAGGGAGCAGGTCTTGGCCATAATTTTTTAAGGCATGTAGAGCGAACCAGGCTATTAATTCATGTGGTAGACATTGCCGAAATTGATGGCCGTGACGCAATAACGGATGTCGATGTAATCAACCGTGAACTTGAAATGTATAATCCTGAACTGGCAAAACGCCCCCAAATCATTGCGGCAAATAAGATTGATGTATTGGAAGATACTGCAAAACTGGAAAGATTCAAAGCAGAGATGGAGAAAAGAGGATATAAAGTATTTGAGATTTCTGCCGCCACCAATCAGGGAGTTGATGCCTTAATGAGATATACCTATGAGCAGTTGAAAACTCTGCCTGAAGTGGTACTCTTTGAGCCTTCGGAAGAAGTTGAGATTGATGTTGCAGCCGAGGAGCCTCCCTTCACGGTAAGACGCGAGAATGAAGTATATGTTATAGAGGGTCCGTGGATTAATAAAATACTGGGTTCGGTCAATTTCAATGACAGGGAATCCTTGCAGTATTTCCAACGCGTCATGAAAAACAAGGGCGTTATTGAAGCGCTTGAGGAAAAAGGCATTGAAGAAGGAGACACAGTACGTATAGGAGATATGGAATTTGATTATATCCCATAGGAGAAAAATTAGGAGAAAAGTATGTTAAGAGGAAAGCAAAGAAGTTATTTAAGAAGTTTGGCCAATAATGTTCCGGCCATCTTTCAAATAGGTAAAAACGGAATTGACGAAAATGTGATTCGGCAGTTCCAGGAAGCCCTGGAAGCCAGAGAACTGGTTAAGGCCAGTGTATTGAAAAATTCAATATATACGGCCAGAGAAGCGTGCGAGGAACTTGCGCGGACATTGGACGCGGAAATAGTCTCGGTAATGGGAAACAAGTTCGTACTTTATAAAGAATCAAAGAATAATAA
>JAAYFU010000007.1 GCA_012728095.1 Clostridiaceae bacterium
TCCTCCTACTCTGGCAGATACTTTAAAGCCGGTAAAAATAATTGAAGAAACCGTTCTTCCTCTTTGCTTCAAAGAAACGCCCATATCTCCCTGAAGAAATTTTATCATATAATTTTTGTACTGGACTATTTTGGGCTGATCCAATCCGTATTTTTGGTTCAATGCTTTCAATGTCGCTTCCGACGGCGCTTTTTCAGCAAGAAAAGGCCCGCCTGGAACCATAAACATCAAAGCAAATGTCAGCGTAGCCACAAGCCAAAGAGTAAATACGGACATCAATAATCTCTTTGTTATATAAGCAGGCAAAAATATCACTCCAATTCAATAACTCTTTTAAGGCGCACTATAATAAACTTAATCTTTATTGATTAAAGATTAAGCAATGTTTTCAATTATATACTTTTGGCAAATACATGACGGGCAAAATTCAGACTGATGTCATTCCTATTATGCCACGACCTAATGTGAAAGATTCAGTTACCATGATCAATGATACTTCTCTGTTCACACCTAGTTGCCAAAATTCATAAACCTCACTAAAGTATAAATCATATTATATATAAATGTCAAAATAATTATAAAGGCAAAATTTATAATAATCAAATCCAATAACAGCCATTGATTATATTACGTGGCAGTACAACCTTTTGTTGTTGACCCGTATACTTTATTTAAAGTATACTATGTGTGAACATATGTTCTGTAAAACACTTTACGGAATAGACCGGCGCTTAAAAGCACGCCATGGAAAAAATTTGCGCTTGATAAGGAGATTGCTTTGGCAAAAAGAGCAAATAAAAAAGAGACAGTATCTGAGCATAATAAATCTCAGGATGAACCGTTTCGTTTTAAGACTTCGGTAAGAAATCTTGTGGCTTTTTCGGTTAAGGATGATGCCTTTTGGAGCCTCTCCTCATATCGTTCGGCAAATGAGGGTTCCCTGGCTCATGCCCAGCTCCAGGCAATAAACAGGTCTAAAGGAAACTACACTTCCGAGGTCCATCTTTCATATACCTTTGAAATCATGGATTGTATCCTGGAAGTTACCGGAAGAGCAGACGGCGTCTGGAGGCTTGAAGATAAAATAATCGTTCATGAAATAAAAACCTCTGCCACTCCGTTATCGGAAATACATGAGGATTTCAGTGAATCTCACTGGGCGCAGGGTAAGTGCTACGCCTATATCCTGGCTTTACTTGAAAATATCGACGAAGTTACGGTGCGCCTAACTTATTATGATCCGGACAAAAACGAGGAAAAATCGTTTGACAGAAGTTTTTCCCGGATAAGACTTGAGCGTTTTTTTAAAACACTGGTTTATCCTTACCTGACCTGGGCGGTTTCCCAGGAAAAATGGAAGGAGATCCGTGACCTGTCCATAAAGAACATGGTTTTTCCCTATCCCTCCTACAGGAAAGGCCAGAAGCTCCTGGCATATAATACCTATAAATGTATTGAAGATAATAAGCGGCTTTTTGTCCAGGCTCCCACCGGTATAGGCAAAACAATGGGAGTTCTTTATCCCGCCATTAAGGCCCTTGGTGAAGGAAAAGTTGACAGGCTTTTTTACGCCACTGCCAAAACCACCACCAGGAGGATAGCCGAAACGGCATACAAAATCCTTGCAGAACAGGGATTGCGTCTGAAAGTCCTGACCCTTACGGCAAAAGAAAAAATCTGCCTTAACGACGAGAAGAATTGCAGTCCTGACAAATGTCCTTTTATACTGGGTTATATGTCTCGTTGCCGTAAGGTGGTTAAGGAACTGATAAAGAAGCATGACTTTTTCCCAAGGGAAATAATTGCCCAGGCTGGTTTGCGCCATGGAATCTGCCCGTTTGAGCTGAGTCTTGACCTGGCGTTAAGTTGTGATCTTATAATATGCGACTATAATTATATTTTTGATCCGAGGGTTTATTTAAGGCGTTTTTTTGAACAAAAGGGAAGGGAAAACTACCTGATAATGATAGATGAAGCCCATAACCTCTTTGATCGCGCAAGGGACATGTATTCTGCGGAATTGAATTACAGATTGCTGTTGGATATATCAAAGGAAATAAAGAAGGATTTGCCGGAAATAAACAAGAAACTGATTAAACTCAGGAAAGAACTTTCCTCACTGGAAAAGGAAGCAGGAAAACCTGTTTTGCAAGCCGGCGGAGTAAAGTACAACACTTCAGGCGATGCTCCCATAAGGCTGAAAGCTCCCCTTCAGGAATTTATCATTGAGGCTGAGAGCTGGGTTTCAGGAGAAAGAGAAGATAAACCCTATACCGAAAAACTGGTAAACCTTTTCTTCGATATCCTGCATTTTAAAAATATTCTTGAAATATATTCAGACAATTATTGTACCCTCATGACCGGAAAAAAGACCGGATTTTGCCTGAAGCTGTTATGTCTTGATCCCAGCGCAATGCTGGATCTTAAAATGTCTTCGGCAAAGAGTACTATTCTCTTTTCGGCCACCTTGTCCCCGTTATGGTATTTCAAGAGTATCCTGGGAGGAAGGGATGAGGATATCACCCTTAGGCTTCCATCCCCCTTCCCCCGGGAAAATTTGTTGATTCTTAATGAAGATCGCATTGAAACCCGTTACAGCCACCGGCAGCAGTACCTGGAAGCCACAGCAAAAGCCATATACGATTGGGCGGTTTCCCACAAAGGAAACGTTATGGTTTTCTTTCCGTCATATAAATATCTTCTTGATGTATTGGAGATTTTCAGACCATTGGCTCTCGACTTTGAAATACTATGCCAGGACCGGGAAATGGACGAATCTGCCAGAGAGGATTTCTTAAGAAAGTTTGAGCACTTCGGGGATAAAAACCGTGTTGCCTTCTGCGTTTTGGGAGGCGTTTTCAGCGAAGGCATAGACTTAACGGGAGAAAAGCTTACTGCTGTGGTAATTGTTGGCGTAGGCCTTCCACAGGTATCCCCGGAACTTGAAATCATGTGTGCCTATTATCAGAATAAAGGGGTATCGGGTTTTTCATTTGCCTATACCTATCCCGGCATTAATAAGGTACTGCAGGCCGCCGGAAGACTGATACGGTCCGAATCTGACCGCGGAGCCCTATTACTGATTGATTCCAGGTTTTCTTCACAGGAGTATTTAAACCTCTTTCCGGAGGAATGGCATCCTGTACCGAGAACCTCACAGGGAGCGTCATTATACCGGATTGCCTGCGACTTTTGGAATGAGAATAAGCAAGACTTAGAACAGGCCTAAAAATTTTTGTTTTACCTTGATATTGACACGGTTTACCGTATCGGCCGAAACCACATATGCCAGATCATCCTTAGCAAGATATACACCGGAAACGTTCGATTTTGCGGTGAAGCGATCCATAATCTCACCGTCCTCGTTAATAAAAAGCACCTCTGATTCGGCTATAACAGCCGCGGTCTTCTTCCTGGAGACTATTCCCGTCACCTTTGCATCAATATCAAAACCAGTTTTTTCAGTTCCGTTGCTGTTGTATATCTGTATAGTTGTCAAAAAGCGCCTGTTTCTTGAATATTCCTCGTTATTTAAAAGAGCCACAACCGGGAATTTGTTATTTATGACATTAGCCGCTGTTACCGAATATCCCTCGAAATCCTTCTCCCATACGGTGTGGTAACCTTTATCAATGGTAATTAAGCTTTTTTCTCCATAAATCAGGAGCCTTTCTTCCAATATGGGATAACAGCCGCCAAATATTTCTTTTTCTCCTTTAATACTTGCTTTCTGGTTCATTGCAGGATCCAGTATTTCAAAAATTCCGTTAGCTTCAAGACCGGATGTCTCCAGGCTGCTTACGGCAAAAGCCGCTTTATTATATCCGGGATGATTAACGACTGAAAAAGGATAATAATTTGAAACGCTTCTGAAAGAAATCTCCTGACCGTCTTTTGAATAAGCACGAATTGTGCGCTTGTATCCCGATTGTTTGCTTTGGGTTATCAAAAGGATCCACGTGTCCGAAATGCTGGCGTTTACAATAAACTCGTCAATGTTTTTTTCCCAGGCTATCCTGTTGTTCACAATCAGGGCAAAATAATGCCCCGCCAAATCAGCTACCAGGGTATCATCGGCATATGACACAACAAAAGGCTTGTTTAAGCTTACAGGGAGGTATGCTTTCTCCATTCCGTCCGGGTCAATAATTTTAACAGAACTTACGGAGGCTGCCACAAGATTATTGGAAACAGTCGAAAAATAGATATCCTCATTTTGCTCAAATGTCAGGACTGGTCTTACCGTTTCCTTAAGAGCATCAATTTCGCCTGCTCCGACAGTAAATACACGGGTGTACAGGCCCGTTATTCCTTCGGAGAGCGCATCCAAAGGATTTATGTTCAGGAAAGCATATAATACTACTCCGGACACCAATATCAATATTAACAGAAAGAGCGCCAGCTTTAAAAAACTGAAGCCCTTTGCTGCGCCTTTAGTGTTTTCAGCTTCCATATATGAAAAGTTCCCCTTCTTTAATCACTGAATAAGCTCAGCGCTTCCAGAGCCTTTACATATTGTTTGTCGTTGTCTTTTCTCAGTTCGATTAATGTTTGGTTGAGCTTATCCCTTGTTGCTGTATCAATTATACCAGTTTCAGCAAGATTGTTAACAGCCTGATATTTTTTGACAGCCTCAACAGTTTTATCGTCAAAAAGCCTGTCAGGCGCAGTATCCAGGAAACCTGCAGCTTTCAAAATCTTTTCGGCATTTAAGACATCATTATTATAGGAATTAAGCTCCAGGTTTGCCTTAACAGGCGCTATCTTTGATAAATCAATTCCGCCGGGATATGTGGGATTTGGTTCGATTAATGAAGGTTTAAGCCCTATCCCGTTAATGGATCTTCCTTTAGGGGTAAAATAATAGCCTGTTGTGAGTTTAACCGAGCCTATAATCTCGTCTTCCTTCGGGTAAACGCCGTAATATGTTTTCCATTCAATATCGGTAACATATTTTGCTCCGTATAATTGATTATATTTATTATATGCTTCCGGAGTGAGGATATAGAAGATGCTCTGGAAAACACCCTTACCATATGTATTCTGCCCGATTAAAAAACCCACTCCTGAATCTTCAATCGCACCAGCGAGAATTTCGGAAGCGCTGGCCGTTTTTTCATTAACCAAGACAGCTATCAAGTATTTGGGGTTATTCCCATATGAATAATATACCTGATCCTTGTATTTTTCCGACTTATAATCCAGTTTGGTTATGATTCCTTTGGGAATTAGCTTCCTTGCCACCGCTACAGCCTCATCGACATAACCGCCGGGGTTTCCCCTTAAGTCCAGGATAATTTTTTTTATCCCGGCTTTATTGAGTTCCCCGATTGCTTCGTCAAACTCCCCGGATGTTCCACTGTCAAAACTGTCAATAGATATATAACCAACATTCCCTTCAATCCTGTAATTTACTGTCTTATTTATGATGGATTCTCTTACAATAGAAAAATCCTTTTCTGTTCCATCGCGAATTATAGTAAGTGTAACTGTCGTCCCGGCCTCGCCCCTGATAAGCGCCGCCGCGGTTGTGGCATCCATACCAACAACGCTTCTACCGTCAACTGCGATAATTATGTCGCCTACCTGTAATCCTGACCTTTCGGCCGGTGAATCTTCAAAAATATCAACTATAATAATTCCGTCATCATGGGTCTCAAGAACTGCCCCGATTCCTTCATAAGAATTATTCAAGCTGTTTAGATAAATCTGCGTTTCTTCCTTATTATAGTATGTCGAGTAATCATCCAGTTGAGAGAACATACCCTTTAAAACGGCAGTAAGAGCCTCTTCATCAGTGAGGCCCTCATAGTACATTTCTGTCATAAAATCCAGCATTGATTCAAGGTATGACCCGTATTCCCCGGCATATGCCATGGGAGAAACCGCAAAAATAAAGCATATCACAAGAACAAGGCTTATCAGCACTTTATTCTTTTTCATAAATGACCCCCTTTAGCACATATGGTTTAAAAATCAATTATTCTGTCCCTGTAATCTTTTACCAGTTCACTGCCCATATAACTAATTAAATCATACATCAATTTAGCCATAATTTCATTAGTCAGGCGCATTGACGGATTAAATCTTCCCATATAATCAGGTTCTATGATCCCAAGAATTGCTGCCACAGATGCAGCGTTCCGGGCATAAGCGGGAATACTGTCATTATCGGTAAACGGTGTTGTTGATGCCGGGTAAGGGGCTAGTTTTTCCAAGCCCAAAGCCGAAACGATCATCTTGATTGCTTCCGCCCTGGTAATATAGTTGTTGGGCCTGAAATTGCCGTTTCCGTCTCCCAGCGTTATACCTTTTTGATAAGCTTTTTTAATTTCTTCATAGTATAAGTCTCCCGGCTCGACATCCTTAAAAGGCGATATTTCGGGGGCATTTTTGGATGAGGATCTTCTTGTGTTTACCGTTGTTGCTACCCTTACATCAGGATCGGCAGGGATATCCTTAAGAGTATTCATAAGTATTCCAACGAATTCTCTCCTGGTCAAATATTTGCCCACTTTAAAGTTTTCTCCCGTTCCCGGAAGAATTTCAAGACCGAACAAGATACTGATGGGTTCCTCTGCCCAGTGGCCGTTCAGGTGTTTTATATCCGGAACCATTAGTCTCGACAGTTCCATTTGTGTACTCAGGCTTTCGGTATTGGTATAGGTTTTTAAAACATCAGTAGGTCGGCCGTTCTTGTCAAATTCGGGAAATCTTGCGGTATAATCCAGGGTCGATTCCATCCATTTCTTTTTGACATACCCGCCGTCAAAGCTAATATATGTGGGTTCATTTTCAGCGTAATCCACCTGATAGAGGGTTGCGCCTGAAACAATTATCTCAGCCGCGCCGCCCCATTTGACGGGAGGATCGGCATTCTTTAAATCCGCTTCCACCATCATGTTTATTCTTTGGGTTTCAGTACTGCTCCAGTACTGATCATAAGCATAGGTTCTTCCTGAAATAGTGACCGTTACGGTATCCCTAACCGTACCGGTTCCTATTGCATATACTTTTTTTTCGCTGAATTCGCCGGTATGATAATTAATCGCGGCCTTAGGATCAGTAATCATGGATTGGGTAAAGGAAGATTCTATTAGCCTGTAAGTTGTTCCGCCGATATTGATTACCTCGGTAGGCAATCGGCTGAGCCTGGTAGATTCCGTTATTTGCCCGTTTGCTTTGGTTTCTCTTGTCGTGGTATAGATTGCCACCCGGTTTAAAGTTACGTTACTTTCGGCATTACTGAGTCTATATGTATATGTCGCGGTTACAACATCGTTTTTATCGGTTTTCTTTATGGTCAAAGTGCCGCTTAACTTTATGGGAACCCCTGTTAAAAAACACATTTCCGTATATTGATATTCGCTTTTCTCAATCGGGTCTGCAACAGAAATTCCGCCCGAATAACCCATTGACCCTTCAACACCCAATATATTAAATGGAGTAACAGCAATAATTGAAACCAGTATAATTGTCAATACCTGAAAATAACTTTTTTTCATGTCTCAAACCTCCGTAATGTCCTATTGGCAAAGGATAATAATACCCTCTCCACTCTGGCTGTGCCGCATTATCCTGACTTCATCTCCGGGTTTTATCAGGGAAACGGTTCCTATCAGACCGTTTTTGATAACAATGGAGTTGAAAGGTATGGTTATGTCCAGGTTGGGACTTTCATCCCAAACATAGTTCTCATTATCATAAATTCTGGCTTCAGTCAGCCTCAAAACAGAAGGCACAGTCGTTTCGGCGTTATCATTCTCATTATCGTCTTCTCCGTTATCGGTTGTTATACCCGAAACACGTCCCATAACCGGTACATCTGCATAGGGCGCCGTACTCATCAGCACAATTTTGTTTCCCTCTGCCACTATGTAAACGGTCTGTTTGACATACGCCGAATCCAGGTCACGCATATTCCCCACTCCGTCAGCTTCCACCAAACGACTGACGTAAAGGTCAATATCAAATGTTTTTGGAGTATTTGTGAATTCCCAGCTCACTCCGTCCAGTTGAACAAAGGATTCAACCGTTACACTCTTTAACGGTTCAACATTCTTAATGCGTCCCCTGTATATAACCAGGCCGGTTTGAGCAGCCGACTCGCTGACTATAACGTTGGCGATATATTTACTGTCATAAAGAGATTTTTCCATGGATATTTTCAACGGATCCAAAGTGTTTAATGCGCTTATATCCACCAGTCTTCCGTCTTTGATTGCAATGGTATTGGTATCATAACTGACTATATCCGAGGTATTTTCCAGATACAGTATTCCTCCGTCAGTCATGCCAAGAAGATTGTCCCTGGTTGTCCTCTCGTACCCGGATGTGGTTCTGAACGACGCTTTTATAATCTTATCCAGGCCGTCATATTCCTTCTTTGTAACAAAATAAACGGTACCTCCGAACCTCCTGGGAGGCAGTTCCTTGTATTCACTGCTGTACTTAAAGTTTTGTATCCCTATACCGGAAGTATATTCCCATCTTCCGTTAATGAACTGTTGTACCTGTGAAACCGCAAGCGAGGTGTTAATATTATCGACAAACTCAATTTTCCCCCTGTAAATTCCGCTTATGGTCCTGGGCTGTTTTTCTATATCAATGCCTGCTATATGGATATTTGAGCCGTTTTTCTGTACCAGGACCCGTATCCGGTCTCCCAGAACTATATCGGAAATTGTACAGGGCCGGTTATTTTTATAAATTGGAGTGGTTTTTGATAAAGTATAATTTACAAAGGTGCCGTCATCCTTTTTTAAAATCAACCATGACGTACCTTTCAAATAGGCAGTGCCGTATATCGATTCATAATAGCTTTTTGCACTGATTTTTTCTATATATCCGTCCTTATCCAGCTTTATAAAAGCCATATCTCCAGGTCGGATATCGTCAATAACCGTTTCATACCCGTCCCTTAATACCGGTATATCGTATCCGTATGTAAAAGTACGGAGGATACTCAACCGGTTTGCCGCGGCCGGATCCATTCCTGAGCCGTCTTCGAAATAGAGAGTTATATATCCCAGCGATGGATTGTTCTCCTTAACAACACCGCTAATGAATCCATTTTCCTCTGTCTGACCGGGAGCATAAGTTTCAGCGAATATATAATTACCTGAACCATATGTAGAGCAAATGGCTATTGTTAGTATAAGAGCAAAAATAATAAATGTTTTTCCTGTCTTCATCTAATAGCCTCCAAACATATTTATCCTAAAAAGTTTATCGGCAATTGGAGTAAAAGCATAAACAAAATATACTTTACGCTTTTATGACAAATGAAATAAGCACAGGGTCATTTTTTCCCTGTTATCCTGACCCTGCGTCAAATTACAAAATTACAATCATTATTACCGGCATTCATTGGGATTTCTTATTTTGGAATCTCAACTCTGTTATAACCATTCCGGATAATATGAGAAGGCATCCGATAAATGTTTTTATTGTCAGTTTTTCGGTGTTTCCGTTGATATCCGGGACAATTAAAGCAAAAATAGCACCGAAAACCGGCTCACAGGTTAAAATCAGCGCTGTCCTGGTAGGAGTTGTGTATTTTTGGGCTATTGTCTGTACGCTATAACCAAATGCCGTTCCAAGTGCCCCTGTATAGAGAATGGTAAGAATAACCCTGGAATCAAAAACAATATAAGCCGGAACAGGGGATACAAACGCAATCCCTGCCCATGTTACAAGATAAAACACGGCCGCAGCCGAAATCTGAATAAAAGCTAAATGATAAATATTCATATCGGATGCAAATTTATCTATAAAAATTATCTGAAGCGCAAAGCACAAGGCACAAATAAGAGTTAAGGTATCACCAATCGTCCAGTTCCCCTGAAAGCCTGTCAGAAAGAAAAGTCCCAGCGCTGCCAGCATAACCCCTGTAACTGCGTTTAACGGCGGTTTTTTCTTAAGTAAAAAAACAGAAATTACCGGAACCATAACCACACAGAGCCCTGTTATAAAGGCTGAATTGGAAGCCGTCGTAGTTTTCAGCCCCTGTACCTGCAGCATCATACCCGCATACAGTAAGAGTCCGATTATTGAACCACGAATAATGCTGCTAAGACTTATCCCTTTCAGATTCTTATTGAAAATAGCCGCCAATATAATGGAAGCCGCCAAAAACCTCATTGCAAGATATGCGTAAGCGGGTATATCGCCAGATATGTTTTTCATTACAATAAATGACGACCCCCATATAATAGTTATGCAAAAAATTGATAAATCGGCCTTAAGTTGCTTACTCATTAGTCTTTCCCTTCATTTTTGGTTTTTTAATTGATACCAGCAAAATTTAACCACCGGCATTCCGGTGGTTATCCTGTACAACAGGGAATATGCTGACTCTTTTTAAGATTATACACTTTAAAGCATTAATCGGCAATAAATCAATTTCGGAACAGGTTTAATGTCCCTCTGCTTTTGATATGAAAACAAAAGTCAACATCATTTGATTAACGTAAGAAATTCATTAAACCAGGACAGTACAATCGAATCGGTATATGTTTCGGGTACCTCGATAATCCGTATAGCTCCTAAGATGGGAACAGTAATAACAAAAACAACATAACTAATCAGTATACCCACTACAAAACCAACTGCCATTCCAGCAACCCGGTTTGCCGTCCCTAAAACCGAACTACCGCTCAACAATCCGGTTATAATTTTACCTATTATTACAACCAGCAGTTTTATCAGAATAAATAAAACAATAAAAGAAATAACCTTTAAAATATTAAACGCAATAAGATCATTAACAGTAACTACGGTTTCCGAATATAAGTCTCCTGTTTCAACAGCCGTATTTGTAAGAGTCATTAACTGCTTCAGCATGGAATTCTCTGCAATGGCTTTTTCCAGTTCGGGTGTTTTATCTATTACACTCATTGCAGTTTTAGCCTCAGTATCCGGTATTTTCATATTCCCTATGAATGAAAAGGCAGGTACCACTTCATTTAACTTATTGGCCATAGCATCACCCAGTTTCGTTTTTTGCATGGCCAACAGGGTGACTTTCGGGGAAAGCAAATAAGCAGCAAAAATTCCGATTAAATATCCGGCCAGGCTGAAAACTGAATTAATTAATCCTTTTATGTAGCCTTTTAGTCCAAATAGAGCTATAATGATAACTATTATATAGTCCACCCAGTTAAAGTCAAATCCCAGGAGCAAATCAGCTGCTATAAAAACAATTACAGCCAACATAAGGAGAAAAAGCGGCATACGATTCATAGCAGCGGCGACAGGTTTTGGCTTGCCATAACTGTGGCGCAAGAGCTACACCCCCTAAAGATTAATGCAACCGGAGATCATTACTTGAGGCAGGAATAAATTTACGGGATTAAAAGATACATAAAGAATAAATTTAATTTACTGTACCTGTTTTTGCATTTTTATTGCAAAATAACACTATAGGATTCCTCCCTCAATAATATCCTAAATTTGCTAGATGTATTATAACATTATGACAAATATTTGTAAAACGATATTAAACATTTTGTAATATTAGAGGTGGCTTAAATGCCTTTTGACGGAGTATTAACAAATAAAATTGCCAATGAATTAAATAATACCCTTGTCGGCGGCAGGATAGGAAAAATACATCAAATCGGCTGGGATACCGTCGTGATCCAGGTGCGTACGGCAGGCGAGAACCATCGGCTTCTGCTTTCCTGTAACGCGTCATCAGCCAGGATTCATCTTACCCAAAGACAATTTGAAAACCCTGACAGTCCTCCGGTCTTTTGCATGTTGCTTCGAAAGCATTTCCTGGGAGGGATAATTAAACGTATCAGTACAAGCGGATTTGAGCGTATTGTTACTATGGAAGCTGAAGTTATCGATGATTTGGGTGACCGCAGCATTAAAAAACTTATAATTGAGATTATGGGACGTCACAGCAATATTATTATTCTCAACAAAGACAATTATATTATTGACGCCATGAAGCATGTTGACAACGAAGTAAACCGTGTCCGCGAACTGCTTCCGGCAAGGGCTTACGTACTTCCTCCCCCACAGGACAAGCTTGATCCTGCAGCGGACGATACACCGGATATGTTATTGAAAGCCGCTTCGGAATCCGGAAGAAAGGTTGAATCTTTCCTGCTTGACAAACTGAAGGGATTTTCACCTGTTTTGTGCAGGGAAATATGTTTCCGTGCCGGCATCAATGAGTCTAAACCGGTCAATAAGCTGGCTTTTCGCGAATTGTTAAGAATAACGGAAGCTTTAAGAAGCTTAATGGACCAGCTTACAGGCAAAGATATTTCTCCAACAGTCATATTTGATAATACGGGAAAACCTGTCGATTTTCATTGTATTAAACTACTTCAGTATTCTTCACACAAAAGTTTTGACACCATAAGCGCCGCTGTTGAAGAATATTACTCTTTAAAAAACTGGAATGAATTTAATACCCAAAAAGCGAAAAATCTTCATGCAATGGTATCCAAGTTGCTTGAAAAATGCGAAAAGCGTTTAGCTAAAAATTTACAAACCTATGAAGAAAACAAAAATTTTGATGAATACAGGCTGTGGGGAGAGCTTATAACCGCAAATATTTATTCCCTTGCCAAAGGAATGGATAAAGCAAGCGTCATTAACTATTACAGCGAAAAAGGCGAAAGCGTGGATATCCCTCTTGATAAGGAAAAATCTCCCCAGCAAAACGCTCAAAACTATTTCAAAAAGTATAATAAAGCCAGGACAGCGTTTTTGTACGCCCAAAACGAAATATCGGTGATAAAGGATGAAATTGCTTATCTTGAGAGCATTCTTTTCGCAATTGAAAATTCGAAAGACACGGAACAGCTGTCCGAGATACAAACGGAGCTTATAGAGCAGGGCTATATCAAGCATATGGACAGAAAAAACAAAAAAACCCCCCCTGCGAAAATTCTGCCGCTTAAAATGCTCTCAAAGGACGGATTCGAAATCTTTATAGGACAAAATAACAAGCAGAATGACAAGCTGACATTCAAACTGGCAAGGCACGAAGACATTTGGTTACATGTAAAAAACTTTGCGGGCGCTCATGTGGTGATAAAAACCGAAGGGAAAGAAGTTCCCGATTCCACATTAATTGAGGCGGCCCAATACGCAGCCTGGTTCAGTAAGGCAAAATCAGCTTCAAAAGTTGAAGTTGACTATACACAGATAAGAAATGTCAAAAAGCCTTCAGGTGCAAAACCGGGTATGGTGAATTACGTGAATTACCATACTGTTGTTGTTGCGCCACAACAGCCTGATTTGCCAACTTCTTAAAGTAAATTTATGGAACCTTTATTGGATGTCATATTAGAGATATGAGATGTGTGAACCGAAAGCTGTTTCTTCTCACTTTATTGTCATACTGTGTGAAGTGTAACCTCACTTGTCATCCTGAACGGAACGAATTGGAGTGAAGGATCTTTCACAAGTTGACACAAAATATCCTTCGCTAACGCTCAGAATGACATAAGGTTCTAACTTCTAACTTCTAACTTCCAACTTCTATTATTGGAAAATCCTCTCATAGCATTTTTTTATTCCATGGATTACCTTTTCTTTGTCAATAGTCTTAAACTCTCCGTTTTCATAGAGTATTACACCGTCCACCATCGTAAGGCATACATCGGAAGCCTGCACTGAATATGCCAGCGCTGAAACTATATTATGAATCGGCATAAGGTGGGGTTTATCCATATCTATCAAAATAACATCGGCCTTCGCTCCCTCTTTAATAACGCCCATATTATCCATGCCAAGAGCCGTGGCTCCGTTTAAAGTCGCCATTTTTAATGATTCCATGGCATTTATAAGTAGCGGATCCCTGTTTGTTCCCTTATGAATAAGGGCTGCAAGGTGTATTTCTTCAAACATGTTAAGGTTATTATTACTTGACGCGCCATCTGTTCCCAATGCCACATTAACTCCCATGCTTAAGGCTTTCGGAACAGGAGCGATTCCGCTGGCAAGCTTAAGATTACTGGAAGGATTATGTGCCATGGTTACCTTTTTATCGGCCAAAATTCTTGCATCATCTTCTGTTATCCATACACAGTGGGCGGCTACGGTTTTTTGCTCAAACACTCCAAGATCAAGTAAATGTTTAGTGGGAGTTTTGCCGTACTTTTTCAGGCAATCCTCATGTTCAGTCAAGGTTTCATCCAAATGTACATGGATTGGCGCATCGTACTTCTGCGCGGTTTCCACTATGGTTCTAATATAAGCAGGGGAACAGGTATAAATAGCATGCGGCGCAAATGCCCCTGTAATCCTGCCATTAGCGGCTCCGTTCCACTTTTTGTAGAAATCAATACTTTCATTTAACCGGGCATCTTCGGAGAAATCGGGCCCACTGCCTGTATTCATCATTCCCCTGGATAGTTGGGCACGGATTCCTGATTCCTCGACTGCACGAGCCAGGTCATCCATATGGTCATACATGTCTATGAAACATGTAGTGCCTGACGCAATCATCTCCATAATCCCCAGAAGCGATCCGTAATAAATATCTTCTCCCTGAAGTCTTTCCTCAACTGGGAAAATGTGATCAAAAAGCCATGTTTGCAAATTCAGATCATCAGCATAGTTTCTAAGGAGTGTCATGGGAACATGGCAATGAGCGTTAATAAGCCCCGGCATCAAAAGCTTTCCCGAGGCATCAATTACTCTGGCATTATTTATTTGTTCATTATTAAGACTGCCGACAGCACTTATTTGGTCATTCTCTACAAGAACATCACATGATTCCAATAACTCGTCATTGTTCATGGTAAGCACCATGGCATTCTTAAAAACATACTTCATAAAATTTCCTCCGATATATATTATCAGTTTCCCGTTATTATGGGTTTGCTTCTGTCATCACGGCAAATCATTATTGCTATTGGAAATGATTGTGACATTTACGCTATATTCCCCTATCAGGGTTACATTATTGGGAACGGTTACCTTAAGCGGAACTTCGTGTTCTCCGGGCAAAAGGTCGCTCACATTGATGGACAGTTTTATATCACTGGTTTTCAAAGCATTCACATCTTCGCTTTTGCCTTTTACTGTTATAGGTATTATATCGTTTGTAATCCTGTAACTCATATTTCCCTCGGTATCACCATGAAAAATCGCAACCTGACCGGGAGAAATATTTATATTTCTGGTAATATATTTTTCGATAACAACCTCGGCCGTAAGGCGCTCAGCATCTTCCGCAAATATCGTCGCGCCTTTTGGTAGTATTGTTGTCAACGGGGTTGTGAATGATTCCGATTTATCCGTAACATCAATTGCTTCAGCGCTGATACTCTTTATGCCGTCCAGTATGCTTCTGCTTCCCAGTACACGTACATTTGGCAGGGAATACCTAATCTCTTTCACATAATGGTCATCCATGGGATTGCCTTTGGTTACGGCAATAACCGGCACTTTTTTTGCCAGATTAAAAGATACTATAATCGGTACTTTCCCTTCAAATTGCCTTAAAACTTCTCCATTTTCATCCAGTACCGTTCCGCGCATAACGATTTCTTTCTTGTCATCCGCTTCGTCCAGGTTTACAAAGGCGACCACTTTACTTACCATTGAAATGCTGCTTTCTTTTTCCTCCAGGATAACATTGCTTGGCTCAACCCTTAGATTAACAAGTTCGTAGCCTGCCGGAAGAGAACCGGTAAATTCTACCTGTACGGGATATTGCTTGCCCACAACCCGCTCAAAATTAAGGTTGATTGATGTGGGATTTATGCCAAGAATGATAATATCCTGATCACCTTTATATTCCGGACCTTCAATTTCAATGGTTTTACGGCCTGATGATGTAACTTTTGAAAAATCAATGAAGACAACAAAATCATTGGCGGTAACTTTCGACAACTTATCTCTGCGACCTTTTATCTTAACATCAACACTTGTGGGAAGTAGGGTACCTACAATTTGGAAATTATTGTTGTGAAGCACATCCATATTACTGGTCAAGGGAACAGCTATGGTTCTCTCTTCGAAAGGATTCTCGGAATCTAAAACTACAAACCATATCAATATGGCTGTAAATATGGATATGATTTTTACAATTGAATCCTTTTCAAATAAACTATTTATTAGCTTGTTCATCCTGCTTCACCTTTCTGAAAGTAAAGAGCTTCCTGTCAGTATTACTGTTCAACAGGAATTTGGTCAATGCTTTTCTAAGCATATCAGGGGTAAGATTCCTGGTAAGACCTCCGCTGTGGGCATACGAAATTTTACCCGACTCTTCCGACACTACAACAGCTATGGCATCCGATACCTCGGTAATACCAAGGGCAGCGCGATGGCGGGTTCCCAATTCTCTGCTCAGCCCGGCATTCTGGGTGAGGGGAAGATAACACGCTGCGGCTTTAATAGTATTATCGCGAATTATTACTGCTCCGTCATGCAGCGGAGTTTTTGGAGTGAAAATATTGACCAGAAGTTCGCTTGACAACATTGCGTCCATTTGAGTTCCTGTATTTACAATGTCCCCTATTTTGGTAACTCTTTCGATTATTATTAAAGCGCCGATATATTCCTGAGATAGAACAGTACATGCTTTAACAATAGCTTCAATGGCAGATATGGTCTTAATTCTGTCTTCATCGGTTTTCCTCAGCATGATATCCTGGAATCCGCTGCTTCCAAGCTTTTCGAGAGCCCTTCTGAGCTCAGGCTGAAAAATGACAATCAAACTGAATCCAAAGAGCTGAATAGTGCCCTTTAAAAGATAGGCAATAGTTTTCAGGCCCAATATTTCGGACAATTTTGAGAAAATCAGTATGAAAAATAAACCTTTAACCAACTGGAGGGCACGGGTTTCTCTGACAAGCTGAATGCTTTTATAAACTACATATGAAATCAAAGATATCTCAATTATTAACCTGATAATATCTAATGGACTATTTAGTCCCAAAAAATTCGTAATGTAACTGAAAATATCTCCTATTGTCATACTGCCGGGCACAACTGCTCCTATTCTTTAATATTGGTTCAGGC
This sequence comes from Clostridiaceae bacterium, assembly GCA_012728095.1. GTDB lineage: Bacteria > Bacillota > Clostridia > DSM-8532 > DSM-8532 > DTU059. Next base: position 17,002 of record JAAYFU010000007.1, read on the forward strand.
TATGAAATCCCAAATACTGAGCTTTCTCACAATAAGATTATATATTCTAGTATAAATAAATGCAATAAAGGGATAATCACAAAAAGCAGTATAAAACCTGTATCTAATCTGTATTATGAAACAATCAGGAAGGTGTTAAACTCATGTCAGAGACGTATTTTTTCCAGCAACAGTTCTAAAGCTAATTTGGGCTCTATAAGCCCTTTTTTATAGTTTTCCTCTGCTTCCATGCATTTCCCCAACATATGTCTTAAAAATTCGACACTCATTCCGGCAGCCTGCTGGGTCATTATTTTCAAAGCATAAGGATGTTTCCCCTGGAAATATTGAGCAATTTGTCCCTGGGTGGCTCCATCCTCCATTAAGAGTTTTAACTTTAACATTTCCCCCATTTGCTTTGAAAGCATGGCAAGGATCTTCTGTTCAGGTTCCTTTAAAGCTATAATCTCATTAAGAATATTTAATGCATGGGGTATGTCTTTTTTCGCCACTGCATCCAAAAGATCAAATATCACACTCTTTATGGTGGGTATGGCCATAATTTTTACATCGTCTAAAGTAATCTCTTTCCGGTCTCCAGCATAATCAGCGAGTTTAAATATCTCGTTCCTCAAGGTATACATGTCCGGTTCGCTGATTGCCACAAGGTACTGGGCGGCATTATAATCTATAACCTTATTTAATGATTTCATTCCCTTGATAACCCATGGTACAAGTTCTGCCGGTTTATTCCTGTTAAACTCCAAGGCAAGTCCGGCTGACACGACCTGCTTATATGGCTTAAGCCTTTTATCAACCTGTTTTTCAATGAATATAAGACATGTGGTGTCCGGAATATCGGGAATATATTCAGTTAAAGCGTCCTGCACTTTATTTTTCAGGCGGGTCTCGGTTAACGGTTTTACATCGTCTTCTTCCGGTGTATCATCTTTATCTGAAGAATCAGTAATTCTCTTTGTTTTGCTATAGAATAAACCTGAATTTTTAACTATGACCAATTTACGCCGGGCAAAAACCGGGAACATTTCACATGCGTCTATGACATCGTCTATGTTTATATTCTCCTCAAATACAGATAAATTAAGGCCTTCATTATCTCCTTCAAGAACCAGGTCTTTCAAGGCCTTAACATAGTAATCTATCAAAAACGGTTCATCACCGTAAAAAAGATAAACCCTGGCAGGATTTTTAGCCTTAAGCTGTTCCTTAAGTTTGTCCAGGCTTTGCTTATTGCTGTCTTTTCCATAGTTTTTTGAGGTAGAACTGTACCCGGCCATAATAAACCCCCGACATATTATCGTAACCATGCCATTATTTGCGTCAGCGAAGAATCTTGCTCTCCTCTGTCATTCTGAGCGCTAGCGAAGGATCTTTCGTTAACATAAAAGATCCTTCGACTCCGCTTCGCTCCGCTCAGGATGACATTTTCGGTAACGGGTAAAGTTATTTTCCAAGCTCTATGCCCGTGTTCTTATCTCCTCCACAATTTTTTCCACGAATTTGTCTAAATCCATCGCGCCTAAGTCCCCGTCTTTCCTGGATCTTACCGCAACTGTTCCCTGTTCTACTTCCTTATCGCCTATAACAAGCATGTAAGGAACTTTTTCAAGCTGCGCTTCACGAATCTTGTACCCTATTTTTTCATTTCGATCGTCAATTTCAACGTCTACGTCATATTCTCTAAGCTTATCAGCAACTTTTTGAGCATATTCATGGTGTTTTTCCATGATAGGTATAATCTTTGCCTGTACCGGGGCAAGCCATACGGGGAATGCGCCGGCATAGTGCTCAATTAATATTCCGAAGAATCTTTCGATAGAACCCAGCAGGGCCCTGTGAATCATATATGGGCGCTTTCTGCTTCCGTCCGATGCGATGTAGGTTATATCAAAACGTTCAGGCTCATTAAAGTCGAATTGTATTGTTGTACACTGCCATTCACGGTTAAGAGCGTCCTTAATCTTAATATCAATCTTGGGTCCGTAGAAAGCCCCGCCTCCTTCGTCCACATCACATTCCAGTCCTTCGGCTGCGACAGCTTCCTTCAAGGCTTTTGTGGCCGCTTCCCACATGCTTTCGTCCCCAACATATTTATCTTTTGGTTTTGTGGAAACATATATTTTAAAATCCTTAAACCCAAAAGCATTTAGGATTGAAAGACTAAATCTCAGTACCCTGCGGATTTCATCGGGCATTTGTTCAGGGGCGCAGAAAATATGGGCATCATCCTGGGTAAATCCCCTTACCCTCAGAAGGCCATGGAGAGCTCCGCTTTTCTCATAGCGGTAAACAGTTCCCAACTCAGCCCATCTGTATGGTAAATCACGATAAGAGTGCATTTTGCTCTTATAAATGGCAATATGGAAAGGACAGTTCATAGGCTTGGCGTAGAAATCCTGTCCGTCTACATCCATAGCCGAATACATGCTTTCCTTATAGAACCCTAGATGTCCCGATGTCTCCCACAGCTGTCCTCTGCCTATATGGGGAGTGTAAACCAAATCGTATCCGTTTTTAAGATGCTCTCTTCTCCAGAAATCTTCAATGTGCAGCCTGACACGGGCCCCCTTTGGATGCCATAACACCAGGCCGGGACCCACCTCTTCATCAAAGGAAAATAATTCAAGTTCCTTGCCAAGACGCCTATGGTCACGCTTTTCCGCTTCTTCCAGCATTTTCAGGTACTCTTCCAGCTGGCTGGCTTTAGGAAACGCAGTACCGTATATTCTCTGGAGCATTTTATTTTTCTCATCGCCCCTCCAGTATGCACCAGCCAGTTGCATGAGTTTAACAGCCTTTACCTTGCCGGTTGACATAAGATGAGGCCCGGCACAGAGATCAGTAAAATCACCCTGCCTGTAGAAAGATATCTCAGCATCTTCTGGAAGTTCCTTTATAAGCTCAACCTTATAAGGCTCGTCCTTCATAAGCTCAAGAGCTTTCTCCCTGGAAAGAGTAAATCTTTCTATGGGAGTATCCTCTTTAATTATTTTTTTCATTTCCTGCTCAATCGCGGCCATATCCTCGGGAGTAAAACTCTTGTCCAGATCAAAATCATAATAGAAACCGTTGTCAATAGCCGGCCCGATAGCAAGTTTTACACCCGGGAAAAGCCTTTTTACAGCCTGGGCCATTATGTGGGATGTGGTATGCCAATAGGCATGCTTGCCTCCCTCATCATCGAAAGTAAGAATACTCAATTCACAATCCTCATACAACTGCTTTCTCAAGTCTTTCAACTCACCATTTACCTCTCCAGCCAATGCTACCCGGGCAAGCCCTTCGCTGATATCCTTCGCTATATCGAAAATAGTAATCCCGCTTTCATAGGATTTGACGCTTCCGTCTTTTAATTTAATCTTTATCATATTTGCTCCGCTCCTTTTAATTTTTATATAATAAATATAATAAATAAGGACTTCATGTCATTTTAAGCCTCATTTGTCATTCTGGGTGTCTGTGAAAAATCATTTGGTCTACTTAACAGATCCTTCGACTTCGCTAACGCTTCGCTCAGGATGACATCTTCCGTGTCATTCTTGGCGCTGACGAAGAATCTTTTATCAATTGCGCCGGTAGAGCCGTTTACTTTGTATAAAAAACTCTCACCCAAATGTATAACATTTAAGGGTGAGAGCTTATACTCACACGGTTCCACCTTAATTACAGAAATAATTCTGTCACTCATAAGATTATAACGTAATCAACGTGATAGCTTACTGTTATTTCGGCCATCAAGCTCCGGGGTGGTACAAAACAGTGATTCGCAGGAAGGATTGCAGCCGGGTCCTTCCCTCTCTGAAGCGTTTGCAACAGTTTTGCATGTCCCCTTCATAGCATTTTCATATTAAAGACAAGTTCATAATACAATATCGGGTTTTCTTTGTCAAACCTTATGTTCATTATCATCATATAATCTATGATTCCGACAGGAATTTATATATTACATGAGCAACACCGTCTTCCTCATTGGATAACGTAATATAATCCGCCCTTTGTTTGACTTCATCGGGGGAATTGGCCATTGCGACACCCAATCCGGCATATTCAATCATGGATATATCGTTATAGCCATCTCCAACGGCTATCATCTCGCTTTGCTTTATACCGAAGTACAGGCCGATTTTTTCCAATGCAATCGCTTTTGAAGCGTTTTTATCTACAAATTCCATGAAATACGGCCTGGATGGATGAAAATTAACATTGACACTTAAAAGTGCCCCAATCTCTTTTTGGTATTGATGTATTTTTTCAACTTCATCATACCAGAGAATTTTTGTCACACCGTTTTCGGCTACCTGTTCCAAATCATTTGCAACAACGGGCTCCACACCTGATATGCACTTGTATTTATTGACTCTGTCATTAATTTCAGACACAAAAAGCTTATTATCTTTCCATATCAGGATGGTTGTATTGTATTTTTGGCCCAGTCTGATAATACCCCTTGAATCTTCCGGGGACAGTTTTTGCTCATAAAGCACCTGTTTTGACTTTCCCATAACCACCATGGCACCGTTATATGTAATGAAGGGCACATCAAGGTTCAGTTCCTTGTTAAGTTTTTCAACCCCCTGAATGGGGCGGCCTGATGCGATGGTAAATATGAGACCTTTGTCTACCCATTTTCTGATGGCATTTTTCGTATTCTCCGTAAGCTCTCCGCTATCATTCAAGAGCGTACCGTCGATATCTACCGCCATAAGTTTGTAAGCCATTTAAAAACTCCTTTTTATTTCATTGCTTTTTAATATACCTGCGTATTCCTTGAAAATCAACAATAATTAAAAACATCTTTCCCTTTGTATCGTACCACACTTAAGTCTGAAAAACGTTCTTCAATAATATTCGCCATCTCGTCCACAAAAATAATCTCGGTTCCGTAATGCCCGGCATCAATTGTAAATATCCCGTTATATAAAAGTTCCTGGGCATCGTGGTATTTCAAGTCTCCCGTAATAAGGACAACAGGACTGATTCTTTTAAGGCTATCCATTATGTCCCTGTCAAATGAGCCATTGAATACAGCCACCTTTGTAACCGTCGGCGGAATATCCCCTACGTATCTCAGGAAATCAACAGACAGCTTGGTTTTTACCCTGTTAATAAACTCCATACCGTCAACAGGTTTGATTTCTCCATACCTTCCGGCACCATATTCGGCCGTTTCGTCAGATGTTGTTTTCAAGACTTTTATATTTTTCAGCCCAAGCTTTTCACACAACAGATCGCTAAGGCCTCCTTCAGCCGAGTCAAAATTGGTATGGCAGCTGTAGAGCGCTATATCATTCTTTATTGCTTTAATCAGAATACTGCTTTCTTTATTCGTTCCGGAAAAAATCTTCAAACCTTTAAATATCGCGGGATGGTGGGACAAAACCAACTGGCAGTTCTGTGAAACAGCATGTTCAATGGCGCCAATGTCAACATCAAGACATACCAATACCCTGGAAATCTCATTATCGGGATTTCCAAGAATCAACCCGCTGTTGTCATATATTTCCTGAAGTGATATGGGGGCTTTTTCCTCTAAAAATTCAATAAGGTTTCGCAGTTTCATTTATTCAGCCTCCTAAGGAATTAAGAAGTTCTGTCAGCTCTTTCAGAAGCCTTTCCTCTGTTTCAATTTTTTCAGGATCATATACGGCTTTTGCGCGTTTTAAACCGTTTACTGCCTTTCTTTGCTTTCTTATATGTTCTATTACCCAATCCTTTAACAAAGGGTTGTTTTTTCGAATCAAAACATCACCAATTAATTCCCTGATTCTATCCTTATTTACCTTTCTTATTCCGGTGTACCTTGCAGAGATTACCAGGTAGAGCTTGTTGCCTTCACATGCAAGACCCTCATCGATAATCTCAAAACCGTTTTCCCATAAAAACGGGCGAATAAGATCCCTGTTTGTCATAGGCTGTAAAAGGATACAATTAGCCTTTTTAGCTATATTAATTGATTTAAGGATCAGCTGGGTAATCAGTGCGCCGCCCATACCCGCCATGACTATTACATCGGCTTCTTCCTCCCTGACAGGTTCAAGACCGCTCCCCATCCGTAATTCCATGCTATTCGTCAGCATATATTTTCTGCGGGTACTCTCCGCCCTTTCCAAAGGACCTGGTTTTATATCGCAGGCTATAGCCTTTTTGCATCGGCCGTTAAGAAGCGCAAAAGCAGGAATCAGGGCATGGTCGGTTCCGATATCCGAAAGAATATCGCAAGGAGGTATCATATCATAAATAAGCTTTAACCTTCCTTTGAGAACCATAAATCCCCCCGTGTAATTGACCCAGGTATTATTGAAGCCTTGCTGAAATCATTGATTTCCGACTGTTCTCGGATAATTGGGCCCGATGCGGCAGATTTCGTCTTCCTGACAGAAAGGCACCGGGCTTAACTTTAAGGAACTTTGCTGCAATAAATTTAAAAGGATGATTGCTCTGCAATCATCCTTCATATTTATTTGGTGGGCCTTCAGGGACTCGAACCCCGGACCAACCGGTTATGAGCCGGTAGCTCTGACCAACTGAGCTAAAGGCCCGAATGTGGCTCCCCAAGTTGGACTCGAACCAACGACCCTGCGGTTAACAGCCGCATGCTCTACCGACTGAGCTATTGAGGAACGTTATTGCACTTTTTCTTCAAGCGCAGAACAAAATATATTATACTTATAAAGCTGCTATTGGTCAAGATTTATTTTTAATCTTTCTCTTGATTATAAATTGCAATATTAAATGCCGTCCTAAATTATGGTAATACATTGTATCTTAGCAAGCGGCAGCTATTTCATTTGCCGGCTTATTTCCGAATATTCTATCACTTAATCTTACAACTTGTAAAACTTCTTCTTGATTTCGATATATCTCTTTAAGATGTTATCTGTCTGAGATAATAAATCTTCCAGAAAAAGGCTGTATAACTCGGAGTTATCTATTGTATATTTTGCTTCCAAAACACGGTCCGTAAAAGTACTGATTTTCCTGACGACATCCGGGTCTGACAGGGTTTTCAGATTTCTCTCCTTAGCCAGCGTCAGCTTCAGCAATGACGGAATACGCGCTAGGTAATTGTCTTTGGCGGACTCGACACCTAAAAGCATCTCAATGTCGATACCAAGTTCGTGTATAATCCTTAATATGATCTCCAGTTTTGGATTTGTCCTTATGCCATTCTCAATCTGTGAAAGGTAGCCGGGCGATATCTCTATTAACTTTGCAAAATCGCTTAAACTGTATCCTTTTTCCTCACGCTTTGTTTTTATTATCTCGCCGATTTTTATTTCCATAAGAATTCCTCTATTCTGTGTATTCTGGCAATTTTATTTTTATCTACAAAGCTAATTTTATTTTATCATGGGACAGCTTGGTAATAACATCTTATATTTCCTTGTTTGTATTTACATCCTGTTATCGGGTTTACTTTTATTCCATATTTCCAGTTTTTTGAAGCGAATTGTATTAATATTGGCTTATTATAGAATAATATTATATTAATTATATTATATCTTCCTGTAAATAGCAAAGATACCCAGTAACTTTTACCGATGGGGGGATATGTGTTATAATCGTTACCGAAATCAAAGTGTGAGGTCATCCTGAGCTGAGCAGAAAGATCTTTTAATTTGATGAAAGATCCTTCGCTAACGCTCAGAATGACATGGGGACTAAAAATATACAATTGGGTGCAGTGAACATTGAAACACTAAGCAGATTGGTCTGCTCTGCAGTCCATGCCGTTTTGCGACGGCTCACAGCAAATAAATTGCTGTGTCTGAACTTGTGTTATAATTGTTCTTGTAAATTATTTTTTGTCCTTAAACAAGGAGGATATTATATGAACAAAAACTTTGGAAGCCGCAGGAAACCTGATGTTGCTACTGCTGCTTCAAAGAAGGAACCAAGTATTGGTCTGATTATACTGGCGTTATTTATGAAAGCTTTTTTAATATCCCTCGGAATTGTTTTTTCTGTTTTGATGGTAGTTGGTAGTGCTGCTGGCGGTATGCTGGCCGGTGGTATTTACGGCATTATTAAGACAACTCCTATGGTTGATGCCGAGCTATTTAAAACCATGGGGTTTAATTCATACGTATATGATGCTGAAGGAAATGTCATTGCCGAGCTGAAAAGAGAAGAAAACCGTGTATGGATTAATTACGAAGAAATACCAAAAATGCTGATTGACGCTTTTATAGCTGTCGAGGACAAGCGTTTTGAGGAACATAAAGGTATTGACTTCAGGCGTATAGGCAGTGCTGTTATTACTTACGGGAAAAAATTATTGGGCGCCGATGTCGAGATGGAAGGCGGAAGCACAATTACCCAGCAGTTGATAAAAAACCTGACAAAACGAGATGATGTGACGGTGCCCAGAAAGCTCCAGGAGCAATGGCAGGCTTTACAACTGGAAAAAGTATTGACAAAAGAAGAGATTCTAACATATTACCTAAACAACATTCCTATGGGCGGTAATTTTTACGGAATTGAAACAGCAGCCAAAGGTTATTTCGGAAAAGACGTCCGGGAATTATCTCTGGCCGAATGCGCCAGTCTTGCCGGTATAACCAATTGGCCAACTAAATATATGCCTATTAATGAAACCAATATAGAAGCGAATCTGGCAAGAACAAAGACAATCCTGGGATTGATGCTGGAGCAGGGAAAAATAACACAAAGTGAATACGAGGAAGCTATCAACGAAAAAATTGTGTTTAAATATAATCCGGAAGCCGGTAAAGTTATGAAGACCAGCAATCAATCATATTTTGTTGATGAGGTCATAAAAAGTCTTAAAAACTACCTGATGCAGACAGGTGGTTACACTGAACAGGCCGCATTGGACATCATCTACAACAACGGTCTTCATATATATTCAACCATGGATCCGAAGGTACAAAGGGCGTTGGACGAGGTCTTTACCGATCCCAAATATTTTTCATTTGATAACAAATACACCGATGAAAAGCCCCAGGCAGCCATGGTTGTTTTAGATAAAGACGGCTTTGTGAGAGGTGTTTACGGTGGACGCGGCGCTAAGCAAGGCAGTGTGTTCAATCGTGCCACCCAGGCTGAACGCCCGCCTGGATCCGCGATAAAACCAATTCTGATATATGCACCCGGTATTGACAACAGAAGTATAACCGCGGCTACGGTAGTTGATGACGTGAAACAGTATTTGTTGCACGACAAACCTGACCAGGAATGGCCGAAAAATGTTGAAAGAGCAAATTTCGGTTTGACTACTGCCCGAATTGGCGTTTTCAAATCCCGAAATGTTGTGGCAACATTGTTATTGAAAGATTACGTAGGTATACCCACAGCTCTTGATTATTTATACAAGCTTGGCATTGACAGACGGGAGGAACAATATCTGTCTATAGCCATGGGCGGATTTAATAAGGGTATGACTCCCCTTGAAATGGCGGCGGCTTACACCACCTTTGCCAATAAAGGAATATATACAAAGCCCATGTTTTTTACCGAGGTCAAGGATAATAACGGAAAAACCATTATATCCATCAAGCCGGAAAGAACCCAGGTATTCTCGGAACAAACTGTCTTCATCATGGACGATATTCTGGAAGACGTTGTTACAAAGGGAACCGCTTATCCTGAGGGTATAATCGAATACAAGAATGCGGACGGCAAGAAGATAGTTATACCGTCAGCCGGAAAAACGGGAACTACAGACTCTGACAAGGATAAATGGTTTTGTGGGTTTACCCCATACTATGTTGGAGTAAGCTGGTATGGTTACGATAAGGCAGTACAAATTCAACCGGAAGAAAAAGATAATGCATTGCTCATATGGAACGCAGTTATGAATAAAATTCATGAAGGTCTGCCGTCAATCCCGTTTTTTGACACCATGCCTCCGAATATAGTAAAACGGACAATTTGTATTGACTCGGGCAAGATTGCTACCGATCTTTGCAAAAGAGATCCCCGCGGCGGCAGAGTCATTGAAGAAATCTTTATTGAAGGTACACAACCGGCCTACAGCGATACCTGCAAGGTTCATGTGGAATATGACGCCTGTACCGCATCCCATGATGCCCAAAACAGGTATCTCCTGGCTACCGAATACTGCCCTGCGGAAACAGTTGTGAAAAAGGTAGGCATAAAAAGACCGGTGGAATACAAACCTAAATTCCCAAATGATCCTTACCCGGCTGACAGTATCTATGAAATTCCGGAAGGAGAATATTGTACCGTTCATGGACCTGGGTTTTTGATTCCTCCCATAACCGAAGAATATTACCGTCCGCCTCAATCTACAATCGAGGATGAACGTTTACCACCGGGTTTACCCGGTTATCCACCGGCAGAAGATATTGGGGATCCTTATTCAGAAGAAAACTGGGAAGGCATAGACTGGGGTAACGATCCCAACAGATGGGATTAGGGTAATAAAAACCTGTAAATATGCCGTGAGGGATATTTCAGCAATATCACTCACGGCACTTTTAATGTTTTTTTATCTTAAGCTGCAACCAAATCATCTGCTATTCAGGTTTCGGGCCAAAGTATTGATAATAGTAACTTAGAAGCCCTCCGTTATAAAGCTTGCGATTTTTATCTGCCTTCCTTCCGAAAGCTTTTTCGAACCCAGTATCCGCACTGATTATATAGTAAGACCAGGTAGGCAGCCTTTTAAAACTTTCGGCCATAGTCTTATAGAGACGAGCATTTTCCCTTTTATCTCCCAGCCTCTGGCCATATGGAGGATTTGTAATAATAAAACCGTATTTGGCTTTTGAAGAAATGTCTTTTACATCTCTAACCTGAAAATGCACTGCTTCCGCAACTCCTGCCTGTCTGGCATGATAATTGGCCATACTTACAGCTTCGGGATTTATGTCATATCCATGGATAAGCTTCTCTTTGACCGGCTTAATTAAGCTTCTTGCTTCATCTAAAGCATTGTACCAGGTTTTCTTGGGTATTAAAGGCCATTCCTGGCAGTCAAATTCCCTGTCAAGACCCGGAGCCTTGTTAATTGCCATCAAAGCAGCTTCAATAGGAATGGTGCCGGAGCCGCAAAAAGGATCTATCAGGTATCTACCCGGCGACCATCGGCTTATCATAATCAGGGCAGCCGCAAGAGTTTCCTTAATCGGCGCGGTATATGCAAGACTCCTGTAACCTCTCTTATGCAGGCCGTCGCCGGTACTGTCCAGTGCGATTATTACATTGTCCTTTGTTATGCTGAATACAATATGAAATCTTGGGCCTGTCTCCGGGAAAGTTTCGAGCTTATATACCTTTTTCAATCTTTCCACAACCGCTTTTTTTATTATTGACTGGCAATCAGACACACTCATGAGAGTCGATTTAACGCATCCGCCGGTAACCGGAAATTCAGCGTCCATTGGAAGCCAATCCTCCCAGGGTATTGCAAGAACCGCTTCAAAAAGATCGTTAAAAGTTGTAGCGGTAAATTCCCCCATTAATACGCAGACACGCTCTGCCGTGCGCAGCCACAGGTTCGCCCGGCAAAGCGCCTCAAAATCACCGTCAAAAAAGATTTTTCCGTTATCGGTAAAAGTATCTCCGTATCCTAAGTATTTAATTTCACGTGCCACAACCGATTCTGTACCGAATGTTGCTGTGGCATACAACCGTAATTTCCCCATATTGCTCCTTTATCAAGTATTATTAATTCTCCGCTTCGTTTAAACATGCAGTAAATTACCTTTTATTATTACGGTTTTATTCACTGAATATTGAGCCTCCCATAAACTCACGCAAAATTGAATTTGCCGGTACAAGATCGTTGGGCGCCGATACAAAATAACTCAAAAATTCAATAAGCCTTCGGGCCTCTGCATACTGAGGCATATCATTGGTTATTTCATAAAGCAACGGAAGCGCCAGAGGCTTTAACATCGGAAGTTCATAAATCAAGGAAGAATTAAACATTGCATCTGCATTTTCCTGGAACGGAAAGATGTTTCTCTCTTCTCCTTTTCTAACGCTGGGCCACATCTCAATTGTTCTTGGCGCAGACGTGCCTCTGTACCTGTTGTCCCTGACCATACGCCTGATAAGTCTTAAATCAGTGGTAGGAATTCGGTTATGCCTGTCAATTCGCATGGAAGTAATAGCGCTGATATATATATTGAATTTATTCTCCTGTTTTACTTCACTGGTAAGCCTGGGATTCAAACAATGAATGCCCTCGATCACCAATACCTCTCCCTCAGACATTTTAAGCCTTCTGCCCCTATATTCTCTCATACCTGTTTGAAAATTAAAGTAGGGAATTTCAACCTCGCCGCCATTAATCAATGTATTTATGTGTTGGTTAAAAAGATGAAGATCTACTGCTTCCAAAGCCTCATAGTCAGGTTTTCCCTCTTCGTCCAATGGGGTTTTGCACTTTTCCACAAAATAATCATCCACTGAAATATTAAGAGGTTTTAAACCATTAACCCTAAGCTGGATGGACAATCTTTGGGCAAAAGTTGTTTTCCCTGATGATGAAGGACCGGCAATCATGATTACTCTCTTTTGAGGCTGCTGATGTTTTATCAAATCAGCGATCTCAGCAATTTTTTTCTCGTGTAATGCTTCGGCCACCAGAACGAGATTTTTAAGGCCGCCGCTTTTTATCGCATAATTTAGCTTTCCTACATCCCCTACTCCGAGTATGCTGATCCATTCGCCGTACTCGGTAAAAATATTGAAAAGTTTTCTCGGAATGGGTACGTCCGGCAATACATTGGGGTTCTCTTTCTTCGGCAGAATCAATACAATACCGCCGTTATGGGCTTCTACTGCAAAAAGTTTAAGATAGCCGGAACTCGGTACCATGTAACCATAGAAATAATCTTCTATATCTTCAAATCTGTAAAGTGAAACATAATCTTTCTCGCGGTTTTCTATAGCTCTGTATTTATCTCTGCGCCCTTTCTCCAGGAATAGTCTTCTCGCCTCATCAATAGAAACAGTCACTTTGACAAAAGGTATATCCTTTTCGACCAGTTCTCTCATCCGCTTTTCAATCTTTTTTGCATCATCCGGGGTTACCTGGCAATCCAGAATCTCAAAGTATATGCCCCGGCTGACCGAATGGCGAATCTGTAATTCTAATCCTGGAAACAAATCATTTACTGCTTTTAATAAAAGAAATTTTAGGCCTCGTTCATATATCCTGATTCCGTCTTCGCACGTCAAGTCTACAAAACTTATATCGCAATCCTGTTCCAGGCGGTATGTCAGTTCCTTTATTTCATTATTTATCAAAGCTGCCACGATAATAGAATCCTTTTTCCCTTTTAAACCTTTAACAAGGTCTTCTATTTTTGTACCTTTTTTAACTGTCATATCATTACCGTTTAATTTTATGCATAATTCATTTTCAGTCATAGAAACAGATTACCTCCCCCATGCTTCAGGTTAGTTCCATTATCCTATATTTACCCATATTCATCAAGTTTTTAAGATTTTGCAATAATATTATGCTCAAATAGTATGTCCAAAGTATTGTATTCCCTGCGGCAGTTTATAAAAAAACATGAACTATACAGAGTGTATTATTAATTTTATTTATTTTCACGGAGTAATGTCCTCACAAGTTAATACGCTTGTACATATTATGTAAAAGAAACAAGCAAGGAGGCAAAACCTGGAATGGATAATCTCAACATAGCAACAGTTTATACGGGAAACAATTGTACCGGCGAACCTATCATGATACCGGTCATGCCTGTTCGGCCGGAACTTGCCCGGGCTTATGTGCCATACCAACTATACAATAAAATTTTTTCCGCACAGGAAAGCTTAAAAAAAGGAACTGTTTTCCCTGAACTAGTTAAATAATCATATAGGAGGTGTTATTAGGTGGATGAACAAACAACGCTTTTAGAGCAAATCATGGCTTACGATTTTGCTCTGTATGATTTACAACTGTTTTTAAATACACATCCTTCAGATACGAACGCACTTCGAGACTATAAAATGGCCCTGGAACAATCCGAAAATTTAAGACGTCAGTACCAAAGCAAATACGGCCCTCTGACCGCCAGATATTTGCCGAATACAACCTGCTGGCAGTGGATTAACGATCCTTGGCCATGGAATAATAAGGAGGTATAAGAAATGTGGTTTTATGATAAGAAAACTCAGTATCCTATTAAAATAAAAAAACCGGACCCCAGAATGGCAATTGCAATTCTTACACAGTATGGCGGTCCCAATGGCGAATTAGCAGCATCCCTGCGCTATCTGAGCCAAAGGTTCTCAATGCCTACCAAAGAAGCAAAAGCGACATTGAATGATATAGGCACCGAAGAACTTGCTCACCTCGAGATGATAGGCACAATGGTCCATCAACTGATGGATAAGGTTCCTCCGAAGGAACTCGAAAAACTGCATGTTGATACAAATTATGTTATCCACGGAAGAGCTGTTTATCCTTCCGATTCCAACGGTGTCCCCTTCACCGCAGCCTATATTGAATCAATGGAAGATCCTATAGCGAACCTCAACGAGGATCTTGCTGCGGAGGAAAAAGCCCGTGCTACATATGACTACCTTATAAGTATAGCGGATGATCCCGATGTAATAGATCCCCTTCGCTTCTTAAGAGAACGCGAAGTGGTACATTATCAACGATTTGGCGAAACCCTGAGAATAGTCCGGGAGACCATGGGCAAGAAAAAATATTACTAAAGATAAAGATTATTGCTTATGCTGTGCACTTATACCTCCATATTTTTCCCCTTCACATAGAATAAACCAGTGTTTAAACTGGTTTATTCTATATTAGTTGCAATTTATTCCTCAAAGAACCTCATCAATTCTTCATTGAATCTATCCCGCTCATCGTAAAATAATTCATGACTGCTGTATTGGAACGGTATAAGTTTCGAATTTTCATATATTGGCTCTGTACCTGGTAAAGTTGAAAAGGACAAGCAAAAGAATTTTATATAGCCAGCTTATATCCATATGTTTTAAGCCACTTTCGTTTTTCCTTGTAGCATGGCAGGACAGACTCCACAAGTAACCAAAAGTCTTTTGAGTGGTTCATTATCTTTAAGTGGCATAATTCGTGTACGACCACATAATCAATAATATCGACCGGAGCCATGACTAATCTCCAGTTTAAATTTATATTGCCCTTTACACTGCAGCTTCCCCACCTGGTTTTCTGGTCTTTAATGACAACTTTACAGGGAGTGGCATTTAACTTCAATGAATACTTTTCTATTCTGTCGTTTACAATTTCAGAGAAGTATTGCCTGTACCATTTTATTAATGTTTCTTTTACTGCCTGCTTCCTTGATTCTTTAGTTAAACTTTGGGATATGTACACTGATATTGTATCATTCTGTATACACACTTCAGGCCTGGTTATATCCCTGTCCACGACTTTCAGGATATATTCTTTGCCTAGGTATAATAGTTTCTCACCGCTTACAAACTTCCTGGGTACAATATTTAAGTTCATTTCTCTTACTTTGTATATTTTGTTGATAATCCAGTCAGCTTTTCCCCGTATTGCTTCCTCAATCTGTTTTTTACCAAGGCGCAAAGGAACTGATACCTTTACTTCACCGTTCTTATCAATTTTTAACCCTATTGTTTTTCTATTGCTTCTGGTCAAAGTATAAAAAATCTTAGTATTTTTATATTCAATAAAATATTTTTCAGTTTTCATCTCATCACTCGCTTAATACATACACCATTAAATCATTAAAGGAATTCTTCACCCTATCAATTTACTGATGGCCATTATTATATCATGATTTCTGGGGAAGCAAAAATCATTATATAACAAAACCTGTACAACCACACGGTAAGTTCCACGCATAGACGTTATTTCAACAAACTTGCGCCCCGAGAACAGGTATATCAGGCAGAACAAACATACTATGCAAGTAATGTCTGTTCCATATAGGCCATACTCCACTTGTATTTATCGCTTGTTTTAATTATGCATTCATGGTCTAATCCTTTTGGCCAAATGATACTTGGCAGGCTATGGTTTTATTGAAATTAAGTATAAGTTCATTCCGGCCGTATTCCTAACAGTATGGCGGCATTATTATAAAATATGGATTCCTCTTCGTCTTTTTCCAGGCAAAGCTCTTTAATTCTTTCCACTTCTTCCCCCTGACTTTTCCATGGGGAATCCGAGCCGAAAACGATTTTTTTATATCCATGATTCCTGATGATTCTTTGCTTCTGCTCTTTATCCATATATCCCAGACAAAATGATGTATCAAAATATATATCCCTTCCTACAAGATACTTTTCGACATCGTCCCAATACCTGAAACCTCCCATATGGGCAGCAATAATGGTCCCCCCCTTGAAACGCCTGACTATTTTTTCAAGTCTTTCAGGAGTACAATGAAATGGAGGTATGTATCCAAGATCTTCCCCTGCGTGGAATATTATAATCAGACCTAATTCAAACGCCTTCTCATATATCGGATACAAAGCCTCATCATCCACATAAAAGTCCTGGTATTCGGGATGAAATTTAATCCCCTTTAATCCAAGCTCTTTAATTCTCTTAATCTCATTCTTCCAGTTCTTATATTCGGGATGAATACTTCCGAATGCTATTATATTATCCTTCTGGATTTCAGCCGCCCAACTGTTTATTGTCTCGGTCTGTGACGGTTTTGTCGCTATATTCAACACCACTGAATAAGTTATTTTATTTAGAGCCATTGATTCTTTCAAGGCACTTACAGTCCCGTTTATATATGCGGGAATATTTGCCTTTTTGGCTAAAACCGGAATAGCGACGCCGGCAAGCTCATCGGTAAAACAATGGGTATGAAAATCAATAACCATGATTATCCCCTCACTTTTTATCAGTTCTATAATAGCATAAAGAATCGTTCTTTGTGGACAATAATACTGACATAAATTATTACAGGGAAGTGAAACAAGTTTTGAATGAAGGCCTTGTTGTATTTGTTAGGTCCATTATCGCGTTCTTTTCGCTTTTGATTTTCACCAGAATAATCGGAAAAGAACAAATAAGCCAGCTTACATTTTTTGATTATGTATTGGGTATTACCATCGGTTCAATCGCTGCATCGCTGACCACTGATTTATCAAGCAGAGCGTGGCCCCATTGGGTAGGGCTTATAACCTGGGCTGTTTTGGGTTACTTAATGGAGATTGTAACCCTGAAATGGAGGTATGCCTCAAAGGTTCTGGAAGGAGAACCGGTCATCGTGATCATGAACGGCAAAATAATGGAGAAGGCATTAAAAAAAGCTAAATACAGGATTTCGGATATCCTTGAACTTATGAGGAACCAGGGTGTATTTGACCCCAACGAAGTGGATTTTGCAATAATTGAGTCCAACGGGCAACTCTCGATATTAAAAAAGGCTGAACACTTACCGGTAACCCGAAAGGACATGAATATTCCTGTTCAAAACCCAGGTATAAGTACAGAACTGGTTTATGACGGCATGCTTATAGAAGAAAACTTAAGGCAGCTTAACAAGGACAAAGCCTGGCTTATGAATGAACTAAAGGCACATGGTATAAACGACATATCTGAGGTTTTTTTAGTAACCTTGAACCCCGAAGGCAGCATTTATATTGATAAATACGATGACCATATCACAAAGATCACAGATATAGGCGACTATAAAGGACCGTTTTAGGAGGAGATCAATTGAGAAGACTACTTGTAATTGCAATACCCTTAGTTACAATAATTTTATTTCTTGCTGTGATGTTAAGCGGTAATTTTTTAAAACAGCCATTAGGAAAGGATGACGACATACCGGGATTGATTGAAACTCTGATCAAAGACATCCAGGACGAGCAATGGGATAAGGTAAACCAAAAAGCCGAGGAATTGAACAATGCATGGGGAAAAGTAGTAAACAGGATTCAGTTCAGCGCCGAGAGAAATGAAATAAATAACCTCAGCGTTGCTCTGGCTCGCTTCAAAGGAGCAATCCTTGAGAAAGACCGAACATCGGCGATTATGGAGCTAAAAGAAGCATATGAACATTGGAACCAGTTGTGCCAGTGATAATCTGTCTTATCCATATGCATTTTAATTCATCACCGGTTATATCCTGAAATCCGGAAAGATAAGTCAAGCTACTATAAATAAACCGGCAGATGATCCCGAAGACCACCTGCCGGAAAATACATCTGATTTATTTTTCTTTGTTCTGCTCCAACAATTTGGCACAGAACTTTTTCTTATAAATTACTCACTTCTAGCCATTCTCTTATAGTTCTCAAGTCTTTCCTTGGCATCCCTTTCAGCGGCTTCAAAGAGCTCCTGGGCTATTTCGGGGAAGGTCTGCTTCAAGGATGTATATCTTACCTCGCTGTTTATGAAGTCCTGGAAGCTTCCTGTCGGGTCTTTTGAATCAAGAATAAACGGATTCTTGCCCTGTTCCTTAAGCGCAGGAACATAACGCCACAGATGCCAGTAACCTGACTCAACAGCTTGTTTTTCCCTGGTCTGGGTTCTGGACATTCCACCCTTGATGCCATGATTAATACAAGGCGCGTATGCGATTATGAGGGACGGTCCCTTGTGAGCTTCGGCTTCCTGGATAGCTTTCAGGAACTGGTTCATATTAGCTCCCATAGCAACCTGGGCTACATAAACATAGCCGTATGTAGTTGCAATCAGGCCAAGATCCTTTTTCTTAATGCGCTTACCTGATGCTGCAAATTTCGCTACCGCAGCCGTAGGAGTAGCTTTGGAAGCTTGACCGCCGGTATTGGAGTAGACTTCGGTATCAAATACCAGGATATTAACATCTTCACCGGAAGCAAGCACATGGTCCAATCCTCCGTATCCGATATCATATGCCCAACCGTCACCGCCAACAATCCACTGGGACTTCTTAACGAAATAATCACGGTTCTTGTTAAGGTATTCTACCAGCTTCGCACACTCATCGCTATCTGGTTTATAATTGTCCAGGGCTTCCATGAGATCTTTAGAAGCCTTCTTGGAACCTTCGCCGTCATACATGTTTGCAATCCATGCTTCGCCAGCGGCTTTGAGTTCAGCAGGAACGTCCATTGCAATAAGTTCCTTGATTCGCATTTGAATACCTTCACGAATCTGCTTGACTCCCAGGTACATACCAAGGCCATACTCTGCGTTGTCTTCAAAGAGGGAATTTGCCCATGCAGGTCCCTTGCCTTCCCTGTTAGTGCAATAAACGGTTGCAGGAGCCGATCCACCCCAAATTGACGAACAACCCGTAGCATTGGCTATCATCATACGATCGCCGAACAACTGTGTAATTGCCTTAATATACGGTGTCTCTCCGCAACCTGCGCAAGCGCCGCTGAATTCAATGAGGGGCTGTGCAAACTGGCTGTTCTTGACATTGGTCTTTGGAGCAAGATAGTCTTTATAGGTTACATTCTTTGAAACATAGTTCCAATGCTCAATTTCCTGACGCTGTGTATCAAAAGGCTTCATTACAAGAGCTTTTTCCTTGGCCGGGCATACATCGGCACAGTTGCCGCAACCGGTACAATCCAGAGGAGAAACCTGAATCTTGTATTGATAACCCTTAAACTGAGGTCCCTGGGCATTAATGGTAACCATTGTCTCCGGAGCATTCTTCCTCTCCTCTTCATTGAACAGGAAAGGACGAATAACAGCATGAGGGCATACCAATGAACACTGATTGCACTGGATACAGTTCTGTGGCTGCCATTCCGGAACATTAACGGCAATACCGCGCTTCTCATAAGCGGAAGTACCTGCAGGGAAGGTTCCGTCCTCAGCACCCTTAAATGCGCTAACAGGAAGAGTATCACCTTTCTGCGCATTCATAGGTTCCATTATCTTCTTAATGAATTCGGGCTTATCATCGTCCTGAACGTCAGTATTGGTATCCTGCGCGGTCTTCCAGCTTTCAGGAACATTAACCTTAACTAAAGATTCAATACCTTTGTCAACTGCCTTAAAGTTCATGTCCAGGATAGCCTGGCCTTTTTTACCGTATGCTTCAACAATGGAATCCTTCAGATATTTAACCGCATCATCAAGAGGAATAACATTGGCCAGTTTAAAGAAGGCAGCCTGCATAATCATATTGATACGGTTGCCCAAACCGATCTCCGCAGCTATATCAGTTGCGTTGATAATGTAGAAGTTTATTTCGTCATTGGCAATCTTTCTCTTAAGATCTGCCGGAAGCCTTTCATCAAGCTCGTCTTCGCTCCACTGGCAGTTAAGCACGAAAGTGCCGCCCTTCTTAAGGCCTTCAAGAAGGTCATACTTGCCGACATAAGACTGATTATGACATGCAATATAATCAGCTTCGTCAATTAAATATGTAGAACGTATCTTTTTCTTCCCGAAACGAAGGTGGGAAACAGTGATACCGCCTGATTTCTTGGAGTCATAGGAGAAATAACCCTGAGCATAAAGATCGGTATTATCCCCAATGATTTTTATTGCGCTCTTATTGGCGCCAACCGTACCGTCTGAGCCAAGACCCCAGAACTTGCAGCGAATAGTTTCCGGATCCTCAGTATTAATGCTTGGTCCGACAGGCAGTGAATGGTATGTAACATCGTCCACAATACCGATTGTAAACCTGTCTTTGGGTTTATCCGATTTCAGATTCTCAAATACTGCAAGAATCTGGTTGGGTTTTACATCCTTGGAGCCAAGTCCATAGCGGCCGCCTACAATAACCGGCTTATCGGCAACATCATAATAAAGGGATTTAACATCCAGGTACAGAGGCTCGCCGATAGCGCCGGGCTCCTTGGTTCTGTCAAGAACCGCGATTTTCTTGACTGATTTAGGCATAGCTTCAAAGAAATATTTTGATGAGAACGGTCTGTAAAGATGTACTTTCAATAAACCGACCTTCTCGCCTCTTGCATTCAGATAATCAACAACCTCTTCACAGGTCTCAGTAACTGAACCCATGGCTATTACAACATACTCTGCGTTCGGATCGCCATAGTACTTGAATGGCTTATATTCGCGGCCTGTAATCTCGGTTATTTTCTGCATGTAGTAATTAACGATATCGGGAATAGCATCGTAATATGGATTGCAGGCTTCTCTTGCCTGGAAGAATATATCAGGGTTCTGCGCTGTTCCGCGTGTAACGGGATTCTCAGGATTTAAAGCGCGTTTTCTGAACTCTTCAACTGCCTTCCAGTCAATAAGCTTAGCAAAATCCTCATTTTCCAGGACTTCAATCTTCTGAACTTCATGAGAGGTTCTGAATCCATCAAAAAAGTTCAAGAAAGGCACTCTGCCTTTTATGGCCGACAGATGAGCAACGCCTGCCAGGTCCATAACTTCCTGAACACTGCCTTCGGCCAGCATTGCGAATCCTGTCTGGCGGGCAGCCATAACGTCGGAATGATCTCCAAAGATTGAAAGAGCATGGGATGCTACTGCGCGCGCTGAAACGTGGAATACACCGGGAAGCAGCTCTCCGGCTATTTTATACATGTTGGGAATCATCAGAAGTAATCCTTGAGACGCTGTATAAGTAGAGGTAAGGGCCCCTGCTTGCAAAGAACCATGTACTGCTCCTGCAGCACCTGCTTCTGACTGCATTTCCACAACTTTGACAGTTTGGCCGAAAATATTCTTTCTGCCTGCTGCGGACCATTCATCAATCGCTTCGGCCATGGGTGATGACGGCGTTATTGGATAAATTGCAGCAACTTCGGTAAATGCATACGACACATGAGCCGCTGCAGTATTACCATCCATTGTTTTCATTTTTCTTGCCATGAATTTCCCTCCTTGAAATATATGAATAATGTACTCTGTATACATTACAAAACAACAGGTAACCTTTTATATAGCAGTCCAGAGTTTATTATATCACATTTTTAACTGCTAACAAGTAAAAAATCGTCAATTTATAATCAATCTTGTTCACGGTTAATGAAACCTCGTCTTCATCAAATTATTGTTTCAAAAAAACTTTTTAAATTGCCTGGTTTTCTTTTTAAAGTTCTCAATGTCGGTAGCAGAAAGTGAATTTAACGTAGTTTGTACGCTATTTATAGCCAGCATATTGGCTATTCCTTTTTCCAGACGACTCAGTAATTCATCAAGGTTATCCCCGTCGTCCGGAAATGTAACACCAAACAAACAAAACTTTTTATGTATACCCACTTTCTTTGATTCATTTTTGAATGCATTCCTGAATTTTTCTTCCAGCAGCGGCACATTTGCTTTCTCAACAAATGGGAAAGCGCCAATAAATGTATCATCATCTATTGATAATATCTTGTCGATATCCCTGATAAATTTTTTACTGGTATTGATTATTGAACTGACAACCTCAGGCTCATGTCCGCTTAAATGTGCCAGAATAAACGAAATGGAATAGTTTCCTCTTATGGCTCTCTTAAGTTCAAAATTTAAAGACTCCTTTACACTGATATTTTCATGAATCAAACCGGATAAATCAGTTTCTTTTTCCTGCTTGTTTATAGTTTCATAGTATTTGGCCATCTTGTCCTGTATGGCTTTAACATAGTTCTCGGAATTTTTAGTGAGGAACAGTATATCTTTAACACCTAGTTTAAGGGCAGTATTCACAGTTTCATACGTATCCTTATAAACCAGGGCTAAGACAGGAACCGATGGATACCTGTTCCTGAGATACTCCACTACATCATTTAAGGCAGGACTGTTTTCATCAACAATTTCGGTGATAAACAGGACAATGTAATCGCCATAAGCATCAAGCTTTATGGCCAGGTCATCCTGATCCATGATCTCCAGAATGCCTATTCCGGCTTTAGCAATAGATTTCAACAGAATATTTCTGACAAAACGACTTTTAATATGAAGAAATATGTATTTATCCATGCACGATAAGCCATCCTTTGCTTTTACTATCAAAACAATCCGTTATAATGAGTATATCATTAACCGATATTTCTTACAAACAGATACGCGGCTGATTTATACATTTTGCTGCTTTTAACTGAATTAAGGCGCAAAAATTTAAAGACCTTCCGGATTGTGTTATTATTCGCTTTATAATATAATGAATTTTGTTGAACATATGACATGTAAACATAATGGTACGATAAATTAATAAAAATATATATTCCTGACTCGACAATAAAAAATGGAGGTAGTTATATGTCAAAATTAGTCGGAAATCTAATATTCGGTCAATCAGGGGGACCAACATCCGTTATTAACGCCAGCGCAGCAGGAGTTTTCACTGAAGCCCTTAAAAGCGACTGCATTCCCAAAGTTTACGGAGCTGCATATGGTATCCGTGGAATCCTCGAAGAAAAATTCTATGACATAACACAGGAGGAGCCAAGGGAACTGGAGCTTTTAAAAACAACGCCTTCTTCGGCATTAGGCTCGGTAAGATACAAGCTTGCAGACCCTGATGTGGATGACACCGATTACAAAAGGATTCTTGAAGTCTTTAAAAAATACGATATCCGTTATTTCTTCTATAACGGCGGAAATGACTCAATGGATACATGCAATAAAATAAGCAAATTTATGCAGAAGGCAGGATATGAATGCCGTGTAATGGGCGTTCCCAAAACCATTGATAACGACCTTTACGGAACCGACCATTGCCCGGGTTACGGCAGCGCGGCAAAATACGTAGCTACCGCAACCATGGAAGTATATCTTGATGCTCGTGTTTATGACACTCCCATGGTCTGTGTTCTTGAAGTTATGGGAAGAAATGCCGGATGGCTTACGGCAGCTACCGCTCTTGCCGCTTACAAGGGAGCAGGACCGGACCTTATCTACCTTCCTGAAATAGTTTTCGATATGGACAAATTTATAGCAGATTGTAAGAGGGTTTATGAGAATAATAACCATAAGCTTATCGTTGCTGTATCAGAAGGAGTTAAGGACAAAGACGGCAAGTATATTTCAGAATACGGTTCAGACCTTGCAAAAACCAAGGATTCATTCGGTCATGCCCAATTAGGCGGAACAGGGGCCGTACTTGCCAATGTATTAAAGAAAGAACTCGGCTGCAAAACCCGTGCCATTGAGTTCTCACTGCTGCAAAGATGCGCTGCCCACTGCGCTTCCAAAACAGATGTAGAAGAAGCATTCACCGCCGGGCAGAAGGCTGTTCAATTTGCTATAGAAGGAACCACGGATCATATGGTTGCTTATGAAAGGACTATGAAAGACGGTAAATATTCCTGCAATTACGTGCTTGTGAATCTTTCAGAAGTCGCCAACACAGAAAAGAAAATCCCCAGGGAATGGATTACTCCTGATGGTACGGGTCTGACACAGGAATTCATCGATTATGCTCTTCCTCTGATTCAAGGCGAATCCAGCCCTCCGATCGAGGACGGACTACCCAGATTTGCCAAGCTTAAAAAGGTTCTGGCCACAAAATAAATCAGTACAAGATGCAAAAGCGGGGTTGTCTTAAATGACAACCCCTTTTATTTAATTATATATAGAATTTTAATGTTTTATAGGCCTTCCGTTTTCTATATCATGAATTCTTCCCCATGCATATGACGCCAGTTCTGAATTAGGCTCAACTTCTGTTACGACTTTAAAACAGCGCAGGGCTTCTTTTTCAGCTTCTTCCTTGGAAGGAGACTGAGATAATGCTATCGCTTTGCCTCCGTAATAATAAACACTTGTCAATATACTGGGCTTTAAATCCAGTTCTTCAATAATACTGATAGCCATTCTGTATTCATTGGCGGCTTCCTGGTAGACTTCGACCGACTGGGCAGTAGCGTTTGATCTATAGATTTCTCTCCCCATCTCATAGAACTGGGACACTGCTTTTGGCTTGCATTCATCGTTCAGGGCTTTTAATTCTGCCTCGATATCGTCAGGTTTATCAAGCCCTGACAGATCCCTCTCAATCTGCAGCACAACTTCCCTGTATTTCCCTTCCTGTTCAAGTTTCTGTAAACTTCTCAGGATCGCGCTCCAATAAGCATATTGTTCTAATTGGGTCTGCAATTTCTTCTCATTTTCAGTTGCTTTTCTGAGGGCTTCATTTGCATCCTTCAGCCTGTCAGCCAGCTCATTTTTTTCTTTTTCCAGTTTCGCAATCTGTGGGGATACGTTCTCAGACCTTTTAAAAATACCGCTGAAATCGATTCTTATTGGACTGCTTGATGGCACGATAATCCAAACAATACTTAATAATAAAACTCCCAACAAAAATCCCACTATATATTTCATGTAATAAGGGCTGTTTTTTTCCGGGGAAAGGCCGCTTTTGATCCATGATATAGTTTCGGCGGCAACCCTGTTATATTTTTTTGCCCTGGTATTGTTGCCGCTGTCATCATCCGTAACCTTGCCATCCATTTTATTTAAATAATCAGATGCCCGCAAGCTGTTGTCATCCATTTTAATAACCTTGTTAAACATGCGCCGGGCATTGCCCTCATCTCCCATACTTAAATAGCAGAGTCCCATCAGGTTCATGGCTTCATAAAACGCAGGATATATTGATATGGCTTTTTTTAACGCAATTATTGCGATGTCTTCGTTACCGCTTTTTAAATCATCCAATGCTTTATTGTAAAGGTCAATGGCATTTTTTATATCATCCGGTATTATGCCGATTTTTTCTTCAACGCTCTGTATATCAATTGATTGGTATCTTGATAACTCTTCATTAATGTTCAGCATAATTTCCCTCCAAGACCCTGTTTTTTATAACATTACGGAATAAAGGGTTACAATATCATTGTAACATTACTGTTGTCAGTACTTCAAGTAATCCTTGCCATATAAACGGCTTATTTGTCGGATATAAGAAAATCCGGCATATGCCGGATTATTCTGAGCATTTTGTTTTTATATCTAAATATTCGCTCCGCAACACTTCTTATACTTTTTACCGCTTCCGCAGGGGCACGGATCATTTCGTCCCACCTTGCCAACATCCCGTTTTTTAGGTTTTCTTACCCCGTCGTCTCCGTGGGATGCTATTGTCGGTTGAGCCACCTGTTCCCGCCTGGGCAATATATTTTCCTTCCTAATCCGAAGAATCATTCTTACCGTATCCTGCTGAATATTGCGGATCATTTCTTCAAACATCTCAAAGCCTTCCCGCTTGTATTCAATAACCGGATCATGCTGGCCGTAAGCTCTCAGACCGATACCATATTTCAATTGTTCCATGGCGTCAATATGGTCCATCCATTTTTCGTCGACACATCTAAGCAACGCCATTCTTTCAATTTCGCGCATGAGTTCTTCGCCCAGTTCAGCTTCCTTTTCCTGGTATATACTGCGGGCTTTTTGTATTATCATATCCTTGATGTCGTTCGCGGTAACGGTTTCAAAATCAATAGAACTAAAATCCAGTGAACCTACAGGTAACATAACACTTTCAGCATAAGAGGCGAGCCCTTTCAAATCCCAATTATCCGGAATATCGCTCTCTCCGCAATAAAGGTTCACGATATAATCGGCAATATTATCTATCATTTTCAGGATATGTTCTTTTATATTCTCGCCGTTCAATACCTTTGCACGTTCAGAGTAGATTATCTCCCTCTGCTGATTCATAACGTCGTCATATTCCAGCACGCTCTTACGTCTCTGGAAATTGATTCCCTCGATCCTTTTCTGGGCGCTTTCAATGGCATTGGATAACAATCTTGCCTCAATAGGCTGATTTTCATCCAAACCCAGGGCTTCTACCATTCTCTCCATGCGCTCAGAACCGAACAATCGCATAAGATCATCTTCCAGTGAAATATAGAAGCGGCTTTCACCGGGGTCCCCCTGGCGGCCCGCGCGTCCCCTGAGCTGATTGTCTATTCTTCTGGACTCGTGTCTTTCGGTACCAATAATTTTAAGACCGCCGGCCTTTATAACCAGTTCTTTTTCTCTGTCCGTCTCTTTCTTAAACTTTTCATACAATTCCTTGTATATTTTGCGTGCCTTCAGGATTTCCGGATCATCAGTCTCATTGAAACTGCCGGCTGCCATGATCAAGGACTCTTCAAAACCCTGTTTTCTCATTTCCTGCCTGGCAAGGAATTCAGGATTGCCGCCCAGCATAATATCGGTACCACGGCCGGCCATGTTGGTGGATATGGTAACCGCCCCGAGTTTTCCGGCCTGTGCTACAATCTCTGCTTCCTTTTCATGATACTTGGCATTTAAAACATTATGCTTAATACCGTGTTTTTTCAGCATAGCGCTGAGCATTTCCGAGGTTTCTATTGAAATGGTGCCGACCAAAACCGGTTGTCCTTTTTTATGGCTCTCCTCTATATCACGGATTACAGCCGCAAATTTCGCGTTTTTTGTTTTATATACCACATCATCATGATCTATTCGTATAACAGGCAAATTGGTGGGAATGGGTATAACGTCCAAATTGTATATAGCCCTGAATTCCTGTTCCTCGGTTTGCGCGGTACCTGTCATACCGGCAAGTTTTTTATACATCCTGAAATAGTTCTGGAATGTTATGGTGGCCAGAGTCTTGCTCTCACGTTCCACCTTGACTCCTTCTTTTGCTTCGATAGCCTGATGCAGACCATCTGAATAACGGCGCCCGTACATCAGTCGGCCTGTAAACTCATCAACGATAATAACCTCGTCATCTTTAACCACGTAATCAACGTCTCTCTTCATCAGGCCATGGGCTTTCAGCGCCTGATTAATATGATGGGATATAGTCATGTTCTCAATATCCGAAAGATTTTCAATACCAAAGAACTTCTCGGCTTTTTCGATACCTCTCTGGGTTAATGTTGCTGTGTGGGCCTTTTCATCCACGATATAATCATATTCACCTTCATCAAGCAGCCGTTTATCATCGGTTTCCTTTACAACCAGTTTTGTAAGCCGTCTTGCAAAAGCATCTGCCTGCCTGTACAAATCAGTGGATTTTTCACCTTGTCCTGAAATAATCAACGGCGTTCTTGCCTCGTCTATCAGAATAGAGTCAACTTCGTCCACAATTGCATAGTTTAAACCCCTCTGGACCATGTTTTCCTTGTATACGACCATGTTGTCCCTGAGGTAATCGAATCCGAACTCATTGTTGGTTCCATACGTAATATCGCAATTATAGGCCTGTCTTCTTTCGTCGTTGTCCATATCATGAACTATGCAGCCCACCGAAAGGCCGAGAAAATTATAAATCTTCCCCATCAGCTCCGACTGATACTTGGCCAGATAGTCGTTAACAGTAACCAAATGGACGCCCTTTCCGGTAAGAGCGTTGAGGTAAAGCGGCAGGGTGGCAACCAGGGTTTTGCCTTCACCGGTTTTCATTTCTGCAATACGGCCCTGATGAAGTATAATTCCGCCCATAAGCTGCACCCTGAAATGCCTCAAACCCAAAACTCTGACAGATGCTTCCCTTACAACCGCAAAGGCCTCCGGAAGAATATCGTCAAGCGTTTCTCCGTTGGCCAGGCGGTTTTTAAATTCCTGCGTTTTGCCCCTTAACTGGGCATCGGTCAGTTTTTTCATATCAGGCTCCAAGGCCTCTATTTGGTCAACGATAGGTTGTATTCTCTTTAGCTCTTTCTCTGCATAACTGCCAAATATTTTTTCAAGTATTCCCATCTCATAGCTCCTTCTTTTCCTTCTTTGCTAATCGGTCAAGGATGAGGCGGTACCCATCGGCCCCATAATTCAGGGCTCTGCTTACCCTGCTTATGGTAGCCTCGCTCGCGCCCGTTGCCTCATGAATTTCTTTATATGTTTTCTTCTCAGTTAACATCCTTGCCACAGCGAAACGCTGAGCGAAAGCTTTAATTTCTGTAATGGTTCCAAGATCCTCAAAGAAATTGTAGCATTCTTCAATGGTTTCAAGCATCAGAATTGCTTCAAACAATTTGTCGGTATATTCATCCTTGAGCTTACTTTTCATACTTTCAACTCCATTACATATACAATAATCGTTTATTAATAGATTATCTCATTAGCAACTTCCATTTGCAAGAAATCCCTGCTGTCAGAATCATGAAATTATCTTATCTCCCACTATCTTCTTCCCTTCAAGACCGAGAAGATGTTTTTTAATGTCCAGGCCGCCGCCGTAGCCTACAAGGGCGCCCTTTGAACCGATTACCCTGTGGCACGGAATGATAATTGCTATAGGATTTCGATTATTGGCCATTCCAACAGCCCGGCATGCTTTGGCTTTGCCGATTTGAACCGCAATATCCTTATAGCTCCTGGTTTCCCCATAAGGGATGGTTTTCAGAGCTTCCCAGACCATCTGTTGAAAAGGCGTTCCTACGGCAAATATGGGTAAATCAAAAATCTTTCTGTCCCCTTTCAAATACTCATCAATTTGCCTGGAAGCTTTCCTTATTAAAGCCGTCTCCTCTATTACCGAAGCATCAGGCATCGAATCATTTCCGAAAAAAACATCCGTAATTAAGCCGTTTTCTTCACCTATGCCAATAATTCCGATACTTTTATAGTAATAAAAAACTTTTTTCAAAAAAATACCTCCATCTTTATAATCATCTATATAATAATAAAAATGTAAAACGGTATTTAAAGAATATCACACAACCAATCCCATCTCAAATAAAATAACCTAAAGACGTATTATATCACAATGATAAAAAATAAAAGATTATATCCTAATTATTGCCTAACATATTTAATTCAGTTACAATAAAACCAATATGGAGGAAATAATATGAACAATAACGGAATAACGGCACCCAGAGGGTTTTTGGCATCAGGGGTATCCTGCGGATTAAAGAATAACGGAAAGAAAGATCTGGCAATGGTAGTATCCGAAAATATTGCCGTTGCCGCTGGTATTTTTACGACAAATGTAGTAAAAGGCCATTCCCTCAAGTGGACCAAAAGAAATATTGAAAACGGTTACGCCAGGGCAATGGTCATAAACAGCGGCTGCGCCAATGCCTGCCTGGGCGAAAGAGGCGACAAAGACGCGGCAGATATGGCTCAATATGCATCCTTGATGATAGGATGCCGGCCGGAAGAAGTTTTGCTGGGCTCTACCGGGGTTATCGGGTTCCCCCTTGACATGGATAAAATCAGAAAGGGGATCAAAGACGCTTATGCCTCTTTGTCAAGCCAGGGAGGAACTCTTGCAGCAGAAGCCATAATGACCACCGACACTTTTCCCAAACAAGCTTCAAAAACAATAACAATAGACGGTAAAACAATTACTATAGGTGGAATGTGCAAAGGCTCAGGCATGATCCATCCCAATATGGCTACGATGATATCTCTCATTACCACTGATGCTGCCATATCACGGGAGATGCTGGACAAAGCATTAAGACATGTTGCTGAGAAATCTTTTAACCGTGTTTCGGTAGACGGTGATACCAGCGTTTGCGACCAACTGGTAATTATGGCAAATGGTCTGGGTGGAAATACGCCCATCAATTCTGAGGATTCAAACTATGATACTTTTGTCTCCGCGTTATTGGAAGTCTCGGTAAATCTCTCCAAAATGCTTGCCAGGGACGGAGAAGGCGCTACTAAGCTGATTGAAATACGGGTTAAGGGCTGTCATGACACAGAATCAGCGCACCTTATCCTTAATGCAATCGCAAAGTCTCCACTGGTAAAGACCGCATTTTTCGGTCAGGACGCCAACTGGGGCAGAATTATTACTGCTGCTGGTTATTCCGGAGCCAGTTTTGACCCTGATTTAGTTGATATTTACTTGGGAGAGCTCATGGTCTGCCATAACGGAGCCGGGCTTAGCTTTGACGAAGCAAAAGCCCTGGAGATTTTAAAGAAAGATGAAATAACAGTAACCCTTGATTTTAAGAGCGGTCAGGTCGATGATAAAATTTGGACCTGCGATTTATCTTATGATTATGTAAAAATTAATGGCTCCTATAGAAGCTAAAACACTGTTATTCCGAAAAATATAGTGGGTAATATTATAGTATCGGATTGGAGGGATTTTATGGCTATTCAGCAGCTGGTGAAATTTCATGTCGGAGACGAAGCTTTTGGAATAGGTATCAAGCAAATTTTTCAAATCATAAAGCCCCAGGAGATATTCAAAGTTCCGAATACTCCTCCTTATATTGAAGGCCTTATAAACCTTCGCGGCAAGGTCATGACAGTGTTTAACCTTAGAAAACGCTTTAATATGCCAGAGAAGGAAAATGATGAAGATACGAAGATATTAATAGTGAGATCCGGCGATTATCTCCTTGGATTCATCGTGGACAATGTAACTGAAATTGTGCGGGTCCAGGATGAAGATATCGTGGAAACGCCTTCAGAATTGCAAAGTTTTGACAAACGATTTCTAACAGGCGTCGCCAAGGTAGGCGAAAAACTTATCCTACTGTTGGATCCGGAAAAGATTCTGACACCGGATGAAGAGCTCCAGGTTATAGAGCTTATTAAAGAGAATGAAGCCAAAGTAACCAGTTAAGAATATTAAATATCCTCTTTATTTTCCGGCATATTTTTAGGCTTGGCAACACGTACAAGATTTCTTCCTGAACGCTTCGCTTCATAAAGAGCATCATCGGCCGTACTAATCAATTCCTGTGGGCTACCTGCCGTAACAGGATAAGTCGATACTCCTACGCTAATAGTGATAGACGCCGAAATCACCCTATCGGTTACAACAAGCTGAGAAGCACCTATTCTTAGGTCCTCAGCTTTTTCTCTGGCTTTCTCCAAGGGTGTATACGGCATTAATATTACAAATTCTTCTCCGCCATACCTGGCGAAAATGTCCTCTTTTCTCAGGGTTTTCTTTATATAGCCTGAAAGAGTTTTAAGAACCTGATCTCCGAAAAGATGTCCATATGTATCGTTAAACTTTTTGAAATGATCAATGTCAAAAATCAGGAAGGATAAATCATGCCCGCCTTCCTGCGCTTTATTGAATTCTTCCTGGAGCTTATCGTTGAAATACAAACGGTTATACGCCCCGGTAAGTCCGTCCAGTGTGGCCAGGTCATGCATCTGCTGATATAATCTCGCATTTTCAATAGCAATACTGATCTGCTGGGATATAACTTCCAAAAGTCTCATGTTCTCATAATCAAACGCATCTTTCATCTTATGTTCAATCAGAACAATGCCTAATGTCTTCCCCTTTGCCAGAAGAGGCACACAAATCATTGCCTTGATATTGCGTCCCTTGGTAAATGGATAATCTTTTTCATTAACATCGTTGTCAATCATTGAACGGCCTTCTTCCGTAGAAGGCTTAAGAATATCACAGTTTATATAATCCGAAACAATAGCCAGATCCTTTTTGTCAACAATACTGGATACCTGTACCTTAAGCTTATTCTGGGGCCCATAACAAAGTGCGATTGTTGAGTGGGAAACACCCATAACGCCAATAATAACATCGTTAACAAACTTTAAGAGCTCATTCATGTCAAAAATAGAGGTTATTGCCTGCGATATTTGCTGCAGTGTAAATAGCTCGGCCAAACTTGCCGTCAGCTTGCGATTTGCTTCTTCAAGCTGATTGTTAGTCTCTATCAGCTTGTCATAATGGCTCTGAATCTCTTTTTTGGCTTGATTCAGCTGAACATACTTGTCGCCTAAACGATCAATCAATATATTTTTCTCCGCCCTGCCCCTGGCGTACTCATTGTATATCCCGCTCCATATAAAACAGAAAAGAGCGAAAAGAAAATATTGTACAACGGTGATTACAACAAGATATGCAAAATTACTTATCAAGGTTTGCGTTCCGGATTTGGCAAGCCGTGTAAGCATTACATACTGAGACAGAACCTGGGCTGTAAAACTTAATACTATATACGGGATCGTCTTTTTGAATCCCCTCGTCAAGGTTATAAAAGCAACGGGCAAAAGGGCTGCAAAATGAAAGAACGCGCCATGGTACATTGTACTTGCTAATACCGCGAATATAATTATTTCAAACAGTTTAATCAATTCAAATAATACTTCTTTATTCTCTTTATCTAAGCATTTTGCCTGCCAGGTTTTAAATATGCTTAAGCCTATAAACAGGCAAAACAACAGACCTTGTATTATAAGGACACTTATGACAACAGGCTGATTTAACAGGATTCTTCTTGCAAAAAGATCTTCAAGGATCAAAAATGCCGGTACAACCCATCCTGTTTTTGTGATATTGTGCTCGAACTTCAAATAATTTGCATACGTTATTTCATTGAGATCCTGTTTAATGTCTTCCAAGGGCTTCCTCCATAAAGTTTTTAACTGTTACTTCTGCCAGTATATATCGATCCTGTCGCCGGATTTAATCTTATCGGCGTAACCGGCATCCTTACCGTTTAGTTTCAGCATAATAATTCCTTTTGGAGTTGTCAGATCAAAGTCAATGAAATTAAAAATGTCTACGAACAAATAATCGGTATTTTTGGGCGGTAAGTTAACAGGTTTTTCATTTACGATTACATTTATTCCGTTATTCCCAACGGTTTTTTGTTCCGTCTCCAGGAGAGCATCGTCATCACGGGAGGATTCTGAACTTTTCCCCTCAGTTTGAAGCTCTTCCTCAGTTTCATCATATCGGGTTTCAATATCAGTCTCTTCAGAAGATATATCCTTATACTCCCTGGGAAAAACCGTGACCTCGTCCCCCGGCTTTAACACCATATCCATCTCGGCAGAACGGCCGTTTATCAAAAAGTCCGAAACCAACGGATTAAATTCCAAAAGCCGTGATATATCCCTCAGGGTATAATCATATACAATATCAACCCTGTCGCCTTGCTTAACAAGGGTGTCCAAAGGAACTTCTATGCCATTTATCAATACTTTGGGCAATACCGTATAAGTTTGAGCATTAAATCTAACATATACAGGCTTGCATTCTTCGGCTAAATCCTTTGCCGAAACTTCCGCGTCTCTGCCATTTTCAGCCGGTATAACAGTAAGCCTGTCTCCCGGTTCTATAATCTTGTTAAGGCTTGCCTCCCTGCCGTTCAAATATATCTCGGCAGGTTTGCCCATGCTTCCCCGTATGGTCCTGTCCTTATTATTCAACTTGAACTTCAAACTTTTGCCTGACCTGCATATCAACTGGTCCGGATTGTATCCCGCCAATATAAGCGCATCGGATACAAGCATTCTTCTCGCATTATACAAACGCACCTTTTTGTCATTAACAGTTACATAATAAAAATCCTGGCCCCTTGTAAGGGCAGTGGTAACCAATATACCCAATGGTGTAATTGAATCGGGTCCGTCCAGTATGTGTATCGACTCGTCGATATCGATATTTTTGGCTATGCTTCGTTTTCTTACTGCTACCCTGTCTCCGGGCAGCCCAATAGCATTTGCTACTGCCTCGCATAAACCTTTTGACTGGCTTCCCCCGCCCACTAAAAAAACTGCATTTGGAGCTTTTCCGCCGTTAAGTTCCAGGATTCTTTCGGCAATTGTTTTAGCAAGATTATCTATTACCGGTTTGATTACCCCGATAACCTCATCGGCTTTAACTCTCACTTCATTATCAAGTATATCTGTAAAAACTATGTCTTCCTCCTTGTCCGACAGAGCAATTTTGACCTTTTCCGCGGTTTCAAAATCCACAAGATAGTTTTGAGCAATAGCTTCGGTTACTTCATCCCCTGCAATGGGTACCATAGCATAGGCAGTTATGGTACCTGATTTTGTAATTGCAATATCGGACGTACCGGCGCCAACATCTACCAAGGCAAGGTTAAGAAGGCGCAGATCTTTCGGTACAGCCAAATTAATGGCTGCGATAGGCTCCAGGGTAATAAAGTTTACTTCCAGGTTAATCCTGTTCATAACAGTGTAGAGACTGTCTACAACAGTCTGGGGAAGAAAGGTTGCCAGAACTTCAACGCCGGCTTTGTGTCCTTTATGTCCGGCCAAACTTGAAATAACATAATCATTTAAATAATATGTAACCACACTGTAGCCAACACAATAATACTGGTCTTTTTCGGAGGAAGGGAGGCTTTTTTCAATCTCTGCCTGTGCCTTCTGGATGCCTTCCATCTCAAGAGCGCTGATAAATTGCTGATCGATTTCCTTACCTTCTTCAATATCCCGCTCTACCTTAATTTGGCAGGTTTTTAAGACCCGTCCCGCAGCAGCGATTGATACCCTGGTAAGCTCATGTCCCAGTTTTTTCTCCAGGGCATCCTTAACTTTGGCAGCACCCTGTGCAACTTTTGCAATATCATGAATTTGGCCGTCAAGCATGGCACGGCTTTCATGAACTATCATTTCGGCTGCCTGCACAAAAAAGCGCTCATCTCTTTGAGCACCTACTACACCTATAATGGTACGGGTACCTATGTCCAAAGCGAAAATGACATCATCAGGCATCGGATTTAATGTATTTTCCTTATCCACTTGCATTTACAGCCCCCAATATTGTTATTACTATTTTATATTTTTATTTCCATACGCGCAATATGGCAAAATGCAACAATTTTCGCATTTTGGCTTTCTGGCATGACAAATTTCGCGTCCGTGGAAAACAAGACAATGAGAAAAGTTAGCCCATTCGCTTTTCGGAAGAATCTTCATAAGATCGCGTTCAACAATATCAGGATTTTGCGACTTTGTCAGCCCGAGCCTGTTGGCAAGCCTCATGCAATGGGTATCAACAATTACCCCGGGTTTGTTGAATATAGTTGACAATATCACATTTGCCGTCTTCCTTCCTACACCGGGCAGACTCAGCAAATCTTCCATATTATCAGGCACTTTGCCGTTATAATCCCTTAAAATCTTGATACAGCACTCTTTTATATTCCTGGCTTTATTTCGGAAAAATCCCGTCGGTTTAATATCCTCCTCAAGTTCAGATAAATCGGCGCTTGCAAAATCCTCCGCATTCCGATATTTTTTGAAAAGATCCTTAGTTACGATATTAACCCTTGCATCAGTGCATTGCGCCGCCAATTGCGTGGCTATAAGCAATTCCAGTGGCGTTTTATAGTCCAGGGTACATGTGGCGTCGGGGTATAGGGATCTTAATTCCTTCAGTATAATCGCAGCCTTCTCTTTTTTCTTCAAATTAAAATCCTTCCTTCGCTTTTTCTTTTAGTATTCATGACCTTAGCTTCGCGGTATATTGATAGGTATTCCAAAGCGGAATTTTCCCAGGAATAATCCTTTATCATAGCTCTTTTTACAAGCTGCCGCCATGAATCCCGGTCGTTGTATTGGTTGATTGCCTTCTTTATGGCCCTTATAAAAGAG
The DNA here is from genome assembly GCA_012728095.1 of Clostridiaceae bacterium. Lineage (GTDB taxonomy): Bacteria > Bacillota > Clostridia > DSM-8532 > DSM-8532 > DTU059. Next base: position 53,138 of record JAAYFU010000007.1, read on the forward strand.
TCTTTTGAATATTTGCTGAAAACAAAACCTGTTCCTGAGCCTTTATTGGAAGCTTCATCAATAACTGTATCGGCCAGTCCTCCGGTTTTATGAACCACCGGTACAGTGCCGTACCTCATGGCAATTAACTGGCTTAAACCACAGGGCTCATATCGTGACGGCATAAGGAATATATCGCTTCCAGCGTAGATTTTTCTGGCCTTTTCCTCATTGAACTCAATATTGACCGAAACCAGTCCGGGATATTTTTCGGTTAACTCAACAAACATTTTTTCGTAGAATCTTTCTCCGCTTCCCAGAATGACCAGTTGGTTATTATTTTTCAGGATATATTCAAATGCCGGTTCCATCAAATCAAGACCTTTATTCGGCACCAGTCTGCTTACGACAGAAAACAGGGGGACATCGCTGTCATTAAGTCCCAGCTCTTTCCGGAGCTCTTTTTTGTTTTTCTTTTTGCCTTCCATATCGTTTTGAGCATAATTGCAATAGATATATTTGTCTGTCCGGGGATCCCATTTGTTTTGACTGATTCCGTTCAATACGCCTCTTATTGCCGGTTCACGATTTTTAAGCACGCCCTCAAGTCCGAACCCGAACCTGGGAGTGAGCATTTCCTTAGCCGATGTTTTGCTTACGGCATTGATAATATCGGCATAATTTATTCCCGCTTTCATAGGGTTAAAACAACCGTAGTATTCTACCCTGTCAACCTTAAAGACGACGTCTTTAACACCAAAAAGATTGAATACACTGCGGTCGCTTACGCCCTGGTATTCAAGATTATGGATGGTATAAACTATGGATATTTCAGACAATTCACCGTGCTCGCGCTCGTTTTCCCTCAGCAACATGGCGACAGGCGCCGTGTGCCAGTCGTTAAGGTGTACGATATCCGGCATAAAGTCAAATCTCAAAATCATTTCATAGACAGCAGCACAGAATAAGGCAAACCTCTCACTGTCGTCATTGTGTCCGTAAACGCCTTGCCTGCCGAAATAATGGTAATTATCAATTATAAAGGTTTTAACAGGCGCATTTACAATTTCTCTGACGATACAGGTCTCTTTGCGCCATCCCAGGTTAACCGGATAATCTCCTTTGTACTGGGTAGGATAATCTATATCTTTATTGCCGGGAATTACAACCCGAATATCGACTCCCAGTTCCTTCAGTTTTAACGGAAGTTCACCTGCTACGTCACCAAGTCCGCCGACCTTAATGTAAGGCGCGCATTCGGCTGATACGTACAAAACCTTAAGCTTACTGTTCATAATACACCTCGCACCTTAAGATTTTACCATTATATTGCGAGAAATAAACATTTTTCACAGGGAAGAATCTATTGCAGAGGCAGATGGCTTATCTCAATGAGAAACCTTGTATCCGCCTAATTATATTATCATAATTAATGGAACGGTGATTATGGTTATTGGCTAAATTTAGGATAGGGTGATTTAATGTATTTGTCCCCTTGGAAAAATTAAAAACTGACCGAAATTATAACACTCCGGTCAGCGCTGTTATTGTTTAATAATGCTGTTATTAGTTTTATCTTTTGTTATATTTATTATTGTTGTATTTATTGTTAATTTTATTGTTGGATTTACTTGTTTCACCCAATGCGTCTTTTCTGGAAAGATTAATCCTTCCCTGCTTGTCTACTTCCATAACCATAACCAGTATTTCGTCACCGACTTTAACTACGTCTTCGACCCTGTTTACACGCTTGTTGTCAAGCTTGGATATATGCACCAGGCCTTCTTTTCCGGGGAGGAATTCAACAAATGCTCCAAAGTTCATTATACGGGTAACCTTTCCGCTGAATATAGCTCCGATTTGAACATCGCCAGCGATACCCTCTATGATTCTAATAGCTTTGTGTCCTGCTTCTTCATCAGGAGTAGCCACGTAAACCGAACCGTCGTCCTGGATATCAATCTTAACACCGGTTTCAGCAATAATCTTGTTAATTACTTTTCCGCCGGGACCAATGACTTCGCGAATCTTATCAACGTCAATCTTTGTCTGATAAATCTTCGGAGCATATGGCGACAGGGACGGTCTAGGTTCTGATATAACAGGCAACATACATTCATCCAGGATCTGGATCCGGCCTTTTCTGGTTATTTCAAAGGCTTGCCGAATAATTTCATAGGTAAGGCCTTCCACCTTAATATCCACCTGGATCGCAGTTATACCTTTCTTTGTGCCGGCAACCTTAAAGTCCATATCTCCAAAGAAGTCTTCAATACCTTGTATATCCATGAAAGTAACAAACCTGTCGGGATTCTCCTCATCAACCACAAGCCCCGCCGATATTCCCGCAACAGGAGCCTTAATGGGCACGCCTGCATCCATCAGGGCCAAAGTGCTGGCACATACGCTGCCCTGTGATGTCGAACCGTTAGACATCAGGACCTCGGAAACAAGCCGAATGGCATATGGGAATTCCTCTTCGCTGGGTATAACAGGCTCAAGAGCTCTTTCTGCCAGGGCGCCATGACCAATTTCGCGGCGACCGGGACCTCTAGAAGGTTTGGCTTCGCCCACCGAATAAGATGGGAAGTTATAATGATGCATATAGCGTTTTTCTTCTTCCAAATCAACGCCATCCAACTTCTGCCCTTCACCCAGCGGACCAAGAGTAACATTGGTAAGAATCTGCGTCTGTCCGCGCTGGAATAATGCTGAACCATGAGTTCTCGGAAGAAGTGATACTTCTGCTGAAAGCGGACGAATTTCCATCAGTGAACGCCCGTCAACACGCTTATGCTCGTCTAATAACATTCCTCTTACAATTTTTTTCTGGAGTTTATATAGAGCATCACCAATTGCCGTAGCCTGATCCGGGAAAGTCTCAGCCAATTTTTCCTGGACATCTTTACATACGGCTTCTACCCGGCTTTCCCTGATTGCCTTGTCTGCGTTTTCAAGAGCAGCCCTCATATCATCCTTTGCCATATTGTATACAGCTGTCCAGATTTCTTCGGGAATTACGGCAGGTTCATATTCAAACTTGGGAACTCCCACTTCCTCAACAATGGTTTCAATAAAACCTATAATACGTTTTATTTCCTCATGTCCCACTTTAATGACCTCCAGCATTACCTCTTCAGGTACCTGGTTGGCTCCGGCCTCAATCATTATAATCTTTTCCTTATCAGCCGAAAGAGTAACATACATGTCGCTTTTCGCTCTTTGCTCCGCCGTCGGATTTATAACAACCTTGCCATCAACAAGTCCCAGTATTACACCCGCGATAGGACCGTTAAAAGGAATATCCGAGATACACAGAGCAACGACTGTACCGATTATTGACGCAAATTCCGGAGAACAGTCCTGTTCTACTGACATCACAGTATTTACTATTACCACATCATTCCTGAGATCTTTCGGGAACCTTGGACGCATCTGTCTGTCGATTACCCTTGAAACCAGTATTGCTTTTTCAGTGGGTTTACCTTCACGCTTTATAAATCCTCCAGGTATTTTCCCGACAGAATAAAGCTTTTCCTCGTAATCAACATTCAACGGAAAAAAATCGATTCCTTCCCTGGGTTCTTTTGAAGCAGTTGCAGTTGATAGAACAACAGTATCACCATAACGAACCAAAGCCGAGCCATTAGCAAATTGTGCCAACTGGCCTACTTCAATTGAAAGCGGGCGGCCTGCCACTTCAAAATTATAGACTTTCTTCATATATCTACTCCTTTTCTCCGATTCCATGTACCTTTTCAGTGTTTCAACAACCTGTCAAGGTACGATAGTCAGGGACAAAAGGTCAGGGAACAGGCTCCAAGAGACTTGCAGCCTCTTCTCTGATCTTCTGTTGCCCTTGGCTATCTGGAATCGTTTTCAATATTATTTTTTCATTATATTTATGAGGTTATTCCCTCTATATTATCGGTTTTCTGTCTAATAAAATAACCTTTTTTATTCCCCTCTGCAGGAAATTTTTAGAAAAACAAACCCGTGTTAAAAAAGGGCGGAAATCCGCCCCAAATCTATTTTGTTTTACAACAAGGCATGCTGGATAATTACTTTCTGATATCCAGCTTTGCAATAATATCACGGTACCTGTTAATATCCTTTTTCATAAGATAGTTTAACAGGCCTCTTCTTGCACCGACCATTTTTAACAGTCCGCGACGGGAATGGTGATCCTTCTTGTGAATCTTCAAATGCTCGGTAAGATGATTAATTCTGTCGGTTAAAAGCGCAATCTGTACTTCGGGTGAACCTGTATCACCTTCATGCAGCGCATATTTAGCAATAATCTCTTGTTTAGACATTCTTGCCATGAATCATTCTCCTCTCTTTAAATTGCCGTATGCCCAGTAAATGGTCGGAGAGCCATTAACCGCGCATTCGGTTCGATAGACTTGGTTATTTTAGCATAAAATTCGCCGGTTGTAAAGGACATTACATTATTTATGTTTTTTAGACAGAAGACAATTCTTCTGCGTTACCATATCCCCGAAACGAACTTTTCGGAATAACCGTCCCCATGGCTGTGGTCAGTTGAGCACCTGAACGTTTTTTGCTATATAGTTAACTCCTGAAATTATGGTTAGGACAACGGCTATATACATTAATACCATTCCCACAGGAAAATCGGTGACAAGTGATATTGGAAAATTCCTGATGAGAATTGCCACGATTGCGATAATCTGAACCACAGTCTTAATTTTTCCCCATTTATCAGCGGCTATGACAACACCGCGTCCGGCCGCAATTATTCTGAAGCCTGTTACAATAAATTCCCTGGCTATGATAATAAAAACTGCCCAAACTGACAGGTTGTCAGTCTTTATTAATGCTATCAGAGCAGATGTTACCAGCAATTTGTCGGCAATCGGATCAAGGAACTTTCCCAGTTCCGTAACCATGTTCTGCTTTCTTGCAATCTTTCCGTCAACCATATCCGTAACAGACGCAACCACGAATATAACAGCCGCAACATATCTGCCCCATTGGTCAAGTCCGAAAAACTGCCCGAACCATCCCGGAATCAGAAAGAATAAGAAAACAGGGGTTGCCAGGATTCTTGAAATTGTGATTTTATTCGCCAGGTTCATTTTTTTCACCAATCCCATTAAAACTGTACTTCTCCTACCAGGTCATAGCCGTCCGGGCAAAGCATTTTTACAGGCACTGTCATACCAATTTCCAACGGCTCAGCAGAGGTAAAATAAATAACCGAATCTATGTCTGGCGCTTCGGCATAGGTGCGTCCCACATAAAAAATACCATCCTCGGCTATCCCATCGACAATTGTATCATATGTTCGCCCCAATCGGGAACTATTATATTTTTCAACATTTGCCATTTGCAGTTCCATGAGCTTGTTTCGCCGTTCAGTTTTAACCTTCTGCGGCAGATGTCCTTTCATTTTATATGCAGGCGTTCCTTCTTCCCTTGAGTAGGCGAACACACCAAGATGCTGGAAATAGCCGGCCTTTACAAACTCATAGAGTTCGGCAAAATCCTCCTCAGTCTCACCCGGAAATCCGGTTATAAGAGAAGTCCTTAATACGACATCGGGAATCTCCGCCCTAATATTATCCAGCAAATTGTATATATACGATTTGCTTCCCCGTCTTCCCATAGCTTTAAGTATTTTATCCGATATATGTTGAATGGGAATGTCCATATATTTGCACAACTTCGGATTATTCTTCATTTCAGCAATCAGGTTGTCGTCTATTAATTCCGGGTAACAATACAACAGCCTTATGCGTTTTATCTCTTCAATCCTGCTGATTTCACGCACAAGTTCCACAAGCTTTTTCTCTTTGTAAATATCTGTCCCGTAACATGTAACGTCCTGGGCTATCAGGATAATCTCTTTTTTGCCTTTTTGAGCCAAAAACTTTGCTTCTTTAATGATATTCTCTATTGTACGGCTTCTGTAATCCCCCCTCAGACTGGGTATTATACAGTAAGTACACCTGTTGGAACAGCCTTCGGCAATTTTTAAATATCCATAAGGCTTTTGATCAGTCACAAGACGGGCAAGCTCCATATAATCAACACTATTCGGAGTATTCGCGTATACTGTTTTTTCAGCCGAACCTTCTTCCAGACGCTTTCCGATTATTTCAGGCAATTGGTCTATGCTGCCGGTTCCCACCACTACATCAACTTCAGGTATTTCTTTATATATATCAGCTTTGTATCGTTCTGCCAGGCAGCCTGTTACAACTAAAAGCTTCAAATTCCCTTCTTCCTTGTAACGCGCGGCTTCTAAAATAGCTATTACGGCTTCTTCCTTGGCATCCCCGATAAAAGCGCAGGTGTTTACTATAATCACATCAGCGGTGTCATGCTTCTCTGTCAGCTCATAGCCCGCATCCTTTAAGGTCCCCAGCATAATTTCACTGTCTACAAGGTTTTTGGGACAACCCAGGGATACAAGACCGATCTTTTGTTTCAAAATATTTGTGCCTCCTTCGGTTTCTAATGATTTATGAATAATATATCACAACAGGCAGTCACAAAAAAGCGGGGAATTATTCCCCGCTTTTCATTGACATATTTTAACTTTATTACGTCAATATCCAAGGCTTTCCCCTACGAGAATAACCTTTATACGGTCTTTTTGTCTCTGTTGCCTGAAAACCGTATATGAGCAGCAAATACGATCTTCGGTCCTGCAGTCAACACAATATCCTGTTTTGGCACAGGGTGTATTCTTATTTAATCTTATTGTATTGGCAGGAGCTGCAATTCGCCTAACTCTCTCGATAGCCTCGTCCGTGTTTTTTACGATCTTATTGATTCCCGCGACCACTATAACACTTTTGGGGCCATAAATCATCGCGGCTACCCGATTCCCATTGCCATCCACATTATAGAGTTCTCCGTCCTCGGTTATGGCATTGGTACTTGTCAAATAGGTATCAGCAAAGAATGATTTTCTGAAAATCTCTTCAACCTGATTTCTGGTCAATCCTTCCTCATATCTGTCTAAAAAGTTATAACGGCCTGATCTTAAATGTTCCAGCACCCCGGTTTCTTCCAGAGTCACCGAACCTCCGACAGCTACCGTTTCGCCTTCATTAATTAATTCAGCAACCTTGTTAACAACCTCATCTTTGCTCTCAACATAAAAAGCCATCATGTTGTTTTTGACAAGGTTATTCATCGTTCTTTCCACTTTTTTGGCTATAACGGCTTTCAGATTCTTGTCCACGGTATTCCTCCCAAATGTTTATTTATGTTCAAAAGTATAACTTGGAAACTTTCAGTATTCCATCAGTATTGCGCAGCTTTTCAATTATGTCTTCAGATACATCACTGTCCACGCTTACAAAGGATACGGCTTTGTTTGAGCTTGGGTCACGGCGGCTCCATTGCATTGCCGCAATATTGATATTATTCTGACCTAAAAGAGTACCCACCTTGCCGATGATACCCGGAACGTCCATGTTCTGCAACGCCAGAACATATTTAGTCGGCTCGAAGTCCAGTTTATATCCGAAGAAGTCAACTATACGAACAGAATCCTTGCCAAATACCGTACCGGCCACAGAAATCATATTGCTCTTTCTGTAGAATTTAACGGTGATCAGATTGGTATACTTCTCAAGGTGGCTGGATTTGCTCTCAACGAGTTCCACACCCATTTCGTTAAGCTTAAGCAGAGCATTGACATAATTGACTTCAGATTCGCTGACAACAGATAAAAATCCTTTAATGATTGCCAGCGTAATCGGCTTGGTTGATTGATCAACCAAATCACCGCTATATACAACCTCAATTTTCTGAACCCTTTCCTGTTCAGCCTGGTAATATATTGCGCCTAACTTTTCTCCCAGGATTATATATGGCTTAAGCGTTTCAATATCGCCGGAGAAATGAGGCATATTAACCGCTGCTACCAATTCTCCGTTCAGTACCGCTTCAACATTTTTCGCCACGCCTAATGAGCAGTTGATATTGGCTTCTTTGGTAGATGCCCCGAGATGTGGAGTAAATATAACCTGGTCCAGATCCAGAAGCGGGTTCCAATAATCCTGTTCCTCAGGAGCCTTGTTGAAATTGGGTTCGACCTCCTGAACGTCAAGTGCCGCACCTGCCACATGTCCGGATACAATGGCATCATATAGGGCTTTTTCATCAATCATGCCGCCCCTGGCAACATTAACGATACGAACGCCCTTTTTACACAGGGCAAGTTCTCTTGCACCAATAAGATTCTTGCTTTCAGGAGTTTTAGGTATATGTATGGTAATTACATCGGCAACTTTCAACAGATCGTCAAGGGTCTCTGCACGAGTAACTCCCAGGCTGGCAACACGTTCATCAGATATGTAAGGATCGTATCCGATAACCTTCATCCCAACGCCCTTTAGTTTCTTTGCAACAACCGAACCGATTTTACCAAGTCCTATGATGCCCGCGGTTTTGCCGTCCAATTCTTCCCCGATAAACCTGTTTCTGCGGAAATCCCTGTTTTTAGCGGCATGATAAGCCTGGGGAATATTTCTGAAGCAGGCATATATTAATGCTATCGTCATTTCTGCCGCTGCCATGGTATTCCCGTCGGGGGTATTTACTACTGTTATACCTCTTCTTGTACACTCTTCCACATCAATATTATCCACGCCATTACCCGCGCGGCCGGCAACTTTAAGATTCACAGCCTTTTCAAGAACGGCTCCTTTTACCTTCGTTGCGCTTCTCACGATGATTGCGTCATATTGATCGATAATTTTCTCGAGTTCTTCCGGAGAAATCCCAAATGGTGTATCAACCTGATGTCCCTTGCTTCTAAGGTACTCAATTCCGTTTGCTGCCATTTTGTCTGTTACAATTATTTTGGCCATAGTTCTACCTCCTGAAAATTAACTATAAAACCGGCTTTAATAACTAAAAAAGCCAAACTTACAATCGTTTGACCTCTGCTCAAGCACCTTTTTGTAATAAGCAAAAACAGTAGCCGACATCAGTCATCCTGATATAATTCCAAATAAGACTCAAAGAACCACAGAGATTCTTCCTTCTGCTTCGCTTCATTCAGAATGACGCTATCGCTTATTGCTTTACCCTCTGTCCTTTTGCCTGAGAGAGTCATCCACAAAATATGGATTTGCCCCTTCGGCGCCTTTCAAAAAGGTCTCTCCAGAGATCCGTCCGACTTAGGTCTTTTTACCTGAGAGATTTACTCCTTCGGTGTGCTTAATAAGCCGCTCTCCCTAAGTCTTCATCCGATTATTAAATTAAACTGTTAAAATCATGATACTCCTTGGGGATATCAAAAGTCAAGATATATAATGCATAATTTGATATTTATTTAACAATATTTTTGTATATATTGACAAGCCGCTGTTCAGTCCGCGTATCAACTATTAAAAACTAGATTTATTGAGCGCTGAAAAGAGCTTCAACAAAATCCGAAGGATTAAACGGCTGAAGATCATTCATTTGTTCACCAACACCGATAAATTTAACCGGTATATTTAATTCGGACTTTATGGAGACTATAATTCCGCCTTTTGCAGTTCCGTCCAGCTTGGTAAGAATAATTCCCGAAAGTTCGGAGACCTCTGAAAAAGTTTTGGCCTGTGAAACCGCGTTCTGGCCTGTAGTAGCATCCAGTACCAATAAAGTTTCAATATCGGCATCGGGCAGTTCCCGCCGAATAATCCTGAAAATCTTTCTTAATTCTTCCATGAGATTCTTTTTGGTATGGAGCCTTCCTGCCGTATCGCATATCAATACATCGGCATCCTTTGATTTGCAATGTTGAATGGCATCATAGATTACAGCCGAAGGGGCTGCCCCTTCAGAATGCTTTATTAAGTCTACACCGGCCCTGTTTGTCCATATTTCCAGCTGATCAATGGCCGCTGCCCTGAAAGTATCGGCAGCAGCAACGGTAATCTTTTTGCCCTGTTTTTTTAAGTGATGCGCCAGTTTGCCTATAGACGTGGTTTTACCTACGCCATTAACCCCGATAACCACAATAACCGACGGCCTGGTGTCAAGCTTCAGCCGGGTATTCTCATCGGTAAGCTTAGATGCTATTATCTTCTTAAGCGCTTCGCGAATATCTTTTGTATCGGCGATCCTCTCGTTTTTCACCTTTTCTCTGAGCTCATCTATTATCTTAAGCGAAGTAGTCATCCCCATGTCTGATGTTATCAGTATCTCTTCCAGTTCCTCAAAAAGCTCCTCATCTACTTTTCCGAAAGAAACAAGCACTTCATCGATTCTTCGTGTTATTGAGTCCCTGGTCTTTTTCAGCCCGTTCTTAAGTCGTCCGAAAAACCCTACTTTAATGTTTTCGGGTATTTCAGGCGTTGTTTGATCTTCGTCGGTTTTTTCAGTATCCGCATTGTTTTCTTCAGCTATTGTATTTTCTTGATCCTCTTCGACGGGCTGGATAAGCGTATCTTCCTGCTTTTCCGTTTCATTCTTCTTTCCCCAGCCAAACCATTTATTCTTTGCCATACTGATTTCCTTTCATTTTAATTATGTTTGCCGGTAAATTACTATCCGACGTTTTGCTTCAAATCGTTATCCATTCGCAATGATACTACCTTGGATACCCCGTGCTCCTCCATGGTAACGCCATACAGGATATCAGCGGCTTCCATTGTGCCTTTCCTGTGAGTTATCACTATAAACTGAAGCTTGTCGGTATATCGCCTGAGGTACTCGGCGAATTTATAGACATTTGCATCATCCAGCGATGCTTCAATCTCATCCAGTATGTAAAAAGGAGCCGGTCTCATCCTTAATATTGCAAATATAAGGGCTATTGCCACCAATGCTCTTTCACCGCCCGAAAGCAGCATCATATTCTGGAGCTTCTTTCCCGGCGGCTGTACGATTATATCAATAGCGCTTTCCAGCACATTTTCTTCATCGGCAAGCCGTACTTCCGCAAAGCCACCTTCAAATAATTCCCTGAATACAATATTGAAATTCTTGTTTATTATCTCAAATTGCTCTATAAACTGTTTTTTCATCACCTGGGTTATTTCATGGATAACCCTTCTTAGTTTTTCTTCCGACTTAACCAGGTCATCATGCTGATTCTTCATAAAGCTGTAGCGTTCTTTTGTTTTGGAATAGTCTTCTATAGCCGCTACGTTTACTGGTCCAAGCTCCCTGATTTCAGCTTTTATTTCATTTATCCTGTTCTGGGTAGCCCTGACATTATTTATTTCCTGTCTCAGCTCAAGAGCGTTTCCATATGTAAGGCCATACTCGTCCCATAGCCTGTTCTGAAATGTCTCAAGTTCGCTTTCCATCTTAGCTTTTTTTGCTTCGATCTTACCTTGCATCTCTTGCAGGGTAATTATGGTGCTGTTATGCTCAGTGACTTTATCCAGCATGCCGGAAAGTTCTTCTTCCAATACTCTTCTTTCTTCGGCAAGTGCCTCAAGTTTAAGCTCGCGTCCTGTCCTCTCCTCCTTAAGGCTTGCATTCTTTTTCAGAATTCCCTGGATTTCAGCCTGTAACTCTTCGATACGCTTTAAATTGCGTTTCTTTTCTTCTTCACGCTTTTCAATGCTTACAGTATTGCTGTCCTTTTCATGATTGAGCATCTCAATCTGTTCCAAAATGCTTTGTTTGCTTTCCCTGATCGAGTTGACCGAAACGCGGTAATCATTTATATCTCTGTGCAGTTCATCCCGCTTCTGCTGTTCATCCCTGTTCTTAAGCTGGTTAGCTTGTACTTTGGCTTTCAATAACTGTATTTCCTCTTCTATGGCCTTCACTTTTGCAGATTCCTTCTCACACTCGGCCATGATCTCTTTTATCTGCTCTTCCGTTTCTTTTTCCTGCTGCCTCAGCATATTAAGCCTTGCAGTGATTTTTTTAACGTTATCCGAAATGGAAGCCACATGATTTTCATCTCTTAATCTTACCAGTTCAAGTTCCGATAATACTTTCTGTTCCTGTTCATATGCGTTGTTGACTTCAGCCAGTTCTGTTTCTATAATCCTCATTTCATCGTCAATGGCTTTCATCAGGGCGCTGAGTTTCTTTAGTTCGGCTTCATTCTCCTTGATAACACGGTTGCGCCCGATTATGCTTGAGGACTTGCTGCCGTTACTGCCTCCCGTCATGGAACCGCCGGCATTTATAAGCTCGCCTTCCAGGGTTACTATACGGAACATAAAATCAAACTGTCTGGCCATTTTGATTCCCGAATCCATATTATCGACTATCACGGTTCGGCCCAGAAGATTCAGAATGATCCCTGAGAATTGTTCATCGCATTTTACCTTTTCGGCGGCAATACCTTCAAATCCCTGCATTTGTCGTATTCTTTCCAGCAGGGATTCATCCAGCGTACGGGGTTTAATGGCTGACTTGGGCAGGAACGTAGCCCTGCCCAGGTTATTCCTTTTTAAATACTCTATTGCACGTTTCGCGGCATATTCGTCATCTGTCACAATATTTTGGAGGCTTACTCCCAAAGAGATTTCTATTGCGGTCTCAAAACGCTCTTCCACGGTAATAAGCTGAGCTACAGGCCCATGTATTCCACGGCCGAATTCACTGTTTTCAAGACAAGCTCTCTTTATTGCCTTAACGCTTTGACTGTATCCCTCCATACTGGCTTCCATATCGAGGAGCACCCTGTTCCGGGATTCCAAAGCGCTGTAGGAACGGCTGACGCTTTCCTGTTGGGCTTTCTTACCGTTAAGCTTGTTTTGGATTTCGGCTTTTTTAAGTTCCAGATCATTAAGCCTTTTTTTGGTCAAATTTATTTTTTCCCGCGTTTTTCTCAATGAGACATCCAAGTCTTCTTTTTTCATGTTTTCGCGGTCAATTTCCAGGGTTGACTGACGAATATCCTCAGCAAGCCTTGATTTGAGCTGCTGATAGTTTTCAATATCATTTTTCAGGTTATTAAGTCGTATCTTGGAATCGGATAAGGAATCCTGTTTATCCATAATAGCCTGTTTGGCCTCTTCAATGAGCCTTTCGCCCTCATCCAGCCTCGCCAGGATACCAGCCAAAGCCTCTTCCGCCTCTTCAAGAAGCTTTGAAAAACGCTCTTCATCCCGGGACATTTGCTGCAGGCGGAACCGTTTCTTCTCAATGTCCGATTCCAGGGCTTTCATTCGCTCTTTAATTGAATTTATATCATTGCCGAAGTTTTCGTTATTGGCAATAAGATGGTCTATTTTTTCTTCACAAAGCCTGATATGGCTTTCATTTTTTTCAATTTCACTGTCAATATTATGTATCAGGTTCCTGAGCTCTTCCATCTCTGTTTTGAGAAGTTCCAGACGCTCATTCTTACTTCTGTTCCTGTTTTTAATATTTTCAATTTTCCTGTTCTCCTGCTCAATCTGTTCCCTGATTTCCCGCGTCTGGTTTTCCACTTCATCCAGCTTTACCTTCAGCTTATCTATGGTATCCAAAAACAAGCTTACTTCGATGCTCTTCAACTCATTGCTCAGGTCTATGTAACGACGCGCTGTCTCAGCCTGCTGAGCGAGAGGCCCTAACTGGCTTTCCAGTTCTATCAGGATATCGTTAATACGGGCCAGGTTTTGCCTGGTTATTTCGAGCTTGCGCTCCGATTCTTTCTTTCGGGCCTTGTACTTGGTTATACCGGCAGCCTCTTCAAAGACCAGCCTGCGTTCTTCGGACTTGGTACTCAGAATCTCATCGATACGCCCCTGGCCTATTATTGAATAACCTTCACGGCCTACACCGGTATTCATAAAAAGTTCCTGGATATCCTTCAGACGGCACTGGGTCTTGTTAATGTAGTATTCGCTTTCCCCGGAACGATACATTCGCCTTGTAACAGTAACTTCCGTAAAGTCAACGGGGAGCATTTTATCTGAATTGTCCAGGGTTATTGTGACCGAAGCGAACCCCACAGGTTTGCGGTGCTGGGTACCGGCAAAAATAACATCTTCCATCTTGCTGCCACGTAAAGTTTTAGCGCTTTGTTCACCGAGAACCCATCTCACGGCATCCGCAATATTGCTCTTGCCGCTGCCGTTCGGACCTACAACCGAAGTTTGACCTTTATTGAAATGTAATACAATTTTATCGGCAAAGGATTTAAAACCTTGTATCTCTATAGATTTTAAATACAAATCAAAGCACCTCATCCTAATGTATAAGCGTCATTTCACATTGTACCACACAAAAACGCGATTAGGCATATCTTTAATAAAAGGAAACCATGGCTATTCGTAAAGGACTCTGCCTTGATTTCATTGCCGTTAACGGCATCCATATCATATTCGCAGTTTTCTACCAAATAATCGTGTATGGCCAGTTCTTTCTCGTAATCCGTCATATTGGGCTTTATTAACTGCGATAAAATATCATTGATCCTGCTTTCCAACTTTTCTCTGTGGGATAAAACAGTCGATCTGTCCTTGCTGTACCTAAACGTCAACATACCGTTGGGATTGTATACAAAACCCCTGTAATAGAGAATCTCCGGATTTTCTCTCAGGCAAGTTTCAACTATATCTACTATATCAGAAAATCTTTCGGTGTATTGATTCTTCGGCAGTACAACACTGGTTTCAGCCGAAAGCAACGCATCAGTTATTAGACCATAAACTTTCTGATAATCTGCAGGCCTATCAATGTAATTTCCTTTCGAGACATTTACACCTATTGGCGTATAATATCGTAAGAGGTTAAATGATGAAGCTGTTTCCCTGTCCACAATACCTGCACTGATAAGCTTATCGATAAGCCTCTCTCCATTTTTGCATACTGCAAATAAAGAGCCGTATGCCATGCCAATCGCATCATCTTTTATTAGCTCTGGCTTATTGAAGTAATCAATATCGGATGGAGCCAGTCCCCCTTTGTTACACAGGATTTTGATTGAATCAATAAAATCTTTTCGCTCGACAGGATAACCTAAAAAACGTAAAATCATTGCCGCGAAAGATACTCCGTCAAGCTTGCCTAAGGGGCCGAGTGTTGTCGGAGATGTCCCTGCAACCATTCCGGTTTTTACAGCATATGCCATATAGGGTCTGGCCCATGATGAAATAAAAGACTGATCCGAATAGGGAAATAATATCCTGTTTATTTCCTGTAATGATAATTGTTCTACCTCGGAAGCCTTACCAAATAAATTTAATAGCAGGGTTATTCCTATTTGACGATTCAACTTTGCGCCAAGGTCAGGGTTGAACCTGTCGGAAGAAGCTCCGGCAAAGAGTCCCAATCGGTAAAGCTGCCAGGATTCAGATTCATACCTGTATGTTGAATCCGCAAAGGCATATTGTGTCACAGAGAATATGCAACATACTATTAATAAAATTGCGGAAATAAATCTTGTTCTTTTCATATGAACCAGCTTTTGTTATGTATAGTTTAAAGTTTGTTTCCATTATACCGTTTGAAGGATATGATATACAAGAATTGTCATAATATTTTAACAAATCTCACTGAATCGGCATATTAATATTAATTTCTTTCGACAGAAAGTAAATAACTATTTTAATAAAAAGCCAATAAAAAAAAGGAGCATTCGCTCCTTTTCATACCCTGTCTATTTAGCCCCTGTCTTCCATCTTTACATATTCAGTCCGTTTTTTAATGCACTTGTACGCCGGCCTGATAATCTTACAGCCGTTTAAATGTTCCTCAATAATATGCGCGCACCAACCGGCAATTCTTGCGACGGCAAAAATCGGAGTATTCATTTCCAGAGGAATACCGAGCATATCATATACAAAGCCCGAGTAAAAGTCTATGTTGGCACACATTGGTTTATCAGTATTCCGAACTTCCCTGAAAACCTGAGGCGCAAGTTTTTCTATTCTGGTGTAAAGCTCGAACTCATCGCTTCTTCCAACCTGTTTAGCCAGTTTTTCGGCTTGTTCTTTCAATAAGATACATCTTGGGTCGGAAAGAGTATAAACCGCATGCCCCATTCCATATATAAGTCCTGTACGGTCAAAGGCTTCTTTCCTGATTATTTTGATAAGATAATCACGGATTTGTTCATCACTGCCCCAATCCTTAACCTCATTCTTAATTTCAGCCATCATGCTGACAACCTTATTATTGGCGCCACCGTGCTTGGGCCCTTTAAGACTTCCTATTGCTGCAGCAACTGATGAATAAATGTCGGTTCCGGAAGATGATACTACATGTGCAGTGAAGGTTGAGTTGTTACCGCCTCCATGCTCAGCATGCAGTACAAGGGCCAAATCCAAAACAGCGGCTTCCAGTTTGGTATATTCCTTTGATGGTCTCAACAGCCTGAGAATGTTTTCAGCAGTACTAAGCTCAGGATCCGGGTTATGGATATACAAACTTTTGCCGTCCAGATAATGTGCTTTAGCCTGATAACCATACGCAGCCATGGCAGGAAACTTGGCAATCAAGTCCACGCTTTGCCTGAGAAGATTCTTTATACTGGTATCATCAGGATTATCATCATATGAATACATGGTAAGAACCAGGCGAGCCATTTTATTCATTACATCCTGGCTTGGGGCGTTCAATATATTGGCCCTGACAAAATCCTCACTGATTTTTCTCCTGGACCCCAGCACCTGGCTAAACTGTTCCAAAGCCGTTTTGGTTGGCAATTCTCCAAACAAAAGAAGATATGCACATTCCTCGAATCCAAAACGCTCCTCTGACAAAAAACCATTTACCAGATCATAAATATCAATACCACGATATAAAAGCCGACCTTCAACCGGCACTTTTTCACCTTCATCAAATATAAAAGCATGGACATCCCCGATTTCGGTCAACCCAACCAAAACACCTGAGCCATCCTTATTTCTCAGCCCGCGTTTAACATTGTACTTTTCATAAACTCCTGGTTTGAACCTGTTCTTAATTTCTACGGCTTGACCTGCTATATCGAAATAGTTGTCCAACGCTTCCTGCGACATCTCCCTGTACAATGAAATAACCTCCTCTTCTTCTCTCTTACCTAATATCTTGGGCTGAATATGCTTTGCAAAATATCTTACCTCAGGATATACAGATAATTAATGACATAAATATTCGTGTATTACCCTGGTATCGTATATTTATGCAAATCTTATTCTATCTATTGTATACAATCTTATGACGCACGTCAAGATATTATTGCAACTCTTTATAAAGAATATTTCATTTTCAATTATTTGACATAAATCATGAAATCGCCGATAATCAGGGCCATTTGTCCAGCTCTTGATAATGTGTATTTATACCGTATTGTTACTTATATAATGGGTACAATGACATTTTAATAAAAAAAACTTGCAAATTAAATGCAAGTTTTTAATATTTGTTTTTATCAGTTTAACTAATGGTTTATGCAGAATTGCCAACCAAGATTATGTAATCTCACATAGTCCGCAACGTGGGCCTCGCAGGAAAATCAGGTGCCGCAATTAATTATGAATACCGTTCCACAATCAACAAGTACCGGGTATAAATCCACCAACAATTAATATAAGTTACAAATAGGATTCCAATAATTCTAATACCTGTGGGATACATGGCGTGTTATGATCTTTAATTATAAAGTCAGACGCTTTTTTGACTGCCGGCGACGCATTGCCCACCGCAATGCCCAAATCTGCAGTTTGTACCAACTCCATATCATTGTCATTGTCTCCGATGGCTACAACAAAGCGCCAATTTTCCCCGTAAAGCGATTTAAGCTTGCTCAGAGCGGAACCCTTTGATGCGCTTTTTTCCATTATATCCAGGATATCATCCTCGGAAAAAACTATGTTTAAATCCGTTCTTCCCAGTTTATCAAAATCCGCCTTAATTTTTTCCAAAGTCCCGTGGTCTCCCATGAACAATACTTTTATCCATCCATCGGGGATATCCTCCCACCGGGCTTCTTCAACTAAAATGCCTTCTCTTTCCAGCTGCGTTTGTAAAACATGATTAGGGTTAAAAACATAAGCCTTCCCGTGAATGTTTATTTCACAACATATTTCCGGATATTCCGATATAAATTTTTTCAGGACAGGCTCAAGATCACCCGAAATTACGGTTTTAAACAAGACTTTTTTTAAGCTTGTATCATAAGCCATAGCGCCATTAAAAAAAATAGACGGAACATTCAGTTTTAGATCTGGAAACATAATCTCAGTAGTTCTTTCCATCCGTCCTGTAGCTACTCCGAACCTGCCGCCTTGTGAAATAAAGTAATTAATCGCATCCATATTAACTTTTGAAAGTTTTCTTTCCGAATCCAGAAGTGTTCCGTCAAGATCGCTGTATATTACAATGCCGTCATACTTCATTTTCATCGATATCCCTTTGATTTTTATTTTTGCGTTTAATTTCAAGACAGCTTAACGACCCCGGGATGACAAATACTTATTATCCCGGGGATAAGCCTGAAATTCTTTTTAGTTGACACATATGTTTCTCCGACTTCTTCGGAATGACCCAACAGGGTGCGTTTTTCTTGCCTCAGGATAACAAACCGCTTGTCATTATGTAGGCCGTCGAAGAATCTTGCCTGTTGACTTAAAATTATTCTGAATAGTATAAGTCTCTTTTACCTTATTATTCTGTTTAACCGTTCCTGGACCGCATATAAAAATTCTTTAGTGTTTACAGCTTTTTTATTCTCCAGTTCCGACAATGCTACCAAATCCTTTGTCATAATACCTTCTTCAATAGTTTTCAGGCAGGCTTTTTCAAGCATGTCAGCAAAGTTCGCGAGCTCGGGAATCCCATCAAGCTGGCCTCTTTTTCTTAAAGCCCCGGTCCAGGCGAAAATAGTGGCCACCGAATTTGTTGAAGTTTCCTTGCCTTCAAGGTACTGGTAGTAATGCCGCTGAACCGTGCCGTGGGCAGCCTCATATTCATAGTACCCTTCAGGTGAAACTAAAACCGAGGTCATCATGGCCAGGCTTCCGAAAGCCGATGCTACCATGTCGGACATAACGTCTCCGTCATAGTTCTTGCAGGCCCAGATAAACCCGCCTTCCGAGCGCACCACTCTTGCAACCGCGTCATCTATTAGTGTATAAAAATACTCAATACCGGCTTCTTCAAACTTTTCTTTATATTCGGTGTCAAAGATATCCTGGAATATGTCTTTAAAGCTGTGATCATATGTCTTTGATATTGTATCCTTGGTAGCAAACCATAAATCCTGTCTTTTGTCCAAGGCATAATTAAAGCAGGCACGCGCAAAGCTTTCTATGGATTTCTTCGTATTGTGCATACCCATAATAATGCCCGGATCAGTAAAATCATGAATGGTCTTTCTTGTCTCGTTTCCGTCTTTATCGGTGAAAACCAGTTCAGCCTTTCCCGGTCCCTCTATTTTCATCTCTGTGTTCTTATATACATCTCCATATGCGTGTCTTGCTATGGAAATAGGTTTTTTCCATGTACGTACAAAGGGGGTTATTCCTTTGACCAGGATAGGTTCCCTGAACACGGTGCCGTCCAGGATTGCACGTATAGTCCCGTTAGGGCTCTTCCACATCTCAGTCAGGTTATACTCCTTAACACGGGCTGCATTTGGAGTAATCGTGGCACATTTTACTGCCACCCCGTACTTTTTTGTGGCCTCTGCCGAATCAATGGTAACCTGATCCCTGGTTTTCTCCCTGTATTCAAGCCCCAAATCATAATACTCGGTTTTCAACTCAACATAAGGTTCAATCAGGATTTCTTTAATCCATTTCCAGATTACTCTGGTCATTTCGTCCCCATCCATCTCAACGAGGGGAGTCTTCATAATAATTTTAGACATTGCTTCCTCCTTTATTTACCTTATTATTGGAATTGCTTCTTAATCCAGGGAAGCTTTCCTCCTGCTTTCAGTATCTCGGCATCCAGTGGCGATAGTGTATGTTCAAGCTCAATGGTAATGCCTTTGGTTATATTCTTAAGAACACAGGCTCCTTTCAAATCTCCGATTTCAACTACAATCCTGTCGCCTTCGCTGATATTTTCATAATCGGAAGGATTCTTAAAGGTCAAAGGCACTATCCCGAAATTAATCAGGTTGGCAAGATGTATTCTGGCAAAGCTTTTCACGATCACAGCCTTGATTCCAAGGTATTTCGGAGCCAGGGCAGCGTGTTCGCGGCTGGAGCCCTGACCGTAGTTTTCACCGCCGATAATAAATCCTCCGTTGTTCTCCCGGGCTTTTTCATAGAACTTAGGATCGACTGCCTCAAAGACATACTTGGATATTTCAGGTATATTGCTTCTTAAAGGCAGGATTTTCGCACCGGCTGGCATTATATGGTCGGTTGTTATATTGTCACCAACTTTAATCAGAACGTTTCCTTCAAGGGTATCGGAAATAGGTTCAAAGGAGGGTAACGGCTTAATATTCGGTCCTCTTACTATTTCGACTTTCTTAGCTTCTTCTTCGCTGAGGGGTTTTACAATCATATTATCATTAATAATAAACTTGTCCGGTAATGTTATTGAAGGATAATCCCCAAGATCCCTGGGATCTGTTAACACACCCTTAATTGCCGTGGCTGCGGCGGTTTCAGGACTGACCAGATAAACCTTTGCATCCTTTGTACCGCTTCTGCCTTCAAAATTACGATTGAAAGTTCTTACAGAAACACTGCCCGATGCAGGAGCACATCCCATACCGATACATGCCCCGCAGGCATTTTCCATAATTCTTACTCCTGCCCTCACAAGCTTAATATAGTCGCCGTCCTCAATAAGATGTTCCACCACCTGTCTTGAACCGGGACTTATAAATACATGAAGGTTATCTGCGATTGTTTTATTATCCAGGATTTTGGCGACTATTTTAAGGTCTCTTAGGGAGGAATTGGTGCATGATCCTATGGCTACCTGATCAACCTTAACAGGTCCAACTTCTCTGACCCTCTTAACCGAACCGGGACTATGAGGAAGAGCAACCATAGGTTCTATTTGGGAAAGATTAATCTCAATAATTTCATCATAAACCGCATCATGGTCTGCTTCCAATGGTCTGAAATCTTTTTCCCTGCCCTGAGCCTTCAAAAAAATATAAGTTATTTCATCGCTTGGGAATATACTTGTGGTACAACCGGTTTCCGTGCCCATATTCGTTATTGTGGCACGATCCGGAACGCTTAATGTTTTTACGCCTTCTCCGAAATACTCAAAAACTTTTCCTACATTGCCTTTTACATCTACCAGGCGTAAAACTTCCAGAATAACATCCTTTGCCGAAACCCATGGCTTCAACCTGCCGGTAAGATGTATCCCCACGATTTTGGGGTATTTGATACGAAAAGGCGCTCCTGCCATTGCACAAGCTACATCAAGACCGCCTGCTCCCATTGCAAAGCAGCCAATTCCGCCGGCGGTAGGAGTGTGGCTGTCAGAACCTATAAGCGTATTACCGGGTATTGCGAACCGCTCAAGAAAGACTTGATGGCAGATTCCGTTACCGGGTTTTGAAAAATAAAGCCCGTATCTTTTTGCTATGGATTCCAGGAATCGATGGTCATCAGCGTTTTTAAAATCTGTTTGAAGAGTGTTATGGTCAACGAAACTGACACTGAACTGAGTCTTTACCCTGTCAATCCCAATGGCCTCGAACTGAAGATAAGCCATGGTTCCCGTCGCATCCTGAGTAAGTGTGTTATCTATCTTAAGGGCAACCTCGCAACCGGCTTTTGCTTCGCCTTCAATTATATGTTCGCGGAGAATTTTTTCTGTGATTGTACCTGCCATTAGCTCACCCTCATTTTTATTTTTGAAAATTATACCCTATTTTGTTTACTGTAAGCAATATGCATAAGTACCTAAGTTTTTATTGTAAGTCAGCCGTACTTTAATTATACTTATAACGTAACGGGAGGTTTAGGCTCCCGATTGATCCCGTCTTGACCTCAGGATAATATCCATGGTTACGGGCGATCATATTATTCGTTCGCAATTCAATCAAGAAATATGTCAGGGGTACCAAAGATGGATTTGGAGAATCGTGAAAAAGCCGAAAATAAAATTTTGCTTTTATATTTTCTGTATAAAGTCCGAATGCCGATAAGCAACATGCAATTGACAAGAATAATGCTGGAAAACCGCTATATGAACTATTTTCTTCTTCAGCAAAGCATTCACGAAATGCGGCGGGATAAGCTCATAATAACCGAAACCAGGGATGATTTGGATTATTACAGCCTTTCGGAAGAAGGCCAAAAAATGCTGGATATGTTTATCAACCTGTTGCCTGTCGGTATTAGGACAAGGCTGGATGAGAACATTGATGCCATTCGCTCGTTATTGCGTCATGAAACCTCGGTAGTAGCTGAGTACACCCTGGAGAATGAAAACGAGTATGAAGTAAAGTGCAAGATCCTGGAGGATTTTAATCCTCTTATTGATATAAGGCTGTCCGTAGGCTCCAGGGATGATGCCCGCTCCATTTGCAGGAACTGGAAGGCTCATGCAAAGGAAATATACCCTGAAGTTATCGCAGTGCTTCTAGGCAAGGAAAAGGACAATCCGGTATAAACAAGGAGAAAATTGATGGAATCAATAAGTAATATCAGTGAGCACATTATCGAGTTTAAAAGCGTAACAGGGCAATATATGCTGGAAGAAGCAAGACAGCTTTTTTTGGAATATGCCCGGTCGCTTGACATAGATCTTTGTTTCCAAAATTTCGACTCAGAACTGGAGACTCTTCCTGGTAAGTATAGTCCGCCTGACGGAGCCTTGATATTGGCTTTAGCGGACGGCAGGCCGGCAGGCTGTGTAGCTCTTCGCAAGATTAACGGAAATATATGCGAAATGAAAAGGTTGTATGTTCGCAATGAGTACAGGGGCCTGGGAATTGGAAAACAGCTTATTTCAAAGATTATTGAAAAAGCGCGGAATTTAAATTACGGTTATATGAGGCTTGATACGCTAGAGACTATGAAAAAAGCGCTGAAATTATATAAAGCATTCGGATTCTATGACATTGAACCTTATGTATACAATCCTTATGAAGGCGCCAGATTTATGGAATTAAAGCTATAAACCAACCTTGCACCCGCCTGCAAATGTCATACTGAACGGTGCGAAGCACAGCCCTAAACAGTCATCCTGAGCTGAGCGCAGCGTAGTCGAAGGATCTTTTGCAATGACATAAAAGATTCTTAGCTTCGCTCAGAATTACATATGCCACTCAAGATGATATTAACCAGAATAGGCGCCACGAGTGATATCGAAAAATGATCCTCAATAATCTACTACCATGGATTTAACGAATGCAAAGAATTCCCGCAGATAACTGTTAAATACAATTACCGTTGGTGTCGGCGCAGGGATTGCATATGCATCAAAACCGAATCGCCGGGCAAGTATCCGGGCGCGCAATACATGAAAATCATTAGTTACAAAGACTATCTTTTCAATTTTGTCATCCGTAAGATTCATTACTTTCCTTGAGTATTCAAAATTTTCTCTCGTACTGGTGGATTTATCTTCTATTAATATTTTTTCTTTAGGTACCTTGTGGCTCAGCAGGTACTCTTCCATTGCCAATGCCTCAGGATACGGCTCATTAGGTCCCTGCCCGCCGGTGACAACAATCTTTACATGAGGATTCTCTTCATAATATTCAATTGCCTTATCCAGGCGCATCTTTAATGCCAGGGTGGGCCTTCCGTCAGGCCATATGCCGCAACCAAGGACAATAACGGTATCCACTCTTCCGGCCTGCTGCTTTCCATGTATGTACGGATCAATTATAATCAGGGCTTCCACCACCACAAAGAATATGGTGCATACGATAAAAACGGCTAAAATTGCTGTTCTTAAACCATTATTCCTGATAATGGGTCCTTTTGCGTATAATAAAAACGCAGAATACGCAAAGCAACAAAGCCCCATTACAGCGGGGAGAATAACACCGAAATTCCAGTCATTGGAGTAATTATGCGCAGTAATTGTATTAGTAAAAAGTAATATGCCTGATATTATAAGAAATGCGGCAAAAAACTTCCTGCCGCCTTGCTTTCTTTTCATCGTGCCTCTTATTTTTTCCCTTCCGTAATTTCAATAGTCTTAATTATTACGTCCTCCAGTGGTTTATCGTTCTCATTCGTCTTGACGGCTGCAATTTTGTCAACCACGTCCATTCCTTCGTAGACCTGTCCGAATACCGTATGTCGGAAATCAAGCCATGGAGTACCACCATGTTCTTTATAAAGATTGATGATATCTTCAGGATAACCACCTTGTACAAGACTTGCTATTTCAGCATCAGACATATCTTTTTTCTGAACTATAAAAAACTGGCTGCCATTGGTATCTGGGCCTGAATTGGCCATGGAAAGTGCTCCGCGATAATTGTAGAGATCATAAGAAAACTCATCTTCAAATGGCTCTCCCCAGATACTCTCACCGCCGGTGCCATCACCATTAGGATCTCCGCCCTGGATCATAAAATCCTCAATTACCCTGTGAAATGTTAAATTATCATAATAACCGCTTTTTGCAAGTTCAACAAAATTCGTTACAGCTTTTTTTGCTTTCTCAGGAAACAATTTTATCTTAATATCGCCCATGTTGGTCTTGATAGTTGCTATGGTGTCCCCGTCTTCAACGGGATTGAACTGATAACCGGGAGTATATGTTATTTTAACTTTATTTGCTCCCTGACCTACGGTGATGGTTTTTGCTTTTGTATCCTTGGAACAGCCGGCAAACAAAATGGCGCAAAGAATGAATAATACGGTTGTTTTCAGTATATTTCCAATTTTCATCATAAACCTCCAAAATTATGTATCTGTTAAAAATTTAGGATATTATAATAAGAGCTTAAATATTATATCATAAGATAACATTTTTTTGAACTGTAACTTTATCACAGAATAATCCCGTCAAAGCGGGTATATTAATATTAAAGAAACGTTGGAAGGGAGTTGTGTTTTGATGAATGTAAAACACGTTACGAAAAATGATTTCGATAGAGAAATTTCAAGTTCAAACTTACCGGTACTAGTTGACTTTTGGGCTCCATGGTGCGGTCCCTGCCGCATGTTGTCGCCGGTGCTTGACGAACTGGCCGGGGAATTGGAAGGAAAGGTTAAAGTATTAAAGGTAAATGTTGATGAAGAACCAGAATTAGCAAGCAAATTCGGCGTAATCAGCATACCAACCGTTATTGCTTTTAAACATGGCAAAGCTACCAGTAAAGTTGTAGGCTTCAGAAGCAAGGAAGAATTTAAGAATATGCTCTGACGAGCAATTGGTATATAACAGGAAAAGTGTCAAAGGCAGGCAAAACCCTGTCTTTTTTTATTGTTCTGTGCTATTATATGAATTAATCGGAGGAAGTATTATGCTTGACGAAAAAGTAAAAGCGGACTTAAAAAAAGCTTTCCCTTTTATTGCTGAACTGGGGGATAAGCAGGATGATTTCCTCAATTTCTTAAACCATCAAAGATTAGAGCCGGGTATGGTTCTAATGGACGAAAGCCGGAGGTGTTCCGGAGTTATTCTAGTTCTTTCGGGCACTATAAGGGTTTACAAGCTGTCTTCGGACGGTAAGGAAATCACTCTCTACCGTATCGGAAGAGGCGAGACCTGTGTGCTTACAGTTGCCTGTATGCTTGGTACGGGAGATATGCCCTTCCCCGTATCGGCTTCTGCCGAACAGGTATCCGATGTTGTATCCATACCTTTTGAGATTTTCAAAAAATATTTTTATGAAATTCCTTCTATCCAGAAGTTTTTCTTTTCGTCCATGTCGGCAAAATTCTATTCTTTATTGGGGCTTCTTGAGAATGTGACATTTAAACGGACAAGCGACCGTCTTCAAGATTTTCTAATTACCAAGACCGCCGGAGGAACCTATCCCCTGTATGCGACTCATGAAACCATCGCGTTGGAACTGGGAACTGCCAGGGAAGTAATAAGCCGTCTTTTAAAAGAAATGGAAGCAAAAGGACAGGTTACCCTCAGCCGGGGAAAAATTATCCTGCACCAGGATAAAATTTGACAGGCTCTAATGTAACATTATCACTGAATTTTTTTATCCCTAGATTCACTATACACTTAGAAAAATTATCGGGTAAAAAACAGATAAGGAGAGTGCCCATGAATAAAAAAGTTTTAGTAGTTGGCGGCGTGGCCGGTGGCGCTACTGCGGCGGCCAGGCTCAGAAGATTGGACGAACATGCCCAAATTATCCTGTTTGAAAGAGGGGATTATATTTCTTTCGCCAATTGCGGCCTTCCATATTATATAGGAGATGTTATCACAAATGAAGAAAATCTGACTCTTCAGACGCCTGAATCGTTTAAGAAACGTTTTAAAATTGATGTCAGAATCAGAAGTGAGGTCACAAAAATCAACCGGGATAAAAAAACTGTTGTAGTAAAAGAAACCGGCGGAAAAGTGTATGAGGAAAGCTACGATTATCTTATTCTGTCGCCGGGAGCGGCACCTGTTGTTCCGCCTATCGAAGGTGTAAACACTGAGGGCGTCTTTACTTTAAGAAATATCCCTGATACGTACCGAATAAAGAATTATGTCACCCAGAATAATCCAAAAAGCGCTGTAATTGTGGGTGCTGGATATATAGGATTAGAAATGGCTGAAAATCTTCATTTATTGGGACTTGACGTCTCAATTGTAGAACTTTCCGACCATGTTATCCAATCGCTGGATTTTGACATGGCGGCCGAAGTTCACAGGCACATACAAAGCAAGGGCATATCATTATATTTGAATTGCGGGGTTACAGGCCTGTATTGCCAAAATGGAACTTATGAAGTCAAACTAACCGGGGGCGACAGCATTTATGCCGATATGGTAATTCTTGCAGTGGGTGTAAAACCCGAAAGCAAGCTTGCGAAAGATGCCGGACTTAAAACAGGGATCCGGGATTGTATTGTAACCGACAATCATATGAGAACAAGCGATCCTTTTATCTACGCTGTCGGTGATGTGGTAGAAACAGTAGATATCGTTACCGGAAATAAAGTTTTTGTGCCTTTAGCCTCTCCTGCCAATCGTCAGGGACGCATCGCGGCAGATAATATTGCCGGCAGAAACAGCACCTATGCAGGCACTTTGGGTACGGCAATACTGAAAGTTTTTGATATGACGGTGGCAACCACCGGCTGCAATGAAAAAACATTAGCCGCCGCCGGTATTGATTATGAAAAATCCTTTACATTCAGCGCTTCCAATGCAAGCTACTATCCCGGAGCCACCTATATGACTATTAAGCTGCTGTTTGAGAAAAAAAACGGAAAAATCCTCGGTGCCCAGATTACGGGTTATAAAGGTGTCGATAAACGCATTGACGTCATAGCGACAGCTATAAAAGCCGGAATGAACGTATTTGATCTTACGAATCTTGAACTGTCTTACGCGCCTCCTTACGGTTCCGCGAAAGACCCGGTCAACATGGCAGGTTATGTCGCGTCAAACATTATAAACGGGGATATGAAGGTTTTCCACTGGCATGATGTTAAAGATTTAGACCCTGCCAAGGTAACTATTCTGGATGTAAGAACCAGGGCTGAATTTTCAAAAGGGACCATAACGGGCTCCGTTAATATTCCTTTGGATGATTTAAGAGAACGTATGTCCGAACTTGATCCCAAAAAGCCGGTTTATGTATTCTGCCAAGTCGGTCTTCGGGGATATCTTGCTTCAAGGATTCTTGTTCAGAACGGCTTTGAAAATGTTTATAATCTTTCAGGCGGATATCGTTTGCTGAAAACCGTTACAACTCCCCTGAAAGCATTCAGGAGCGACGGCAAAAAGCTTCATGGAACCTAAGAAATACAGCGGAGGATTAAAAATAACAGGGAGGCTTATGCCTCCCTGTTTTCAAATGTTGGAAGGGAGGTTACCATTTTTTGTAGTAGGTTCCACGGTAATTGGCGTAGTAATCTCCTCTGCAATCATAACGTTTATCCCATTTGTCATCCTTATAGTCGTACTTGCCATCGTCGTACTTATCGTACTTGTCATATTTGTCGCACTTTTCGTCTTTCTTTTCATAATCTTTGCCGCATTTACATTTTTCATCCTTATCTTTCTTGTCTTCTTCATCTAAGCAGGGAACAGGAACATGTTCCGTTCTGACAACCTTGAAGGTAATCTTTACAACGTCTTTTTCCAGCAGGCTGCAGAATACTTTTTGTCCTTTGCACATTGTCTCGTTATGTAAGAAGTCCTTTTCACCTTCAACGAATGCTTCTAGTAACTCTGCTTTATCGCATTCGTCAAACTTATCGCACCCTATGGGCTTCATTTCAACAAAGCCGCCAAAAGGGATCTTGAAGGTGACATGGTGTATTTTGCCGTAGACAACCCCGTCACAAACATCCTCAACGGTTTTGTAAGCAATGTTTTTCCAGATATAAGCGTTGAAAATTACTTTACCCGGAATAACATGTGCATCGGTTACAACAACTTTTTTATCAATCTTCTCGATTTTATATATCGGAGGACTGGACGGTGCAAGAGTAATGTCCTTTTCGACAAAAAACTGTTCCGATCCCTTGCCGACGATAACAGGTACTTGAAGTATTTTCTCCTTCATTCAATCACTCCTTCCTGAAATTTTTATGCTTGTCTTGTCGAACAAGCTCACTACATATTATTCTGGCTAGTCCAATGTTGCTACATCACTTTTTTTATTTTCTCTAATCCTCTGTTTATAAGGGTTGCAGCCATATTCAATTTGCATAATAAATCATCTATGTGTCCAAAACTATAACCATAAGAAGAGAACAAAAAGAAAGGAATGTAAAAAATATGGCTAAAAAGGGCATGAGAAGGCCGGATCCGGAAGAACCTCACGGCACCGAAAGCAATAAAAAACAACATTTCCATAAAAACGAGGTATTTCCAGTACCCGAACTTCAGGGAAAAGCAAAGCACTCAAAAGAAAAGGCAAATCCCATCAAATATGACGGCAAGAAGCATACTACATGGTCGCAGTAGTCGAAACAACGTTAAACCTTGCACTCATTTTTTCATGTTAACAATCGGGCGGGTGCAAGATTCTAATTTCGAAAGCCTATAAGCATGTAGAAATCTAGCACTTGTCCTAACTATATTGCGGCATAAAAGAGGGAAGCGCATGCCACTTCCCTCTTTTAATTAAAATATAATTAAAATATCAGAAATAATATAACCGACAGGTTGGCAGTTATTAATTCAATCCCATCAAAACAATACCTGAGAGTATCGAAAAGATAATTAAAATCGACAATATTGAAACAAGAATTCTCCTGACCCTTTTATTCATACAATAAACCTGCCTTTGTTAAATAGCTGAAAAGAAGCTTTAAAGCTAATCCAATACTATCTTAGGTAAGAATATATATTTTGTCAACTAAGACACAATCTATAAATCCTATTCCATATTTTTAATAAAACTTAACTATTTACGGCCATATGATGGATATTTGCGCTATAATAGCTTGTATAATATAACTTTTATAATAAACGTTCGGAGGTCGGAAATGTCAAGAGAAATCAAAACAGTCCATATTATTGGCCTTGGAGCCGTCGGGGCGACATATGGTTCTATTTTATACGACTATGATAAAAATTGCGTTAAAGTTATAGTCGATTCTAACAGGCAGCCCAGATATAAGGAAGGTATCGTTATTAATAAAAAGCGATATTTATTTGATTTGCAGGTACCAAAGGACGGGGATCCCAAAGCCGAGCTTATTATAATTGCCGTTAAAGGACACGATTTACAGGAAGCGATAAAGACAATCGCTCCTATAGTGGGCAGTGACACCATTATTCTTTCACTGCTTAACGGAATAACCAGCGAGGACACTCTCAGCCGGGCTTTCGGAAGAGACAAGGTGCTTCACGGTTTTTGTGTCGCAATAGATTCAGTGAGAGAAAACGGTGAGATAATTTTCTCCAACAGCGGCAAAATTGTCTTCGGTGAATATTATCCGGAGGTTAAGGGAAAGGCTGAGCCGGTTGCCCGGTTGTTTTCAAAAGCAGGCGTAAACTATACCATATCCGGGGATATACTAAAAGAGATATGGTGGAAGTTTATGATGAATGTAGGCATCAATCAAACCTCCGCAATTCTTAGGGCTCCATATGGAGTTTATGCTTCAATACCTGAGGCGCAAAAGCTCCTGTATTCGGTTTGCAGAGAGGTCATACCTCTGGCCGAAAAAGAAGGCATATCCCTGTCCGATGCCGATATAGATGAGTATATAAAAATATTCAAAGGCCTAGCACCTGACGGAAAAACCTCCATGCTGCAAGATATTGAGGCCGGAAGAAAAACTGAGGTGGCAAGCTTTGCCCTGGAGGTAATCAATCTGGGTAAAAAGCATAATATCCCCACACCGATAAATGAAATGTTGTATTTAATGATTCGTGTCCTCGAACAGAAATAAAAATAAAAGCGGATGCTGTTATTTCAATGATAAACCATGCACCCGCTTTTTTATGTTGTTTACTGTCACCAGACACTTACCCGCTTTTCAGGCAGCAGATACATTTTATCTTCAGGCTGTATGTTATATGTATCGTAGAACTCCTGGAAATTGCGAATCACCATATTTGTTCTGAATTTATAGGGGGCGTGAGTATCCTGCTGCGCCAGAAGCTGATACATCCTGGGTGTCGCGGTATATCGCCATATACGCCCATTGCTTTCGAAAAACGCTTTATAATCGGCATTGGGAATTTCCTTCATGATCTCCAATACACATGCCACCCCACCTATATCAGCAATATTTTCAGATAGGGTCAAATTGCCGTTTACAATAGCGTTAGGCGCTATTTCCAATTCCTCATACAATTCTGCCACCCTTTTGGTTTTTTCCCGGAAGGTCTCATAATCCTCCTGGGTCCACCAATTGTTCATATTGCCTTTTTCATCGAACTGGGCTCCGTTATGATCAAATGCATGGGTTACTTCATGGGCGATTATTGCGCCTATTGCCCCCAGGTTCTGCTCACGGGAAGCGTTTACATCATAGAATGGCGGCTGCAGTATGCCTGCCGGGAAAACTATTTCATTATTCAGCGCATTATAATATGCATTTACCATTTGAGGCGGCATTAACCATCCCGATTTATCTACCGGCTTGTCCAGTAATGTCCTGGAATGTTTAGCCTGCGCCGATGTTATGGCAAAAATATTTCCCAGCAGGGAACCGCCGTCTTCATAACTTTTCAGTTCGATGTCGGCGTATGGATCATCCCAATTGTCCG
Source organism: Clostridiaceae bacterium (assembly GCA_012728095.1). GTDB lineage: Bacteria > Bacillota > Clostridia > DSM-8532 > DSM-8532 > DTU059. The sequence continues at coordinate 84,278 of JAAYFU010000007.1, forward strand.
GGTAGCCTACTTTTATGGTCATGGTTTCAAGTTTTTTTATAGCAGCGGCCTTTGTGCTCTCTCCCATCCAGTCAAGCCGCTCAATACGTTTTTTGTAAGTTTCTATTATTTCTTTTACCATGTTTTCAACATCGGCTTTAGCTTCGGGAGAGAAATGTTTCTCCACATACACTCTTCCCAGATAACTGCTCATAACGGAATTCAGAAGGTTAAAGGCAATATCCTCATCACTCATGGTACTGCTTAAGCCAAGAAAAACTGTGTTAAAGCCTGTAATAGCATCCTGGAGGTCTTTTGACAGAAAAGAAGCGGTATTAATGATAAGTCTTGCCCGCACATATGACTTTAACACATCAATATTCTCGTCGCAGAGAAGCTCGCCTGTCTTGGCCATCAGTTTGACATCGGTTATAATTAAATTTTCAACCGATCCATAGCCAAGGTCAGACATGTATTTTTTTAAATCAACATTTTTAAACCATTTTGTCAATTCATCCTTTGTAACCGGATTATAGAGATTTTCAATTTTGCTTGCGTCCTCATTACTTAAAGTGTTTTCTGCCAAAATCACTTCAAAATCATAGACGTTTTCGGCCTGAAACTGCGCATCCTCCTGTTGGATTCCTGATGCCGTCAGCATTTGTGCAAGAAAACCTACATACAATTCCTTTACCTGGGGATTGCCGCTTAATAAGTACGCTGAGTTAAGACCGGTTGATAAACCCTGACCATATAAACTATATTTATTACTGTCCAGTAAATCACCGGAAGGACTGAAGGTGAAAAGCGGATTAAATCCTGTCTCGTTCTCGAACTTGGCAGCATAGTCAAGCAGTTCCTGAACAGTCTTTACCGCTTCAAATTTATCCAAATATTCCCTGATAGGCTCTATCCCTTGTTTATTCCGGTTTTCCATATCAAGAATGGTACTGTAGAAATCAGCAAGCTTCTGTTCAATTGTTCCCTTTTTGTATGTATCCCTGTTCTTATATATTTCATTGGCGATTTTCCTTATTTTGGCATCATTGCTGAGGCTTACTTCCTCAAAAGCTCCAAATCCGGGGTAACCGGCCGGAAGTTTGGTATTTTTCAGCCATTCATAATTGACCGAATAATAGAAATCATCCTTTAAATCAGTATTCTTTAAATTTCTGACCCTGTCAATAACAGCATTTAACTGCTCTTGAGTCAGAAGATCATCTGAGCCGAAAAGGCCGTTTCCATATCCACTGATGAGACCGGCTTTTACGAGCCTGTTAACGTCTCCTGATACTGATGCCGGCACATCACTGAATACCAGGCTTTCTCTAAGATCAGGAAGTTCCCTTAAGGAGCGGCTTAAGAACATTGCAAATTCAAGACGGGTAACATTTCTCTTAAGATCCAGTGTAGTGCCTGTCCCCGCCAGTATGCCGTTTGTAACCGCGATCCCGATTTCATCTCTATACTCTTCTGCGACAGATGATGCATCGGCAAAGGCGCTCAAATCATTTTCCGTTTCGTTCAAAGCCCCATATCCTATAGTATTCAGGATACTTACCACTGCCTGCTCCCTTGTTACAAAGCCGCTGCCGGCAGTGTCTGCCTGAACAGGGAATATGCCAAGACCAATGGTTAAGCAGAGGAATATGGCTAATAGCCTTACTCTAAATCTGTTCATTTTTGATCTACTTCCTTTCATAATTCCTACTAACATTATTACATATTACCTATGATTTTGTCTGTAAATTGCCAGGCTATCCGGCACATATTCGCTATTTAAGTTCCAGGTATATTTATGGTTCATATTACAAATGCTTTATATTAATTGCTGTTCAGGTGATTTTTCATGATTCTGAAATATATCAGACTAAAACCGACAATATATTTTTTTCTAAGAGAGAGTGAGCCTTCAGAAACCATCCGGGAAAAACTTTGCGGGTCCGAAACACCTTTGATGTGTTTTTCGTCATTTCGCGATGAAATGATAATGACGGAAAAGAGATTCCTGATTGCAGACAGAAAGGGATTCTCCGGTAAAAAAATCCGGTATATTTCCATTCCCTACAGCAGCATTACGTTTTATACAGTAGGCATAATCGGCGGTCTTGACCTTGATGCCGAAATACTGCTCAATTTAAGGGGTAATGTCAAAATTCAGCTGAGGTTTTTAAGGAGCAAGGAGATAATGCAAAGTATCCATAAAGCTTATGAGATTATTACTTCATATTTCATCTGCAATAGCTTAAATTGAATAATTCACTCCTGATATATAAAGGGACTGCCTTAAAGAAGACTCTTCAAGGCAGCCCCTTACTAAACCATATTAATTTAAGTCTTGGATACTATGATCTTTTGTACTATATCAGCTACATCTTCACATTTGTCAAGGGCAGATTCCAGTTGATCGTATAACCTTTGCCAAATTATAATCTTTTTTGCATCCGTCTCATATTGGAAAAGATTTCGCATTGCCGTGAAATAAACTTTGTCCCCGGCTTCTTCAATATTATTAATCTCAATAATCAGATCGTTGATTTTCTTAAACTCTTTCTTGAAATTTTTCAAGGTTTTCATCAGTTCTTCAAGTTTAACGCAGGCATCAACAACAAACCCCATCAGAGTCTGAGCCGATTCATTAACATGACTTACGCACATCATATGGGTTATATTGGCTACTGAGTCTATACTGTCAGTAATATTCTCAATCTCTTTTATTATCTCAACAATATCCGAACGGTCAATAGGAGTGATAAATGCCTCTTGATAAAGTATAATATTTTTCGCAAATTCATAAAGGCCCAATAGAAATGACATGGCCGTACCCGTTTGGTAGAATTAAGTTACCACACAAAAATCAACCAAAGGAGGTTACGAACCATGTCAGATAA
>JAAYFU010000051.1 GCA_012728095.1 Clostridiaceae bacterium
TGTTTCTCGGTTATGACCCCGCAATACGATATGATAGATCCCGCTTTCACTCTTTTTTCTTGCTTCTCTTGACATTTTTCACCACTCCCACAATTATAGTAGCATAATTGTCGTTTAAACATCAACAACAAGAATATGTCCGGATCCCTATCATATGCATACCCCACAGTCTCGGTTATGTTTGCTTTTTTACGATCTGACAATAAACATCTTTTATATTACATTCACTTCCGATTATTTCCTGAAACTCTTTATATGTATTGAATAATACGAGGTGGAGTTTTTAGTGCTCCACCTCGTATTAATTTAAACTGATATTTATTTATTCAGTAGGCTAAACAGCATATGTGCCATCTCAGACCTGGTGGTCAAAGACCTCGGATACAGTTTGCCGCTGCTGCCGTTGATAATTCCGGCATCGACGAGACATGCCGTGGCCTTCTTCGCCCAATCAGCCACATGCTTGCTGTCGGAAAAATCAGCCAGCTTCTTACCGGAAGCACTATAGGCGGGTATCCTATTCATGACCTTCATGGTATTGTACAGTAATGTAAACATTTCCTGACGGGTAATCGGCCGCTTAGGAGCAAACATGATTAAGACAAAAGTAAAAGCCTTGAAAACATAGCATTTTCAAGGCTTTCGGACTGGTGGAGATAAGGGGAGTCGAACCCCTGACCTCTTGAATGCCATTCAAGCGCTCTCCCAACTGAGCTATACCCCCACGGCACTTAATCATTATAAACAAGAAACGGACATATTTCAATACCTTTTTTGCGTTTTGGGGTAAGTCTGCCGAATCATATTTATTAACCAAAATCCGATCATCTTAATTTGTGGAGGTAATGTCCATATTTATTTTTAAAGGGCAGCAACTAAAAAGCAAAAAAGAACCATCTGTCATAGTGATGGTTCTTGCTTTTTAAAATACTTCTCTCTGTAATCTTATTTTTCGGAGGTTGCCTTTATGCCTCACAGTAAACGCTTCTGCTGTCGGCTAAGCTATCAGAGTTTTTATGCGGCATGGAGGTTTTTTTATTAACTATCCGGTAAATCCGGAAGTTTTTCCTCGGTTTCAATTTCTGTAGGAATATCCGTATTTTCCTGTTCTGAATCATCCAGGCTTTCCTGCGGCTTTTCTGTTTCAGGCTTCAGCTTGACATATTCCAGCAGGGGCTGGACGCTTGCGTTAAATGTATAGAAATACGGCCTTTCCTGGCTGTCAAGTATAAGCATGATGGGTGCTTCTTTATCGCTTAGTATTATAAACACTGAATCCACTGCTTTAATCCCAGAATCCAATAACAGTTTCTGGTCTACCTTCATAGGCGGATCAAAAGGCACACGAATCACATACCCTTTGTCAGGAAACGGCATTACTTTTGTATAAAGACTTTTTATGGTTTTTAGATAATTAAACACTTCATTTTGTATATCGATATTGCTGGGCTCGGATCTTATAACTTCACCTTTTGCTATGTCGAATACCTCTATGTTTCGCTTTTCCTTATGCGCTTCCACATTGGAAATATATGCAATGAAATGTGTGTCATCAAACATTTGTGTCATTGCCAGTACTGACTGGTATTTATTCTCGTTATAAGAAACTCTTACAGTTGTGTAAATTATTACAGCCACCAGGCACAGTATAACGGCTGCGAACAACAATCCAATGGTTTTCTTTTTTATGCTGATAAATAGCATTGTCATCACCTCGATAGAATTTATGAGGCGTTGACAGGAATTATACATTGTACATGTTAAATTAAGAGTCAAATTCTTGATTTTTTATTAATCCTTCTGTTTGGCTCTATACCCGAGCCGGGTCAGTATTTCAATGCCGCGGCGGCGGGATTCTTCATCTTCCAACTGGATTTCCAGAGCTCCATCTTCAGTCTCCCGGCTATTGAGAATCCCGATATTCTTAATATTAATATTCTCATTTGCCAGTGCAGAGGCAATCAAGGCTATAATACCCGGTTTGTCCTCCACGTCCACAAGTACCGAATATGTCTTCTGGAAAATACTCTTTCGATCCGATAAGCTGTTTCTTATATCCCGGGCAGAAGTAAAAAACTTTTCAATTTTTTCCCTGTTTCTGTTCCTTAAATCATTCCCGAAACACTTTAACCTCTCAATGAAACAATCTATTGTTTCAAGAACCTTATCCCTGTTGGATAAACATATACCTGCCCATAAACTTGGTGATGACGATGCAATACGGGTAAGATCCTTAAAGCCTCCGGCCGATATCGTTTTCATAACATTATCCGGGCTGTCCAGCTCATCAATTAAATTTACCAGTGAAGCTGCCACAACATGCGGGACATGACTGATTGCTGCTGTAACCCTGTCATGTTCGTCCGGAGGCATTTCTATTGGAATGGCACCTAAATCAAGCACGATACTCTTAAGCTTAGCCAGGCTGTTCGTATCCGTATTTTCTTCGGGTGTAAGACAATAATAGGCATTTTCGAACAGATTTGCTTTTGAAGCCGTGAAACCCGATTTTTCGGAACCGGCAAGGGGATGCCCGCCGATAAATGGATTTTTCACATTCATATCTTTGATTAATGCCATTACATCGGATTTTGTGCTGCCTACATCGGTTAATATACATCCGGGGGAAATACCCGGCAAAAGCTCTTCAAGAGTATTTCTCATCGCGAAAACAGGAATACATAAAAAAATTACTTCACAATCAGAGAAATTTTCTTTTAAAGACAGAGAGTATTCATCAAGTACTTTCTCTTCGAGCCCCATTTCCAGGTTTTTTACGTCCCTGTCCCATGCTTTAATGATATAACTCTTGCCGCTTCGTTTCAAGGCACGTGCAATGGAACCGCCGATCAGGCCTAAACCGATTATGCCTATTTTTGTTACCGATAAACTCATAGTTTACTCCCGGAAACATAATTATTTTTTGTTAAGATATCTTGCAGCGAACAGGATTCCCGCCACTGTTTTGCTGTCGTTTATTATGCCCTGGTCTATCATGGATAAGGCTTCGGATATTTTATAAGCTTTTGCTGTAATAAACTCGCCTTCATCGGGGGATGCTTCGCCTTTAACAAGCCCGGTCGCCAAATAGACATGCAGAACCTCGTCTGAAAACGCAGGAGCCGGGTACAGTTCCAAAATCTTAACAAGTTCCTTTGCACTGTATCCGGTCTCTTCCTTCAGCTCACGGGCAGCACAAACGGCAGGATCTTCCCCGTACTCAAGCTTGCCGGCAGGAAGCTCTATAAATACCTTTTCCGGAGGTTTTCTGAATTGTTGTACCAGTATTATCTCGTCATCTATAACAGGAACTATAACAGAAGCTCCGGCATTCCTGACAACATCCCTTGATGCCAGTTTACCGTCGGGCAACTCAACAATTAATCTTTCTACGTTAATGATATTTCCTTTATACTTTAGCTCTGAACTAATGGTTTTTTCGTAATACTCCATATAATCTCCTATTTGTCAAAATTCTTTTTGCCTATCTCCCTGGCTCTTTTGGTACATTGATCCATAGCTTTTATTATAGCATTTCTGAAACCTTCTTGTTCGAGAACTGCAACAGCCTCTATGGTTGTTCCGGCCGGAGAACAAACCATGTCCTTTAGTTCAGCAGGGTGCTTTCCAGTTTCCAGAACCATTTTGGCCGATCCCATCACAGTCTGGGCAGCAAGCCTGTAGGCAAGGTTTCTTTGAATACCTGACTTAACCGCCGCATCAGCCATAGCTTCAATCAGGATAAAAACGTAAGCCGGGCTGCTGCCGGTAAGCGCGGTTACTTCATTCATAAGGCTTTCTTCCAGTTCCTCCACCCTGCCGGAACAGCTGAAAAGCTCAATTATGGCTTTTCTTTCTTCTTCATTTATAGAATCATCCCAGCTGATAAGGGTCATACCTTCCCCTACCAACGCGGGAGTATTGGGCATGGTTCTTACAACCCTGGTGTGACTTCCCAGGACGCTCTTAAAATATTGGGTTGACAACCCAACTATGACCGAGACTATTATTTTTTTATCAGTTATTGCCGGTTTAATCTCTTTAAGCACATTATCGCAGTATTGAGGCTTGACTGCCATAACAATTATATCACAGTTTTTTGCAAGGCTTTCAGCGCCGGTTTCTACTGTAATACCCGTTTCATCTGCCAGCTTTTTCAACAATTCGGAATTGATATCAAACGCAGAGACAGAAAACAATACCCCACCGCCAGGATTGTTTCCAAGAGCTTCCTTATTATACCTTACTATGCTTTTTATCAGGGCACCGCCCATATTCCCCGTACCTATAAAACCGACCTTATATGACATGTCCATGTCTCCTTATTCATTATTATTCTCGTCAAAAAAACTGATTTGTTCGGCTTCTTCATCTCTCTTGTTATATTGAATGCCCAGGTGCTGATATGCCAGGCGGGTGGCCCGCCTGCCCCGTGGAGTTTTCTGAATAAAGCCTAATTGCAGAAGATACGGCTCGTATACATCTTCAATGGTATCAGCCTCTTCCCCTGTCGAGGCTGCAAGTGTGTCCAAGCCCACCGGTCCTCCGTCAAACTTGTTGATTATTGTGCTAAGTACAATTCTATCCGTGTTGTCAAGGCCAAGATCATCGATTTCCAGGGCTTTAAGCCCATATTGGGCTACTTCCAGCGTTATTTTGCCGTCGGATTTAACCTGGGCAAAGTCACGAATTCTTTTTAAAAGGCGGTTTGCAATTCTTGGTGTCCCTCTAGAACGCTTCGCGATCTCCTGCGCTCCCGCTTCTTCTATTTCTATACCCAAAATATTGGCTGAGCGCTTTACAATAGTAGTAAGTTCATCATGGGTATACATTTCCAGGCGGTTTATTATGCCAAACCTATCCCTAAGTGGTGAAGTCAGAAGCCCAGCCCTGGTTGTAGCGCCAATCAGTGTGAATTTTGGCAAATCAAGGCGGATGGATCTGGCGCTTGGACCCTTTCCTATAATAATATCCAATGCGTAGTCTTCCATAGCAGGGTAAAGTATTTCCTCTACATTTCGGTTCAACCTGTGTATCTCATCAATAAAAAGCACGTCAAAAGGGCTCAGATTAGTCAGAATAGCGGCCAAATCCCCTGCCCTTTCAATTGCCGGGCCGGAAGTTATCCTGATATTTACCCCTAATTCACTGGCTATAACGCTAGCCAGGGTAGTTTTGCCAAGACCGGGAGGTCCATAAAGAAGTACATGATCCAAAGCTTCTTCTCTTTTTTTTGCCGCTTCGATGAAAACAAGGAGATTCTCTTTTACTTTGGACTGTCCTATATACTCGTTGATGGTACGTGGTCTTAAGCTGGCTTCGTCAGCATCATCTCTTCTGTACTTACTGTTTACTAGTCTTTCTTCATCCACAGTACCACCTCACTTTTTTTATCCAGGTATCAACTATCAGACCGGATTGTCCAAATCACCTTAACTTGGCAACCGGTAATTTTATTTTTATACAGAGTTCTTAAGAGCATCCTTAATTATTTGTTCTATAGTTTTTTCCTCATCATATACGGTCAAAACCGCAGCGTTTGCTTCCTGTGAAGAATAACCCAGCATAATCAATGCGCTTACTGCTTCCTGCAATTTATTGGACGACGATGTTAAACCGGAAGTTTCGGTCTTTATATCACCGAATTGGTCATTTAATTTCTTTAATTTATCTTTAAGTTCCAGGATAATTCTCTGAGCTGTTTTTTTCCCAATACCAGGAGCTTTTGTAAAGCTTTCAACATCATCAGTCAATACAGCAAGACCGAATTTTGAGGGCGGGATATTTGAAATCAGGCTTAAAGCCGCTTTAGGACCCACTCCTGTAACTGTTATGAGCTGCTCAAACATTTTCAGCTCATCTTCATTTAAAAAGCCATAAAGAGCATGAGTATCCTCTCTGACATAAAAACATGTATGTAGCCTAATCTCGCTGCCGATTTCATTACAGACAGCAAGAGCCGAACCGGCTGTAAATATCTTATATCCGACACCATTAACGTCAACAATTACGCTGTCTGCTGTTATTCTTGCCAAAGTCCCTTTAATATAAGCAAACACCATTAATCCCCGTTTCCAGTGTATATTGTATCATTGAGGCCAAGCTTTGCCCGATATTCTTCTACCAGCTCTTTATACGCTTCTATTTCTTCCTGCTGTTCTTTTATTAGTTGATCCTTAATCCTTATTACCTCCAAAAGCTCTTCCCTGGTCATTTTGTCAATCGGCACCATTGGAATTATCCCTCCGTTTTTTGATAGAAAAATGTTTCAATAGGTTTTAGATTAAAATTCTGATAATTCATTATTTGCTCGGTACTGCCTATAAAAAGCACACCACCTGGTCTCAGGGACTCACTGAACCCTTTCATTATATAATTTTTTGCTTCCTCTGTAAAATAAATAAGTACATTTCTGCAGATAATTATGTCCATTCCTTTTGGATAAGGATCTTTTAAGAGATTAAGCTTTCTGAAGGTTACACATCTTCTTACCTTTTCCGATATTTGATAGCTGTCATCATTTATTTGGGTAAAATGTTTATCTAAATATTCCTTGGGGAGTTCCCTCAAACTTCTTGAAGAATAAATCCCTGTTTTTGCCTTGTTCATAGCTTCCTCATCAATATCAGTGGCCAAAATATTTATTCTTTCCAGCGGGAGGAATTTATTCATTATCATTACTATAGTATATGGTTCGTCCCCTGTTGAACAGGCCGAACTCCATATCTTTAAGTCTTTTAAATTCTTATTCCTGAAAATCTCAGTTAGCACTGTTTTTTCAAAATATATCCATTGGGAGGGATTTCTGAAAAACTCCGATACATTAATTGTAAGATAATTGATAAATAATTTATATAGTTCCGGATCTTTCTTCATTTCCTCAAGGAATGAACAGTATGTAGTATGTCCGTATTTTTCGGCCAGGGATGTAATTCGCCTTTTCATCTGTTTTTCCTTGTAAAGGTTTAAATCTATATCTGACAAGTTATAAAACTTCATCTTGAAGATTTCATAATCATTGAAGTTACCCATTTATTGCCTCCTAAGAATAAATTAATGATATATAACAGCAAGACCAGTTTCCCGGTCTTGCTATATATAACACTTTTTAACAAAATTATTCTTGGATGTCTTTTATGAGATCACCTATTGTGGTTTTCATCTCTTCACTATGCTCAGTGGGGATTTCCTCACCGGGTTCTTCGGAAGCAGGCTCTTCCGGCTTTTGAGGATCAATAGGGTTAACTTCCTTTATGGATAAGCTTATTTTTTTCAGGTCGGGATTAATATCCACAACTTTCATTTCTACCTTTTGCCCGATTTTAAGAACCTCTTCAGGCCTTCCTATCCGAACATTTGAAATCTGGGAGATATGCACAAGACCTTCCACGCCCTCTTCCAGCTCTACAAAAACACCAAACGGAACCATACGAAGTACAGTGCCTGTAACTACACTTCCAACCGGATATTTTTCTTCAATATTGTACCATGGATTATCTTCCATCTTTCTGTAACTCAATGATACCTTTTGTTTTTCCTTATCAAAACCGATAACTCGAACCTTTACGACATCCCCTACTTTCATGATACTTGAAGGATCATCAATTTTTTTCCAGGAAAGCTCAGATACATGTATTAATCCGTCAACACCGCCAAGATCAACAAAAACGCCGAAATTGGTAATGCTTTTGACAGTTCCCGTATATTCCTTGCCTATTTCCACATCATTCCAGAAAGCTTCAGATTTAGCTTCTTTTTCTGCTTCAATAATGGCGCGGCAAGACCCGACAACACGCCTTTTATTTGCCATTTCAGTTATTACAACCTTTACCTTCTTACCTTTGAAGGGTTCTAAATCCTTAACGAACCTATCGCTGATTTGTGAAGCAGGAATGAAAACTCGAATACCCTTATAATCAGCAACAGCTCCGCCTTTGACAATTTCCTTAATTATAACGTCAATGGGAGTCTTGTTTTTGAATGCTTCCTGCACCAATTCAAAACCACGGATAGAATCAACTTTTTTCTTTGACAGCAATACATTGCCTTCACCGTCATTGATCTTTACTACCATCGCTTCTATCTCATCGCCGGGTTTCAAATCCTTTTCCGGATCAAAATCGGGATCGTCAAGGAACTCTTCCATTGGGATAATGCCATCGGCCTTATACCCCAAGTCAACGAATATATCGTTGTTGTTGTATCCGATAATCTTTCCCTTTACGATTTCGTTAGCCTTCAAGTCAGTCAACGTCATTTCCAGGGCCTCGCTGAAATTAATCTCGCCTTCGTGCCCGTTCATCATGCCTTCCATGTGAAAAATAACCTCCTTGATTACCGATTCAGGTGTCGATGCGCCTGCGGTAATCCCTACTGTTCTTGCATTTTTATCGATAAGAGGCAACTCATCCGCATTTTCAACAAGATAAGTCTCAGGACAGTTCTTTTTGCAGATTTCGTATAATTTCTGCGTATTGGAACTGTTCCTTCCCCCTATAACGATCATTACATCTACTTCCCTGGACAGTTTTTCTGCCTCAGATTGTCGCTGTACAGTCGCATTACATATTGTATCAAATTTTAATATGAATGCAAACTTTTTCTTTAGAACTTCACAAATATCTTCATATTTCGTTCTGTTAAAAGTAGTCTGGGCGACAACGGCAGCTTTTTGCTCAAAATACGGCAATTGTTCTGCCTCTTTTTCATCGTTGATAATTAAAGCTTTTCCCTCACACCATCCGTTTATTCCGATAACCTCAGGGTGTTTACCGTCGCCTACTATAATAATCCTGTTACCGGCTTCGTATTCTTTTTTGACTATCTCATGGATACGTTTTACATATGGGCATGTTGCATCCAGGATCTTAACATTTAAAGTGTTAAGGTCGTCGTAAACCTTTTTCCCAATGCCATGGGCTCTGATTATAACGCAATCTCCTTCTTTTAATTCATCCAGGTTATTTATTGCTCTGATTCCTTTGTTTTTGAGTTGCTCAATAACATCGCGATTATGAATCAATTCACCCAGGGTGTATATATTGCCGTCATAATCCAATTCAAAGGATGTTTTTACTGCTTTGTCCACACCGAAACAAAAACCGGCATATTTTGCAACCTTAATCTCCATTGCCGCCTCACTGCCCAATTAATGCATAAATCTTATTTATTATCTGATCAGTCAACTGTATTAATTCTTCTTTTGGTATATGCTTACCTTCCTCTTTCGGCAGCATCAAAAAAGGTTCGCCAAAAACAATACGAACTTTGGAAAAAATTTTATTGTTCCATACCACTCCTACCGGAAGAACAGGCGCTTTTGAGTATAATGCCATCATAGCGGCTCCGGCTTTTCTTTTACTCGGATCTTTTTTAGGAGTTCTGGTACCTTCCGGGAAGATTCCTACCACTTTTCCTTCTTCAAGTAATTTAAATACAGTCCTGACCGAACTCACATCTCCTTTTCCCCTGCTTACGGGAAAAGCGCCCAATGATTTTATCAGGAAGCCTAAAATCGGGTTTCTGAACAGTTCGGATTTGGCCATGAAATGTATTCTTCTTGGCATAAATACCCCAATTAAAAACATATCCCAGGCGCTTGGATGATTTGCATAAAGCAAGACCGGACCTTTCTTCGGAATATTTTCTTTTCCTTCTACCTTTACACGCCGGAAAATCATAAAGTAAAGATAAAAAATAAATTTTCCTATACTATAAAGCATCAATTAACCCCTTGTCTCTGATGATTTCAAGAATTTTTTCCACTGATTCTTCTATCGAATAATCGCTCGTATCCAATAGCACGGCATCATCAGCCTGCCTTAAGGGGGATGCGGCTCTGTGGCTATCATTGTAATCCCGTATTTCTATTTCTTTTTCAATTTCTTCAAGGCTCTTCTTTAAAATACCTTTTTCTTTTTGTTCATTATACCGTCTTAAAGCCCTCTGGGCTACGCTCGCAGTCAAGAAAATCTTTACATCCGCATTTGGAAGTACATGGGTTCCGATATCCCGGCCATCCATAACTACCGATGTATTGCCGGCTATCTTCTGCTGCAGCTCTACAAGGCGTTTCCTTACGGCAGGAATTGCCGATACGTTTGATGCGCCCATGGATACTTCATCTGTACGTATTTTTTCTGAAACATCTTCTCCGTTCAGAATTACTTTTTGAATTCCGTTTTCATATTTAATACTGATATCAAAATCAGAAAGGAGCTCTGTCACCTTCTCGCTGTCTGTGGTATCGATATTTTGACGAATGGCTTTCAGCGCCAACGCTCTGTACATGGCTCCGGTATCCAGATACATAATGCCCAGTTTCTGCGAAACAAGTTTCGCCATGGTGCTCTTTCCTGCACCCGAAGGCCCGTCTATAGCTATCTGTATTGGTTTCAAGTATAATACCTCCTGCTAAACTACCCTGTGTCCTGTTCCTATTGCGATTTCATTCAAATGTAAAAGACCTATTCCGAAAAAGACAGCAACTGCCACATGTTCACCGGATCGGGCTACTGCGATTTTACCGCCTACATTTAAACCCAGCGCTTTTGGCATTACCTGTGTAAGAGCTTCTCTTGCCGCTCCTGCAACTGCGCCTTCCTCATTATGGCATTCTATGATTACGCCTTCACGTTTTGAAGAAACCACGGCTCTTTCCACAATTTTCATAATTGAATTGATAAATTCTCCGCCGTAATCAACTGCCGCAGTTTTTATACCGTTTTTAGCCAGTTTGGTTTTTAATGCCTTTTCTTCAGCCCTGTCACCGGTCAGCGCCATCAATATTGCTGCTTTTACTACCTCCTTACTGCCGTTATTTATAAATTCATTAACCACAAAAAAGCCTCCCGTAAAACATATTAATTTTATTAATTATATTTCATGTTTCTTCACGACTCAAGAACCATCATTACATATTCTATCATGAATTAGTCAAAGTCCACAGGTAAAACTTTAAATTTATCTTTCACTAGTATTGTCGGTAACGCGGAATAACGTATTAACTCCCGGTTTTATTTGAATTGTACTGCCTTTAAGATCAGTTTTAATAGAACCTTTACGGGACAACAAGAATACATAGAAGGTTGGACTTCCCATTTTTAATTGTATTCCTACAACATCACCGTCGCGAAGATCCAGTTCTACGGGAAAGGCGTCAACTAATTTTTGTTTCTCACCGTTAATAAGAATATAAGCAGTATTGGGCTCATAATTCCCCATTGCATCCAGGACCACTTTACCTTTGCTTATAACCGATTCATATGTTTCAAGTATTTTGCCGTTAATAGAATCATCTGTCAGCCTGTTCCTGTAAGGAGAAACCAAAAGCAGCTGAACTGTAACAAGAGCGGATAACATCAGGCATGCAAGGAATTTCAACAAACAATCCATTTGTTCACCCCTAAGTATTCATTTTAAGCATACTTAAGAGTTTTCCCTTATTGGTTGCTGTTGATACCATCCTGCACCGGCCTGTTGGAGGTCTTGTACCCGCTTTTATTGCTAATTAACCATAATAACAGTCCCCATAGTTTAATCCGTTTTATGCATTGCTTCCTGCAACATACCCGGTGGAAAATGCAATGGTAAGGTTAAACCCGCCGGTATAGGCATCCACATCTATTATTTCACCGGCAAAAAACAAACCTTTAACCAGTTTGGATTCCATGGTTGACGGATTTATTTCCTTTGTTGCGATTCCTCCGGCAGTAACAATCGCCTCGCTCACCGGCCGAGGCCTTGTAACCGTTAATTTTAATCCTTTAAGGAGCTTAACGAGATTTTTTCTTTCCGACTTTGTTATCTGATGAACCGGTTTATCGTGAGAAATACCCGACAATTCCACAATGACGGGTATCAGACTTTTAGGAAGCAAGTCCGACAGAGAATTTCCAAAATGCTTTCTTGAATACTTTGCAAAATCCCTTTGCAGGCGATGATCCAATGTATCTTCATCAAGAGCAGGCTTTAAGTCAATCAAAAAATATGATCCGGTAAATCCGCAATCCATCACATGCCGGCTGGCACTAAGAATCATCGGTCCCGACACGCCAAAATGGGTAAACAGCATTTCTCCCTGCTCAAAATATACTTTATTATTCTTATTATCAAATGCTGTAAGCCCGACATTTTTTAAGGTTAATCCCTGCAAACGGGCGGCCCATTCTTCACGCACTTCCAACGGAACAAGGGAAGGCTTTAGTTCTGTAACCGTATGTCCTAATTTTTCCGCCATTTTATGTCCGTCACCGGTAGAACCGGTCATTGGATATGAAACTCCGCCGGTGGCCAGGATGACAGAGTCAAACTCATAATAATCGTTATTTTGAAGCAATATCCCCTTAACACTGTTTTCTTCACATACAATCTCCTTAACCGGCGCTTCATACAAAAATCTGGCCCCCTGGCTGCGGGCATAATTAACAAGGCTGTTTACAACATCCAGCGACCTGTCTGAAACAGGAAACACCCTGTTTCCACGTTCGGTTTTAACAGGGACATTAACCGATTCGAAAAAATTCATTATATCGTGATTATTGAATTTATTAAAAGCGGAATATAGAAAACGTCCATTTCCGGGAATAATTTTGATAAGTTCTTCCAAAGAACAGTTATTGGTAATGTTGCATCTGCCTTTGCCGGTTATTAACAACTTTTTACCGGCTTTTTTGTTTTTTTCGAAAACCATAACATGGTTTCCCAAGGAAGCAGCCCTTCCTGCAGCAAAAAGTCCTGCCGCTCCCGCTCCTATAATCCCGATTCTCTTTGCCATCAGCTGTTAAATCCTCCGGTGTCCTTAATCTTTTCCTAGTCTGCTCTGGTTGTCCCCGGTATCGTATACTTCATATTCTTCCCAAAGTTTTTCAAGTTTCTCTAAAGTATTATGGATAGTCTCTTTTCGCTTTAAACCAATTGCGACAATAAGCGCGTTAATAACTGATAAAGGCGCTACAAGAGAATCCACAAAAGAAACCATGTCGCTTCTTGCAAATAGAGAATAATGTGAACATCTTGCAAGAGGTGATGTTTCATTATCAGTTATGGCTATTACAGTAGCCCCCTGTTTTCTGGCGAATTCCATCGACTTGGACGTTCTCTTGGAATAGCGTGGGAAACTTATTCCGATTACTACATCGCCTTCCCCGGCATTTACTATCTGTTCAAACATTTCACTGACACTGGTGGTATGCACCAGTCGTACATTCGGAAATATAAGATTGAAATAAAATCCCAGAAAACTGGCTAAAGCGGCAGAACTCCTGACACCAAGGATATATATTTTTTTAGCATTCAGAATCTCTTCGACTACTTTATTAAAGTTTTCGACGTCGGCTTCCTCCAATGTAAGGCGTAACTTATTCAAATCAGATTGAAGAACGGTTTTTAGTACACTGTCTGAATCCAACCTGTTTGAAGATACTTCAAGTCTCTGGGTAGATGTCAGTTTACTTTTGATAACCTCCCGTAATACCTTTTGAAGCTTGGGGTATCCATCATACCCCACTTCATTCGCAAACCGCACCACAGTCGATTCGCTTACCCCCACTTCTTCCCCCAGTTTGGCAGCGGTCAAAAAAGCAGCTTTATCATAATGTTCAATAATATAACGGGCAATTAATTTTTGGCCTTTGCTGAATGTGGGATATAATTCCTTCAATTTATCTATAAGATTATCCATCGAAACACCCCTGTTTTCTATTTGTATATATCTTACAGCATAAATCTTTGCAAGTCAAAAATTTCGTTAATTCATTTTTTCTTTTTTTCTTTATCAGTAGCAATAACTTTTGTCCCTGCATATATTATTATGAAATAAGGCTGTGAGGTATGGTATGCTTTTTGCGTCCCTTCATTGGTTTACTCTTAGATTTTTAGCACA
The DNA here is from genome assembly GCA_012728095.1 of Clostridiaceae bacterium. Taxonomy (GTDB): domain Bacteria; phylum Bacillota; class Clostridia; order DSM-8532; family DSM-8532; genus DTU059. The sequence goes on from JAAYFU010000051.1 coordinate 13,883, forward strand.
ATATTTTCTGGCTGGTTTTATAACCGGCCCTCAATCTTTTCCCCAGCCTCTTTCCAGTAATGAAGAGCAGAAATATGTCGAAGCCTGCAGAAAAGGTGATGAAAACGCTCGAAACATACTGATTGAGCATAATTTAAGACTGGTTGCGCATGTAGCAAGAAAATATTCCCTCAATAACACTGATTCGGATGATTTAATATCAATAGGAACCATTGGGCTAATAAAAGCGGTATCAAGCTACGATCCCAACAAAGGTATCCGCCTGGCCACTTATGCCGCCCGCTGTATTGAGAATGAAATTCTTATGCACCTTAGGGCTTCCAAGAAATTTCAGAATGAAGTTTCCTTGAATGAACCATTGGGAACCGACAAAGAAGGTAATGAAATTGCTCTGATTGATATACTGGGAAGTGAAGACGAAGATGTTGAGGAAAAGGTTGATTTAAAGCAAAGGATTAGAAAGCTGTACCGTCTTATAAAATGCGTACTTGAAGGCAGAGAACAGGTTATTATACGCCTTCGTTACGGATTGTGCGGAAAATGCGGAAAAACTCAGCGGGAAGTAGCTGAAAGCCTTGGCATATCACGTTCTTATGTGTCCAGGATCGAAAAAAAGGCGCTGACAAAGCTGCATGAAGGATTAAAGTAAACTTTTTTACGTTTCTTTTCCGACAGAAACAGTGTCGGTTTCCTTATCCGGAACATTTGTAACAGAAACTCCCTTGCTTTTATTCGGGAAGTTATGCGCTATCCAATTCTTGAAGCTGTCGGCCTTTGCGACACCTTCGAATAAATACTTTAATGCTACAATGCATAACGGACCGATAAACATTCCCGGAACTTTCCAGATTTTCAGGCCTATATACATGCCGGCCAGCGTGAAAAGCGGGTGCACCCCTATTTGTTTCCCAAGCACTTTAGGTTCTATAAGCTGTCTTACCAGGAGGATGATCACGTAAAGTAAGGCCAGCGACAGCGCCAATTTTGTGTTTCCAAGCAACAGAGTAATTATGGCCCAGGGGATCAGCACAGTACCTGCTCCCAATATTGGAAGTACATCGACCAATGCTATCAACAATGCAATTAAGAGAGCATTGTTTACACGAAGAATCAAAAGCCCAATCAATAATTCGGTAAAAGTAATACTGGTTAAAATAAGCTGTGCCCTGAGCCAGCCAAAAAAGGCTGAAAACACGTTTTGGGTAATGTTCTTAGTTTTATTCAACCAGTTTGCAGGTATCTGCAAATCCAGGAAGCGTATTATATTGTTTTTATCGCTGGACATAAAATAGGTCGCCAGTATTGTAACCAATATAAAGATTAAGATTTGAGGAAGATAAAGAGCGATTTGTATCGACGCCTGCGCCCAGTCAATAATTTTCCCCAAAACAGTCTGCAGATTATTTGTTAGTTCATCAATAGCCTTATCGATTAAGTCGGTAAAATGTATGGGAAATTGTATAAAAAACCCGTCCAGCTTCTGGAGCATATTCTCAAAGAATCTTGTTAAGGTTTCCATGTTAATTTCCAGGCTTAAATAAACATTCCGGATTTCCTTGATTAGCCTGGAAATTAAAAATCCGATTATTGAACCGATAGTTCCTAAAACAAACAATATTGAAAAAACCGTTCCTATCTTTCTTGGAATTTTAATTTTTTTCTCAATAAATTTTACCAGAGGTTCAATGACCGAAGCAAAGAAA
>JAAYFU010000052.1 GCA_012728095.1 Clostridiaceae bacterium
CGATAAAATATGCGATAAAATATCCGATGCGGTCTTGGACGCTATTCTTGAAAAGGATCCATACGGCCGTGTTGCATGCGAAACTGCCGTAACGACTGGCATGGTTCTGGTTATGGGGGAAATTACGGCAAACTGTTATGTTGACATTCCGATAATAGTACGGGAAACAATTAAAGATATTGGTTATGACAGGGCGGAATATGGTTTTGATTATGAAACCTGTGCAGTTATTACATCCATTGATGAACAGTCAAGCGATATAGCCCTCGGTGTTAACGAAGCTTACGAAAGCAAAAAGAAGATAATAAACTCAGATATAAAAGAAATCGGAGCAGGGGATCAGGGAATGATGTTCGGTTATGCCTGCGATGAAACCCCCGAGCTGATGCCGATGCCCATATATGTTGCCCACAAGCTCACTCAAAGGCTTGCTGAGGTGAGGAAAAAAGGCATTCTCCCTTATTTGAGACCCGACGGGAAAAGCCAGGTCACAGTTGAGTACGATGGGGACAAACCCGTACGTATTGACACGGTAGTGGTATCGTCCCAGCATAGCGAAGATGTGGAACATGACCAAATTGAAAGGGATATTATAAAACATGTAATAAAGCCTGTTATTCCTGACGGATTCCTGGACAATGACACCAAATTCTTTATAAATCCCACCGGAAGGTTTGTTATAGGCGGGCCGCGGGGCGATTCGGGACTGACAGGCAGAAAGATAATAGTGGACACCTACGGAGGTATGGGCAGACATGGCGGCGGTGCCTTTTCCGGCAAGGACCCCACAAAGGTTGACCGTACTGCTGCCTATGCCGCGAGATATGTGGCCAAAAACATAGTGGCCGCCGGTATAGCAAGGAAAGTGGAAGTGCAGCTGGCCTACGCCATAGGTGTGGCCTCCCCGGTTTCAATACTAATTGATACATTTGGAACCGGAAAGATTCCGGATGAAAAGATTGCTCAACTGGTAACCGAAAACTTTGATTTAAGACCGGCTGGTATGATAAAAATGTTGGATTTAAGAAGGCCGATATTTAAAAAGACTGCGGCATACGGTCATTTTGGAAGAAATGACCCGGACTTTACATGGGAGCGAACCGATAAAGCGGAAATCTTAAGAAAACAGGCGGGGCTGTGATGCACCCGCTTTTTATGTCAACTTAAGATTCTTCGCTGACGCTCAGAATGACAAAAGATGTCATCCTGAGCGAAGCGCAATTCCACCTATTGTCATCCTGAGCGAAGCGAAGCGGAGTCGAAGGATCTTATTCAGTAATTGGGCAGGCGCAAGGTGTCTCGTCCGATTTCACACATCATGATTGCCCGGCATAGAATGATTCATAAAAGGCAACGCATTTTCATCCTTCAGCAAGGGGGCACTTTCGTGGACATAATTGTTCTAATTATTCTGTCAATATTCGCTTTTCTTGGGATGAGTTTTTCAGTAATACATTTGCTTAGTCTGCACAGACCCGCATACTCCGACAAAGGCCTCAGAATAGTATTATATTTGCCGCAGAATTTCAGCTCGGAACTGGAAGGAATTATCAGGCTGATCTTCGTTGAGGGCATTCCCAGAAAACTGATGTCGGACGGGAAAATTTATGTCAAGGCGCCTTTGGAAGATACTGAAACCAAACGTATACTGGAGAAATTAGGTACCATGTATCCTGTAGAAATGTTGCCCGGGCAGCTTTCATATTGTATGATAACAGGGAGGGAAAAAAACACTGATTTACAATAGGAGAAAACGTGGAACAAATTAAGGGAACAATCCGTTCTATTCGTTATACCAATTCCAGGAACGGATATACCGTCTGCGATATAAAAACCGAAAATAACGCGCATGTGACACTGGTAGGCATTATGCCTATGTTAGTTGAAGGCGAAAACATTGTGGCTACCGGGGAGTATGTAAGTCATCCTGATTATGGCAGGCAGTTTAAGGTTGAACAATGTGAAAGAAATATTCCCACTCTGGAAGAAGAAATAATACAGTACCTTTCCAGCGGTTTTATCAAGGGTCTTGGAAAAGCGACGGCAAAGAATATCGTTGAGAAATTTAAGGATAAAACTTTCGAAATTTTTCAATTCGAACCGATAAGGCTCGCTGAGGTTAAAGGGATAACGCCGGGAAAGGCTCTTATTTTCGGACAAGCCTTTATTGAACACGAAAACATGAGAAGTATCATAATGTTCATGCAGAAATACGGCGTATCCTCTGATATTGCGGCAAAAATATGGAAAAAGTTCGGGAACTACGCTGAAAATGAGGTTAAACAGAATCCATACAGATTGGCCGAACCGGATATCGGGTTGGATTTTTCGGTATGTGACAGGATAGCTTTATCGCAGGGAATTGATCCGAATTCTTTGGAACGACTTAAGAGCGCGCTTTTGTATGTTTTGTCATCCGAAACGGCCAAAGGACATACTTATTTGCCGAAAATAGACCTTATCAGGCTGGGAGCTAAGCTTGTGAGAGTCCCGGAAGAACTGCTTGACAATGCTTTTGACGCACTTTTATTGGAAGAGAGCATATTTGTTGAAAAACAATACCCCGACAGGGTTTATTCTGAAGAAATGATTCGAGCCGAGCGATGTATTGCAAGAAAGCTTGCCGGATCGAACTTAAAAAGGGACGATTATTGGGTAAAAGAATTGGAACTCCTGATAAAGGATTATGAAAGTGAACACGGCGTTTACCTTGACAGTATCCAGAAGGAAGCCATAAAGTGCGCTTTGACCAATAGAGTATGTATTATTACCGGAGGGCCGGGAACAGGCAAGACAACCATTATAAAAACACTTATCGAGATATTTGGCAGCAAAGGCCTTTTGGTTATTTTAGCGGCGCCTACTGGGAGAGCCGCAAAACGCGTGAGCGAAACCTCCGGGTACGAAGCCCGGACCATTCACAGGCTTCTTGAGGTAGGATACAGCATCGAAGATAATGAAAAACCGTATTTTATGCGAAATGAAGATAATCCGCTTCTTGCCGATGTAATAATAATCGACGAGGCATCCATGATAGACATTGTCATGATGGAAGCGCTCATGAGAGCGTTTCCCCGGGAAGCCGGTCTCATTCTCGTGGGGGATTCCGATCAGCTGCCGTCGGTCGGTCCGGGAAAAGTGCTTTCGGATATTATAGAGAGCAAAGCCTTTCCGGTGGTGAAACTTAAGACCATATTCAGACAAAACGAAGAAAGCAATATTATTACCAATGCCCATCTTATTAACCAGGGTAAAATGCCGGCGATGAACGAGGAGGAAGGGGATTTTTTCTTTATTCCCAAACTGAGGGGAAAAGAACTAATAAACTGTATTATTGGCCTTTGTACCAATCATATTCCAGAAAGGTTCGGCATTGACCCTAAGGATATTCAGGTAATCTCGCCAATGCGGAAAGGAGATACGGGAGTTCTTAATCTCAATTGCGTACTGCAGCAGGTTTTGAACCCGGAAAGGGAAGATAAGCCACAAAAGATGTTTGGCAATACTATCTTCCGTTTAGGTGACAGGGTTATGCAGATTCGTAATGACTATGCAATGCCATGGACAATAATTGACCAAGATGGCTCTGTCAGTGAAGGTTTAGGTGTTTATAACGGGGATATGGGTATTATTATTGATATCGATTTAAAATCTGAGCTTGTAACGGTCCGTTTTGATGACAACAGGGTTTGTGAATACAGGTTTGACAGTTTGGAAAATCTTGAACATGCTTTTGCCATCACTGTTCATAAAAGCCAGGGCACCGAATTTCCTGCGGTGATAATACCCTTGTTGGGAGTGCCCAAGAGTCTGGCCTGCAGGAATTTGCTCTATACGGCGGTAACCCGCGCAAAAAAACTGGTAGTCCTGGTAGGCAGCCCTGCCATTATGGAAGAAATGATAAAAAATACAAATGAAAGAGAAAGATATTCGGGGCTGAAGGAGAGGCTTATGTGATAAGCGGGAAGAATGGTGACGTATCTTTTTTTGAAAAACTAATCCGGCTAGTTTATCCGGCAAAATGTATGGTTTGCGATCAAGTATTAAATGAGGATACATTCCTGCATCTTTGCGAACCATGTAAAAAGAATCTTCCCCGTTATCAGAAAGGATTTGTTAGGAGCATGCAGATGCCTTATCTGGACGGAATCTTCGCTGCTTTTTATTATAGGGACGGAATAAAGAACGCTATCCAATGTATGAAATTTAAAAGTCATCCCAGATTGGCCCAAACAATGGGGAGCCTGGTTTGCGAGGAACTGTTCAAATATCAACCGGTGCCTGAATTTGAACTAATAGTACCTGTGCCGATGCATCCAAAGAAAAAAAGACAAAGAGGATACAACCAGGCCGAACTTGTGGCAAATGAGGTTGCTCGTAAACTTAACAAGGATTTACGTAACGATATACTTATAAAAGTACAGAATACCACTGCGCAAATCCGGCTGAAAAGAGAAGAGCGACTGATGAATCTGGAGAATGCTTTTATGATAAACAACAGTATAATGAAAAATAACCGTAACGGGCGGGTCTTACTGGTTGATGATGTGCTGACTACTGGCACAACTGTCAGCACATGTGCTAAAATATTAAAAGAAAACGGCTTTTCCAGCGTATATGCTTTGATTATAGCAATTGCCGAAAAGTGACGATATATATGATGAGCTGTTTTGGAGGTGAAAATATGCCGGAGGTCATAAATTGCCGCAGATGTAAAAGGATATTTATGCATACAACGGGCCCTCAGATTTGTGATGCCTGCAAAAAACTTGAAGAAGAAGAATTTGAGAAAGTTAGGGCTTTTGTAAGAGAATTTCCGGGTGCTACTATTCAGGAAGTTTCGAGAGAGACTGGAGTTTCCACCCATTTGATATATCGCTTTTTAAGAGAAGGACGACTGGAGGTTGCAGAGTCTAGCCCTATTGCCCTCCAATGTGAACACTGCGGCGTAAGAATAAAAAGCGGGCGTTTTTGCATAACATGCTCCAAACGTCTGGCAAATGATATGATCAGAGCGGGGAAAAGCTTATTGGAAAGCTATGAAAGAAATAATGAATTATCAAAAAAAGGAGAAGCGAGGGGTTTGCGTTATCTGCACGGAGAACTTAAGGAGGAAGAGTAGAAAAATAATCCGGGAAAATAAAATTTCTATAAAGTGCGGTGTAGCAACTGACGATAATTAAAATGTCAGGATGTTTATTCGTTCTACGAATGATTAATATGCTAAAAATCAGGCAAATGCAATAAATAGGAGAGGAATTGACCATGAAAATTTGGGGAGATATTCCCAAGGTTCCGGGCATCTATGGAAGCACAGGCAAAATCAGCAGGTATACTAAAACGGGAGAAGTATTATCGAAAAAAGACGAACTTTCGATCTCCGGGACAGCTAAGGATTTTAGTATAGCGTTGAAAGCCGTGAAACAAATTCCAGATGTCAGGCAAGGAAGGATTAACGAGATTGTACAAAAGATGGAACGCGGCGAATATTCTGTCAAGGCATCAGAGGTAGCCGAGAAGATACTTGAAGCATTTAAGGACAATAAAGTTTAAGAAACGAATTAAAGGCGAGATAACCAAGGGTTATTTCGCCTTTAATTTTTGCCGATAAGAAATATGAGTGTTTATTTGTCTGGCGGGAGGTGTTTAAATTGCCCGATAAAAACATTGCTGAAAACCTGATAACGGTTTTGCGATATGAATATAAAACCTATTCGGAGATTCTTAAGATTGCTGAAAGTAAAACGGATTCTCTTGTAAAAAATGATGTGGAAGCAATCGCGGCTATTTCTAAAAAGGAAAGTAAGATGGCCGAGCAGACACATAAACTTAATCAGGCAAGGGAACAAATTATTAAATCCCTGGCCGAAAGGCTTAATGAGGATTATAAAACAATTACCATTGAAAAGCTCAGCAAGCTGTTAAAAGAGCCGTACAAAAAGCAGCTGGAGGAAATACAGAAAGAAATGTCGTCTCTCCTGGCTAAACTTTATGCCAGGAACGAAATTAATAAAAAATTGATTGAAAATGCCATAAAATACCTGGATTTTAACATTCAGCTATTGGCAGGACCTAATCCTGTTTCATCGACATATGGTAAAAGCGGTCTGGAGGTATCCCAGACCAATAATCGTAGTATGCTTGATATAAAATACTGAGAAAAGGAGGGGGGAAATATGTCAATAAGTTTTTTTGGATTTGATACGGCTGTCTCAGGGTTGTTAGCAAACCAAAAGGCGCTTGAGGTCACCGGACATAATGTTGCCAATCTTGGCACCCCCGGATTTTCAAGGCAAAGTGCCGTTATGGCTTCAGCAAGTACCAGGATTTACGGGAACTGGCATGTTGAAATGGGCGTTGATGTACAGCAAATACGCCAGATACGCCATACCTTTAATGATAATATATATCGTACCGAAAGCAACCATCTTGGTTATTGGGAAACCAGAAGCAAGGCTATAAACGATTTGGAATCTATTTTAGGAGAACCGATGCAAAAAGGATTGCAAGTAGTTCTGAATAATTTCTGGGATGCTTTCCAGGAACTCAGTAAAGCGCCCGAGAGCCTTACCGTAAGAGCTTTGGTAAAACAAAGAGCAGACGTACTTGTAAATTATCTTAATCAGTTGGGAAATCAGATAAACAAGCTTCAGGACGATTTGAACGCAGAGATAAAGGCTCGTATTGATGAAGTAAATGATATAACGGAAAAAATTGCGGAACTCAACATTAAAATAATGAGCGCCGAAGCTGCCGGGAATACTCCCAATGACTATTATGACCAGAGAAATCTATTATGTGACAGACTTTCAAAACTGTTAAAAATTGAAGTATGGGAAACCCGGGACGGAAGTATGGATATCCTGGTGGGCGGGTATTTTCTTGTAAGCAAAGGTGAGCAGAATAGGCTGGTGGCAGCGCCCAATGACGCCCTTTCCCATTTTTATACACCCATGCTTGAGTACTATGGAGGAGATATCCCAATAGATGTGGGACAGGGAATCATTAAAGGATTATTGGAAGGAAGAGGCGAGGTCAGCGGCGCCAAGGGAAGCTATGACAATGGCTCACCTAATGTAACCGGAGATATTACCATTGCAGTGGATATTTCCAATACAAGCGCAGATTATCTTGAAAATATAAAAGCGCAAATTTCAACACTTGTTGATGACTTGAAAAGCAGAGGCATAGATTATAATTTGCGGCTTATAACATTTGGCGGAGATGAGCCTGTTTCCAACACCAACTTCGGGAAAAACGCTGACGCTCTCATTGCCGCTATTCCCGACACTCCAAACGCAGGGACATCCAATAATTTCGCCGATGTTATAAATGCGGTAAAAAGTAATTCTTATGCTGAGGATGTTAATAAATACCTTATTGTTTTCACGGGAGAAAGTATAAACGGCGACGGGGAAGTAACAAGTGACAGTACAATAAACGAATATATAGAAATATTGAATAAAAAAGGAATAGCCGTTTCTGTAGCGACGGATCCTGCATATCATACCAAAGGCGATGACGGAGAAAGAGGTTGGAATATAATCACCGAAAAAACCGGCGGAAAGCTGTATTCAATCGCTGCGGGCACCGATTTTGCTTCTCTTATGGAGACTATTTCCTATGATATTAACAGCGATATAAATAAAAAAATGGCTACCATACCCGATAATCTGAATATCATATCCTCGGTAAAAAAACAGCTGAATGCTCTTATAAACATATTGGCAAGAGAGGTCAACCGACTGCATATGTCAGGGAAAACGCTGACCGGAGAAGACGGCGGACTCTTTTTCGAGCCAATGGAACCCAACTTGCCTATTGAACTGGGGAATATAAAATTAAGCGATGCATTGAAGGATTTAAATAATATCGCTGCTTCCACCTCAGATGCCAACGGCGATAATCAAATTGCCCTCTCAATAGCAAAGTTGAGAAACAGTAATCTCATAGTCAGCAACAACAAGGTTTTGAGCCTGGATACATTTTATCAGAACATAATTATGTATTTGGGAAACAAGGGCAATGAAGCAAGTGCCATGGCAGATAGCTATAGCAATCTTGTGGTCCAGGCTGATGCCATGCGTCAGTCGGTAATGGGTGTTTCCCTGGATGAAGAATTGACCAATATGATTAAGTATAAATTTGCATACAACGCTAACGCAAAAGTTATCAATATAGTAAATGAAATGCTTGAAACAATTATGTTCAGAATGGGTGCAGCTTAACCAAGTAATTGTTCCCAAATGAAACGTAAGCGTTATATGTAAAAACACTGTCAGCCTAAACTAGCGAAAGGTCAGGTGAGATAATGAATAACACCACATATATGGGAATCGAAATAGCCATGCGGGGTCTCTACTCCTCTCAGCGCGCTATGGCAAATATAGCCCACAATATAGATAATGTGAACACTCCGGGATACTCGCGGCAGGTCATAAACCAAACCGCGGCCCGTCCGCTTTTGGTAGCAAACGGCGCCGGCATGCTTGGGATGGGCTCTGACGTTGTGAGTGTTGACAGGGTAAGAGATACTTACCTGGATGAAAAGTACTGGAGCGAGGTTATGTATCTTGGCGAGTGGAGCGTAAAGGCCACAATAATAGAAGATATGCAAACGATATACAATGAGCCCAGTGATTATGGATATACAAAGATTATCAATGATTTTTTCAGTTCACTTCAAAGTCTTGCCACAGACCCGTCAAGCCCGGCAGTCCGTGCGATGGTCAAAGAAAAGGGAATCGCGCTTGCGAAGTACTTCAACAGTGTAGCAGCTCATTTTGACCATCTTCAGGATGATCTTAACAATATGGTCAATGCAAAGGTTGAGGAAATCAACAACCTGGCCGACCAAATAAGGGAGCTAAATCTTCAAATATATCAATATGAAGTTATGGGCAATAAAGCCAACGATTTGAGGGATTACCGGGGATACCTGGTAGACAAATTGTCACAACTGGTAAACTGCAGCGCGTATGAAGTGGAAACCGGATTAAAGCTTCCCAATGGGGAGAAAGAAACCCGCTTTGTTATAACTATCAGCGGGAAAGCCCTGGTGGATCACGAAAAAGTAGTGCACTTGAAATGTGAAAGCCGGGAGACAAAACTTAATGAAGAGGATATAGAAAATCTGTTTGAAGTATCATGGGAAGACGGCAATAAACTGATCCTGAAATCCGGAGAACTGAAAGCATATATTGATATGCGGGACGGCAACGACGGACAAATAGGTTCTAATGGAGAGAGCACCCCCAATTGTAAAGGTATACCGTATTACCAGAGAAAAATGAATGAGTTTGTAAGGATTTTCGCATTGGCATTCAATGAAGGCATCATCGACATTGACGGTGACGGTGTTCTTGACGATACGGAAGGACATGTTGACGGCTTTACGTTAAACGGTAATACCGGGATCAGATTCTTTACCATGCTGGATGAATATGGAAATCCTCTTTCCAGCGCCGAATTTGAGGCCCGTGCGTTGGAATATGCCGCTAAATTGGGTATTACAGATGATCCCTCGACTCCCTGGGATGAAAGACTGGTGGCAGGGTATCAGAATATTACTGCACGAAATTTTTCTATCAGCTTTGATGTTGAAGAAGATCCCACCGAAAACATAGCAGCGTCTTCCAGGGCCGGAGAGGCAGGGAATAATGAAAACATCAACAAATTGCTGGCAATGCGCCATAACACTTATATGTTCATGGAAGGGGCACCGGAGGACTTTATTAAAACGGTTATTTCATCAATGGGGGTAGACGGCCAGCAATATAATCAATATCTGGATGTCCAGGAAGGTATAGTAATGCAAATAAACAACAGGCGGCAATCAATATCAGGAGTTTCACTGAATGAAGAAATGACTGAGCTGGTTAAACAACAACAGATTTACGGGGCGGCTGCAACCATGATCAGAACCTATGGTGAAATTCTGGATATACTTGTAAACCGTTTGGGAATATAAAACAGAAATAATATTACGGGAGGTAAAGCGCCATGAGAATTACCAATAACATGCTTATTAACAATATGATGTATAACCTGTCAAGTAATTTGCTCAGAACACAGAAATATCTTAATCAGCTGGCTACAGGCAAAAAGATAAGCCTTCCGTCAGATGACCCCATTGTAGCGTCCAAAGCTCTGAAACTTCGTACTGATGTGGCCGAAATAAGTCAGTTTAAGCGAAATACTGATGATGCCCTGAACTGGATGGATATAACAGAAGCTACCTTAAGCCAAATGACTGAATTGCTTCACAGAGCTAAAGAGCTAACCGTTCAGGCGGCAAACGGTACAAATACCGATGAAGATGTGTTCAAAATCCGGGAAGAAATGGCTGAACTTAAGACTCAATTGATAAGTCTGGCTAACGCGACTTATGCCGGCAGATATATTTTTTCCGGTTACAAGACCGATAAACCTTTGCTGAATGAGGACGGTACATTTAATATCGACGTTGACAACAGTGAGCAGATTAAATTTGAAATTGGTATTGGGGATGAGATTAATATAAATGTACCGGGCAGTGATTTATTCAACAGGACCGTAACGACGGCGACCGCCGGAAGCAAAAGTGAATTCATAGATACTTTTGACAAAATCTTATCTGCTTTGGAAGCTGATGATAAGGATCAGTTGTCGAGCCTGTTGGGAGATTTGGATGATGAGTTGAACAATCTTTTGAGAGTAAGGGCAGGCCTGGGGGCACGTATGAATCGTGTGGAGTTAACGGCAGGCCGGCTTGAAGATGACTATATTAATTTTACAAGGCTTATGAGTAAAAACGAGGATGTGGATATAGCCGAGGCAATAATGAATTTGCAAAACGAAGAAAATGTTTACAGAGCTTCGCTGGCAACAGGAGCCCGTGTGATCCAGCCTTCCCTGGTAGACTTTTTAAAGTGATGAACAGTTTTTAATTGTTGATAAGAATAGCTAACTTAATAATCTTCGAGGTTATGACATTATAAAAGCTAGGTAAAGAGAGGTTTTGCTATGCAGTTGGAAACAGCACATTTCGGAGTAATTGATATTGATGAGACTGAATTTATTTATTTTCCGGAAGGCATACCGGGATTTGAAAACAGCAAAAGATTCGCGCTGATTGGACATGACGTAAAGGATTCGGTTTTCTTTTGGCTTCAGAGTGTGGACATGCCTGAATTATGTTTTGTCGTGGCAGATCCCTTTATGATTTATGAAGGTTATACGGTTGATGTGGAGGACGAGGACGTTGAGGCTCTTGAAATTACCGATCCCAATAAAGTAATTACCTTGACAATTGTTATAATTCCTGAGAATATAAATGAAGTAAGAGTCAACCTGAAAGCTCCCATCCTTATAAATGTGGAAAAGAAGCTTGGAAAACAGATAATACAAAAGAACGACAACCTTCCGATAAGGTATTATCTTTGCAAAAACAATTAGAATATAAGCTCCCGACAGGCCTACAGAAGGAGGGATCAAATGCTTGTACTGACCAGAAAAAAAGGACAAGCCCTCATGATCGGTCATGATATAGAAATATCCATAATTGATATCCAAGGTGATCAGGTTCGTATCGGAATTAATGCGCCAAAGAATGTGGCTGTTCACCGCAAAGAGATTTACGAAGAAATCCGAAAGGAAAACATTTCTGCAGTAGCCGGTAAAGATACAAATATCCAGATACTCAATGAGAAGTTTAAAAAAGTATGACTTAATCCTGACAAGTCATAACACGGAAGATATTCATTATTATGGAAATTCATTTTAAATATACATTTTTTATACATTCTATTTTTAATTATATAATGTGTGAGGCTCCGGGAATCCGGAGCTTATGCTTAATGGTTATGATCAACTGAACTTTACAAAAAATTGCCGATTCCTTAAGAACATTCCATACTTAGTATGATATTTGATAAGAATTTTTTTTTAAATACCGATAATATTAAAAGGTACCTTTTGTTTTTAGCTTAAGGAGTGTAATTAATGCGCAAATTTCATCAGAAGCAATTTTTAGAATTAATCGGCACGATAAAAGAGGCTAATCATTTAATAGAGCGTTTTATAAAAAAACAAAGCTATGACGAAGCATTAAGGCTCTTAATAGATTGCCAGGATGGTGCAATCAGTATTGGAAACAGAATTGAACGATTTGAGGGTGAAGGGACTAAAACCGTTACTTATCTGGAAGAGTATTGCGATTTGCTTTATCAGGCCAGTGTAGAAATCAGTGAAGGTAAAGAATGGAAAAAGACCATGATCCTTCTTCACAATCAAATTATGAAAATCGAAGAAAGTTTAATAAATGATATAAATGCTGATGAACTGGAAGTTCTATTCCTGCCATATAAAGCCGAAATGTGGGATTCCATGGAAAGCGTGTGGTTAGCGGCAAAGGAGAACAAAAGATGTAATACATACGTAGTTCCTATACCATATTTTGACCGAAGGCAAGATGGCAGTCTTGGCGAGATGCATTACGAGATTGACCGGTATCCGGATTATGTACCGGTAGTGGACTATCGTACATATGATTTAGAGGCAAGACATCCCGATATTATTTTTATTCACAATCCCTATGATGAAGGTAATTATGTCACAAGTATTCATCCGGATTACTATTGTCCAAGGTTGAAATCATGCTGTGATCAGTTATGCTACATTCCGTATTTTGTAGCTCCTAATGATGTACCATCACATTTTATATTAACTCCTGGTGTTCTTTATGCAGATAAAGTATTCTTACAATCAGAAAGGATCCGCAGGAAATACATCCAAGTATTTGAGGAGTTCGAAAGGACTAATAATTGCAGAGGAAAATTCGGTGATGCAGAGAAAAAGTTTATTGCTACAGGGTCTCCTAAGTTCGATAAGATAATAAACATAGATTCTCAAAATTTTAATATCCCGTATGAATGGAGACGGTTAATAGAGAGACCGGATGGAATCAAAAAAAAGGTTGTGATATACAACACAAATATAAATGGTATTCTACAAGGAAATGAGAAAGCTATAACAAAAATAAAGAGTGTCTTTGAGTGTTTTCGTAAAAGGGAAGATGTTGTTTTATTATGGCGACCACATCCGCTGAACAATGCGACTATCAGTTCAATGCGTCCACATATGGCAAATGCGTATCTGCAATTGATCGACCAATTCCGGAAAGAGAAGATAGGTATTTATGATGACACTCCGGACATGTATTTGGCCCTTGGTTTAAGCTCTGGCTATTTTGGTGATTCAAGTTCATTAGTTGCATTATACCAATGCACAGGAAAGCCGATAATGCTACAAAATATCAATATTGATTCAGTAAACAGCAATATTGAGCTTATTGGTGAAAATCTGTATCTGGAGAAAGATTCTATCTGGTTCACCCACTACAAATACAATGGGCTGTTTCAGTTTGACCGACAATCGTATCGATTGAAGCATGTTGAAACCATACCTGGTGAAAACCCGACAGGTAAAAGATTATATGGCTCAATAACCGGTTGCGGCGATAAAATTTTTCTTGCTCCTACTTCAGCAAATGCTATTGTAATTTATTCGTCGCGGACAAAAGAATTTAGTAAGGTTGAATTAAAGCCACCTGGTGAATTTTATGGAAATAAATATTCGTCCACCTGGAAGTTTTACCAATCATTTAAGTTGGGGCGATTCGTATATTTTATTCCATGTACCTATCCTGCCATTGTAAGGTATGATACCGAGAACGGGGAAATTAAATATTACACTGACTGGGTTGAACCTTTGGAAAAAAGGTTGGGTTCTTCTGGTAAAGTATATTTTTATAGGGGTGCTACAATAAATAAAAATACAATTATAATGGCTGCTCGTGATACGAACGCAGTTGTATTCTTTGACATCATAAACGAGAAGTCATGCATATACGATGTGGGAGAAAAAAATCGTGGTTATTCCGGTATATGTTGTGATGAAAAAGGCAACTTATATCTGACCCCCTGGGGAAATGATTGTATCGTAAAATGGAATCCGATATCCGGTTATTATAAGGAGATTAAAGAATTTCCAGAGGGATTTGTTCCCGGAGAGTATCCATTCTTAAACTGTATATATGCGAATGATCATGTCTGGCTTATTCCGCAGCAGGCAAACATGGCCCTGAAAATTTATACCGAGGACGATACTGTTTCAGTTGCGAAAGAGTTGCAACCCGAATGTCAAATAGTTTCAAATAAAAGTAATTATTTGCATGTAAAAGCTGAAGACAACATAATATATGCTTTCACGGGAAAATCCGGTCACTTTATCGAATGTGATCTTATAAGCAATACAAGAACAGAAAGAGCTTTGTCAATTTCAAAAGATGACAAGGAATTATATCAAAAGGTTTGTTATGGGATAATCAGCGATAATGGTGCACATTTTAAGAAGCCAGGCGACTCGGTATGGGCGGAAAACAATCCCATTTCATTGGATACTTTTTTGGACTATATTGTATATCAGGATCAATCACCAAGTGCATTAGAACGTCGTAAAAATCAATCCCGTGTCTGCAAGAAAACAATCAGTAACCCAAATGGCAATGCAGGACAAACTATCTTAGAGCTTAGTCTGATGGATATTTAACTAAAACTATGGAGGTGAGTGTATGAATTATGCAATTATTTTAGCAGGTGGCCGGGGAGCCAGAATGGGAAACACAGATGTGCCAAAACAGTTTATTGAACTAACAGGAGTACCTATGGTCGTGTATTCCATGCGTACAGCCCAAATGAACGAGAATATCGACGAAATCTGTGTTGTGGCGCCGGTATCTTCATATGACCAGATCAGACGCTGGGCGAAAGAGTATAATATAACGAAGTTCAAAATGTTGGCTGAAGCCGGTGCAGAGCGTTATCTTTCAGTGTACAGCGGACTTAAAATGATTCCGGCACAAAAAAACGATACTGTAATGATTATGACCGCTGTCTGTCCTTTTGTCTCTCAAAATACAATAGATAAGCATTATGAACTTATGAAGAAATACGATGCCTGCATTACCGTCGTAAAAGCAACTGATGCTATTACTTTCAGCAATGACGGAAAACGTGTGACTCGTACTCTGCAAAAGAAAAAACTGTTTGTGCAGCAAGGGCCCCAGACGTTCCGCTATGGAATATTAAGGACGGCGCATGAGGTATATCTTCAGGATGAGAACCGCGTAGAAGTAAATGAGGACAGCGAATTAGTACTGAATCTTGGAGTAGAGGTTGGAATGGTCATGGGAGACCGGTTCTGCATAAAAGTAACTTATCCTGAGGATTTAGCGATTGCCGAGGCACTGCATGGCCTTTTTGAACAGAAAGAGTTACAGTACAGACAAATGAAAGAAAGCAGAGGTATATAGATGATTATTTCAATGATTCCCAAGTTTCTTGAACAAGGCGGTAAAAAAACAGTCATGATATGGGGAGCCGCGGGGATTGGTATGAAATGCCTTCGCACGTTACAGGCCGCCGGAATTGATGTTGCAAACTTTGTAGATAAGGATCCCGGTAAGCAATCGGTCTCAATTGCCGGATTACCTGTTATCTCACCAGAATCGCTTTTCGAAAGAGATCCAAAAGATATTTATATTTTCATTGCCACAATCAATTATACTGATGAAATCAGCCAAATCTTGCGTGAGCATGGCTTTAAAGAATATATAGATTTTGTAGATTATTTCAGGTGGTATGAAATAGACAAGCCGTGTCTGCCACATAATGACTTTGAAAAAGAAAAATGTAAACAGGTTGAGGCAAGTAAGGCTTATGAAGCATTTTTAATGGAAAGCTTCGGAAAAACAAGTAAAGAATTAACTGTTTCGGTCGTAGGCCTTGGGTTGCATTGCCAAAGGCTGTTTCTTGGTAAATTTGAAGTAAAGTATGTTTTCGATAACTCAAAAAAGCAACAGGGCCGCCAAATTAAGGGTTATACCATACTTCCGCCTGCGGAGCTGAAAAACATAAAAAAAGACGATATGGTATTCCTGCTTTGGATCTATTATGAACATATTTACGAGAGAGTAAAGAAGCAGTTGATGGACTATGGGATTTCCGAAGACAGAATTGTCCATGCAAAACCGTTAGCCGAACGTTTATATAGAATAGATTCATGGTCTTATTCAGCGGGTTTGGCAGATAGAAAAGTTCTGTCCCTATTCGCATCCATTGGAAAGGATCCTGCAAAAATACGGTATTTAGACATAGGAGCAAACCACTATTTATTCTATAACAATACATATTTATTTTATAATCAGGGTGCTTGTGGCGTATTGGTCGAAGCAAACCCGGATTTATGTGAAGTGCTGCGAAACAACCGTCCAAGAGATATCGTATTGAACTGTGGTGCTTCGACAAATTCGATGAATGGGATTATGACTTATTATAAAACGACACGCATTGGCCGTAATTCATTTTTAAAGGATAAAATTATTGCAGATATGCAGAAAATTCCCGACCTTCGTATTCTGGAGGAGCTTTCTATACCTATGTATCCGGTTAACCGGATAATCAGAGAGCATTTCGCTGATGGACACATTGATTTTATTTCCATAGATATTGAAGGAATGGACTGTGAAGTCCTTGAGTCAATTGATTGGGATGCTGTCAGAATAGATGTCTTACTGGCAGAATTGAATCCGAATTCGGACAGGGTGTCCTCATTCATCAGTTGGATGGGTGAAAAATGGTATGATTATGAGTTTCTCGCTGACGGAATGATATTATTCTATCGAAGAGATGTGTTTGGCAATATAAATTAAGGGAGGACAAGCAGATGGACCCCATAATTAAAGAAGATGCCAGAATAATTGCAGATTTCGATCTTCCCTGGGATCGTTTGAAAGGCAAAACAGTGTTGATTTCAGGTTCAAACGGATATGTTCCATCCTATTTTGTACATGCATTTCTCATGCGTAACGATTTGTATAATGCTGGTATCAAAGTAATTGCGCTTTGCAGGAATAAGGAGCGGGCAAATAATAGATTTAAGGATTATCTTGATCGGGATGATTTTTCACTGGTTATCCAGGATGTTTGTGATCCAATCGATATAGCAGGGGATATTCATTTTTTGATTCATGCTGCAAGTCCATCGGGAGCCAGAGAAAGGCACAATAATCCTGTTATTACTTTTAATGCGAATGTTTTGGGAGCCATTAATATGCTTGAACTGTCCAGGGAAAAAAATGCCGAAGGTTTTCTTTTAGTCAGCAGTGTTGATGTATATGGCATGACCGGATCAGCGGACCGTTTAACTGAAACTGATGTAGGGACAATAGATGGCTTGAACATCAGGAATGCATACTCCTGTGGTAAAAGAGCGGCGGAAACGATTAGTGCCTGCTATTGCGCTCAATATGGAATTCCTGTAGTTATCGTCCGTCCAACGCAGATTATGGGGCCAGGTATCGATTTGAATGATGGGAGATTGCACATTGACTTTATTTCACAAATATTAAAAAACAGAAAAATTGTATTGAAAAGCGATGGGCAAGCAAAGCGTTCATTCATGTATATCACAGATGCAATTACAGGGATGTTGACTGCAATGTTAAAAGGAATTCCCGGAGAAGCGTACAACGTCGCGAGCGAAGAAGGAGAGGCTACAGTATTAGAATTGGCAAGCCTTGCATTGTCTCTTATTGGCGGTAATGAAAGCGATGTTATATTTGATTATAAACAGCGAAATTCACCTGAGGTGCTGCAAGCTTTACCAAACGTTACAGCTAGCTCAAGGAAATTACAAAGCCTTGGCTGGAAAGCAAATTTTACCCTAAAGGAAGGAATGCTGAGGTTGATGCAGTTTTATGGAGTCTTTGGCAATACTACAACAATGGCATAATTAGAGACAGATTATACGCATGGATTCAGTAAACTGGAGGTAACTTGATGAATCAGAAACATGAATTTGGGCAACCGGCAAAAAATTATACAGACGATGAACTAGCAGCAATGGGTATTGACCCCCATTTATTTGTGTTCATGTCTCGTCCGGATTTTACTGATAATTCCTATTATCTTTGGAAATATATAACTACTCATACCTCTTACAAAACAGCATGGGTTACGCTCAAGAAAGAACATAATAAACTATTTGCAGATAAAGGAATAATATCTGCCACCTACAATACACCTGAAGGCAGAGAATTGGTGAGATCCGCTCATTATGTTGTTTATACGATCAATTCAATGTTTCTGAAAAAGCATCCTGGTCAAATCTTTATTAACCTTTGGCATGGTGCTGGAGTGAAGGCAACTGATTTCTTGGCATTTAACAAGGATGATCTCCATCTTCTGAACATTAAACGTATGGTTGGGGATACTGATTTATTTCTTGTGCACAGCACAGTGGATAAAATTGCCATGGCTGCAGAGTTAAACTTTGATGCCCGTAAAATTGTAGTCACTGGTCAGCCCCGGCTTGATATTGTGAAAAAGACTGATGGGAAGAGCATAATTGGTAAGCTGTTTAACGGCGCATTGCAATTTTATGATAAATTAATAATTTATGTACCGACAGCCAGAGTCACATCATTTAGTAAGGTTGGAGATTATTTTGATTCCAATGTGTTTAACTTGCCTGGTTTTGATAAGCAAGCTTTAGGAAAGCTTCTCAAGAAATATAACGCGGCATTGGTTATCAAGCTACACCCAATCGATGCCGGGAAATTTTCACTTGAGGATATGCAGTTAGGAAATGATGATTGTTATCTTTTGGATGATGAGCAACTATTCTGGTCAGATATACGTATGAATGAAATACTAAGTGCATTTGATATAATGATTTCCGACTACTCCTCCATTATTACTGATTTTATGCTGTTGGATCGACCTATAATCTTTTCTGTTGGGGATTTCGATGAATACTCTCAACGTGAGGGATTTATTTTTAACGATGTATCCTTATATATGCCAGGACCGAAAGTGAGTACATTTTCCGAGTTGTTGGACCAACTTGAACTATCAATTCTTAATCCGGGTGTTTACAGCGAAGTTCGGCAGAATATTTTAAAACATAGATTCAGCTTCCTGGATGATGGTTCCAGTCAACGAGCCCTTAAAGCTATTGAAGAATATAAACCGCTTACTGACTATTCGGCGGTTTATTATACAGAAAAGTTTTTTATGCCCGTTATCTTTGAGTATGAGAATTTGGTTAAAGAAACGACGGAGAAGCTTCAGGCATATAAGGAGATTATTGAACGTGCTGTATGTGAAATCAATAAAGATGCGACATCTGGAACGGGTACATTAAAGGTAGTACACGATATTTTGACTGCACCTGTTGTTTCTGCCTCAACGAAGACAGAAAATGAAAACAAGACAAAACTACAGGCATTGATAAATGAGGTGTTAAATGACTATAACGGTGAATATGTCTTTGTATCATTACCACAAAAACGCGAATGGAGTGGTAAGACACGTACGATGGTACAGCAGTTTGCCTGGCAGGTAAGTCAAATGGGATATTTGTTTTTACTGGGTGAAAACAACTCATCTGATGAAAATACGCTACCAGGAATCAGAGAAATCACTAAATCGTTCTATGTATTAAACGACAGCGGACTGACGGCATTTGTACTTAATTACCTTAAGAAGCTGGGTAAAAAAGTAATTTTTATTATTCCATCAGACTTTTGCCGCGTATCTGCACAAACTGTGGAAGAATGCTGCCTGTTAGCCCATCATACGATATATTTCTTACGATACCCAGTGCCCGATCCGCATGGTATGAAAGAAGTAAAGGATCTTGATAACGCAAGGTGGGAGACATTACATTCAGTATGTCGGAATCAGTCTGTGACAGTCATCGCCTGTAGCTATAATTTGTATAGAACAGCAAGAGATGAATTTGGTGCATCCCGGCTTTTCTTTCAGACACCGGGGGTAGAAAACGCTGTGATTTACAAAGAAAAAGAAAATGACGAAATCCCGGAGAAACTTAGAGCCATTAAGGAACTGAACAAACCAATAGTTGGTTATTGCGGTACTATTGATAGGCGCATATATTTTTCACTGATTCATTATGCCTGCTCCAGGTTAAAAGATTATCAGTTTGTTTTTGTAGGGAACAATGCGATTACAGGTACATGGGGACATATTTTTACTGACTATCCCAATATCCATTTGTTGGATGAAGCCGATTATTATGATGTACGTTCGATATTAAATACTTTTGATGTTTGCCTGTTGCCTTATTTTAAAAATAAGACTGACAGGATTCCTTCTAAACTATTTGAATATTATGCATGCGGAAAGCCGGTGGTTTCCTCTTACTTACCGGAAGGCTGCGATTGCGGTCTGTTGTATGTCTCAGAAAGCCATGGAGAATTTATTGATAATATCCAAAAAGCAATGGAGAATAAAGAAGACAATATAAAAATGAATGAGGGGTTCACAATAGCACAGAAAAACGACTGGAAAAATAAGACCCGTGAAATTCTTCAATGGTCTGGTATCATGTAGAAAGAAAAAAGCTAAACCTTTTCATACTTTTTATAATGATCTGCATAATAATTTGCAAGCAGTTGATTGCCCAGTTTTGCCAAAGAAGTAATAAGGAAAACCAGATCCCTTTTATTTTCCTTGTTGTAAATACTGTTCAGGAAAAATACTATTTCTGCTGGAGCTTGATTTTTTACCAGTTTGTAAAGCCCTGTAAAAGACACGAAATTATAACGGTCAATTTTCAATGCGCCGAAATAGTATTCCATTGCTCGAATCGGGTCTCCTGTCTTTATGTATAATTCTGCCAAATATATATGTACACTTTCGAGCTGTAAAGGGAAATCATTGTTCAATAACAAATTGTAATTTTTATTATATTCTATTGCCTTGAGATAACTTTCAATTGCAGCGAAATAATCATTTTGCTCCCTTTTTAAATTGCCTCTTACGAACCAGACTTCTGGATGGGTAGGGAATTCTTTTAAAGCCATATCCACATATTTTTCAATTTCCTGTGTTGCATATTTCCCTTTTTGTAAAAGCATCGATTTGATTAAGAATATATATGGCTGATGTGCCATGATAGTTAATTTTATATCCGGATCCTTAAGAGCAAGGAGAGCATATCTGACAGATTCTTCATAGTTCTTGAGGTTGAAATAACTTGAACTCATGTAATAGTAAGTTAGATTTGTTATCTGGTTATTGGCAATCTCTTTTTCAAGGATCTCAATATTACGCTTTGCTTTTTCGGGAATCAAAGCAGATGAATACCCTGTATGATATATTATTAAGTTGTAATCGGTAATATTGACAGACATCAGAGGGTTGTTATTCTTAAGCGGCTGTTCATGCACAGCACCAGAAAAACGGATCCCACATTTTCCTCTTAAAATTCGAACAATTGGATTCACAGAGATGATCCTTCCGTTGTAGCCGTCAATATTTACCATTTTACATAGAACAGAGTCAATGGCTTTGTCTTTATCAACATGTTTAAATACTTGTTTCAACACTTTTTGCGTATTTATTTCAAGATACTCGTCAGCGTCAAGGAATATGATCCAGTCGCCGGTTGCATGGTCCAGGGCGTAATTCTTCGCATTGCTGAAATTATTATCCCATGCATAGTCCAATATTTTTGCACCGAATTTTGAAGCTATTTCTTTGGTATTATCTGTAGATCCTGTATCTACAACGATAATTTCATCAGCGATATTCTGCTGGCTTTCGAGACATCTGGCTATATTTTCGGATTCGTTTTTAACAATAAGACAGGATGATATTTTCATAATGCTTTCTCCCGGACATGTGTAAAATTTGATTTATTAAGAAAAAGGCCAGAGTCCGAAGACTCTGACCCCGTAAGTTAAAAGAACTATATATTATATTTGTCGACAATTATTGCAGTAACTGCAGAACTCCCTGAGGCTGCTGGTTTGCCTGAGCCAGCATTGCTGTAGCTGCTTGCTGCAGGATACTGTTCTTGGTGAACTCCATCATTTCCTTTGCCATGTCAACGTCACGAATACGGGACTCTGATGCTGTCAGGTTTTCTGCGGTTGTATTCAGATTGTTAATGGTGTGTTCAAGTCTGTTCTGCATAGCACCAAGCTTAGAACGCTGAGAAGAAACTAAGCGAATAGCTTTGTCAATGGTTGAGATTGCGCTTGATGCACTTGCCTGAGTAGCTAAACTGATATCATATGTTGCAATCTTGCCATCAGTACCAACAGTAGCTAATTTTAATGCATCAGCATCCATTTTGTCTATTGTCAGCTCAACTATCTGGTTTTCATTTGCACCTACTTGGAATTTACCTTCGAATTGACCACCAAGCAGATTCATTGTGTTAAACTGAGTATCATTTGCAATTCTCTGAATTTCCTGTGTCAGTTGCTCAATTTCCTTCTGGATTTCGTCACGGTCGCCGTCAATACCAGCATTTTTCTGTGTATAAGTGTCGTTAGCGGCTTGAACTGCCAATTCTCTCATTCTCTGCAGTATGCTGTGGGTCTCGTTGAGGGCACCTTCAGCTGTCTGGATAAGTGAGATAGCGTCCTGTGCGTTGCGCTCTGCCTGGTTCAAACCACGAATCTGGCCTCTCATTTTTTCGGAAATGGCAAGACCTGCTGCGTCATCACCTGCGCGGTTGATTCTGAAACCTGAAGACAGTTTTTCAAGAGATTTGCTTCCTGCAGTATTGTTGATTGTTAATTGACGATAAGTGTTTAATGCTGCAATGTTGTGATTAATTCTCATAATTTCATCCTCCTTGATAATTTTTGGGGAGAGTCCTTTCTCCCGTTTTTTTTGATTCCTGTCAACCGGAATCATGGTTATGAGTCATCGAATTCCTTTGGCGCCATAGGATTTTGACTACTCACGTTATTTATATCGGTAATTTACCACCGAACTTTATAGTTAAACAAAAAAGAATTAAAAAATCATATTAAAATTATTTTTCGACAAATTTAATATGACAATTTTTGCAGTAATGCAGTCAAAATTCGCACATAATCAGAGGAATTATCCATATTAATGTGTTTTATATAATTAATAAGTGGTAAAAATTTTTATTAAATAAATACCTTTTTTTGTCGATATATTGCATAGATAAAGATTCATGGAGGGATCTGTTATGAGAATCGATAGCATGGATGCGGCTTTTAAATCTTCGGTAAGTTTTACACCTATTCAGAGCAAAAAAGAGATAGCTGCTAATCAGGAAAAACCTGTTTCGGAAAGTTCCGTACATTTTGATTACGAAATAGGCAATTCCACAGAAGAAAAAGTAAGTGATGCCTTTATTGAGAGAGCCATAAATAAGGCCAATCATACGTTTGAAATACAGAACAGATCACTGAGGTTCAAAATCCACGAAAGATTAAATGAGGTGATTGTGAAAGTCGTAGACTCCGAGACGGAGGAAGTCATAAGAGAGATTCCTCCGGAAAAGCTGCTGGACATGTTTGCAAATATGCTTGAACTGGCAGGTTTGCTCGTTGATGAGAGGAGATAGCTGATATGAACGGAATATCGGGTTTTACATCGCAAATGCGAATGACAGGGTTATC
>JAAYFU010000008.1 GCA_012728095.1 Clostridiaceae bacterium
ATTTTTATTTTATTTTTTATTATCCCTCCGTTTTCGGATAAAAGGTTATACAAATTACGTAAATAACATGCATAAAAATCCGGAGAGATGAAGAATAAAATTACTCTCCGGTTGTTTAAGGCTGCTTAAATATTACTTGAACTGGTTTCTGGTCTCGTCTCTAAGCTCCTGGCGCATATTCTCCACAGCTTCTCGTCTTCTTTCATTCTTTGCCTTCAGTTCATCCCTGATTTTCGGGTTATCGGTTTCACTTATCATATCTTCGGCCAGCTCAATGTTTTCAATGGTGTTCTTAATGTGTTTACTTATTTTTTTCGCGTTGTCACGCCTGTCATCCGGTTTTGGTTTCATTTCGTTTTACCTCCTTGCTGTTTCTGATAGTTTGCTCAAACTCATCTAAAATATGTGTATATTTATTAAAATTATTGTATTCTTATTCATGAATATGATGTATAATAATACAGAACTGAAGTATATGTTTTATCCATTCAGGTTAAAGGAGCAAAAGCTATGCCAAAACGTACCGATATAGAAAAGATAATGATTATTGGTTCAGGACCTATAGTTATCGGACAGGCAAGTGAGTTTGACTATTCAGGGACACAGGCTTGTAAGGCCCTAAAAAAACTTGGTTACAAGATAGTACTTGTAAATTCGAATCCGGCAACCATTATGACTGACCCGTCTACTGCCGACTCTATATACATTGAGCCTCTCAATCTGAAGCGTCTTACACAGATTATTGAAAAAGAAAGGCCGGACGCCCTTCTTCCCAATTTTGGGGGGCAGACAGGTCTCAATCTATGCCTTGAATTATCAAAGGCAGGAGTCCTTGAAAAATACGGAGTAGAAGTTATCGGAATAAAGGTAAGCGTCATAGAACGTGGCGAAGACCGTATAGCCTTTAAAGAGACAATGAACAGGCTGGGCATAGAAATTCCCAGAAGCAAACCTGCCTACAGTGTTGAAGAAGCCATGAAAATAGCTCTCGAACTTGGATTTCCTGTTGTGGTACGTCCTGCCTATACATTGGGAGGAACCGGCGGCGGACTGGTTTACAATATTGAAGAGCTGCAAAATGTTGTAAACCGTGGAATTGCCGCCAGTCTTGTGGGCCAGGTTCTTATAGAGGAATCAGTTCTCGGTTGGGAAGAGCTGGAACTTGAAGTTGTCCGTGACTCAAAAAATCAAATCATAACCGTATGTTTCATAGAGAATGTAGACCCTATGGGCGTCCATACCGGCGATTCTTTTTGTACCGCTCCCATGTTGACAATCAGTGAAGATTTGCAAAAACGTCTGCAAAACTACGCTTATAGAATAGTAGAAGCAATTGATGTTATCGGCGGGACCAATGTACAGTTTGCGCATGATCCCGTAACCGACAGGTTGGTGGTAATCGAGATTAACCCCAGGACATCCAGATCTTCCGCACTGGCGTCAAAAGCGACCGGCTTTCCAATAGCATACATTTCGGCAATGCTTGCGGTAGGAGTAACCTTGGATGAAATCCCTTACTGGAAAGAAGGAACCTTGGATAAATATACACCCACCGGAGATTATGTTGTTGTAAAATTTGCTCGCTGGACTTTTGAAAAATTTAAAGATGCCCAGGATAAGTTGGGAACGCAAATGCGCGCCGTAGGAGAAGTAATGAGCATAGGCAAAACATACAAAGAAGCGCTGCAAAAAGCCATACGTTCCCTGGAAATCGGCAGATACGGGCTGGGTTTTGCTAAGAATTACAACAGTTTGCCTCTTGAAAAACTTATGGAGATGCTTGTCGAGCCTTCAAGCCAGCGTCATTTCATAATGTATGAGGCTTTGAGGAAGGGTGCTTCCGTAGACCAACTACATAACCTGACCCGCATTAAAAAATGGTTCATAGAACAGATGCAGGAACTTGTAAACCTTGAAGAGGAAATACTTTCATACAGAGACAGCGTATTGCCTGACGAGCTTCTTATACGTGCCAAAAAAGACGGCTTTTCCGACCGTTATCTTGCAGAATTATTAGGCAGAAAAGAGTCTGAGATAAGGGAAAGACGAATCAAACTAAATGTCATTGAAGGCTGGGATGCCGTCCCGGTCAGCGGTGTTGAGAATGCGGCATATTATTATTCCTCATATAATATAGAAGACAGGATACCTTACGAAGATAATAACAAGAAAGTAATGATCCTCGGCGGGGGCCCCAACAGGATAGGCCAGGGGATAGAATTCGACTACTGCTGTGTCCATGCAGCCTTTGCATTGAGGGATTCAGGGTATGAGACAATAATTGTAAACTGTAACCCGGAAACCGTCTCCACGGATTACGATACCTCGGACAAGCTCTATTTCGAACCTCTTACGGTAGAAGACGTGTTAAGCATATATAATAAAGAAAAACCACTGGGAGTGATAGCCCAGTTCGGTGGCCAGACTCCCCTCAATATAGCCAGAGAGCTGGAAAATGCAGGTGTGAAAATACTCGGTACCTCTCCTGAGACTATTGATCTTGCCGAAGACAGGGACAGATTCCGGGAGATAATGAAGAAACTTAACATTCCAATGCCTGAATCCGCAATGGCATGCAACATGGATGAGGCTATGGCAGCAGCCGAGAAAATCGGCTATCCATTGATGGTAAGACCCTCCTATGTGCTGGGGGGACGCGGTATGGAGGTTGTCTATGACCAGGAGTCTTTGAAAAATTACATAGCCTCTTCGGAGGATATTTCACCGGAAAGACCGGTATTAATAGATAAATTTTTGGACCACGCAATAGAGTGTGAGGCTGATGCTATAACTGACGGCAATAGTTGCCTGGTTCCGGCTGTAATGGAACATATCGAATATGCCGGCATACATTCAGGCGACTCGGCTTGCGTTATACCCCATGTTAGTATTCCTGAAAAACATATAAAAACCATCACTGAATATACTGAAAAAATTGCCCGTCAACTTGGCGTTGTAGGCCTTATGAATATGCAATATGCCATATACAATGACAAGGTATATGTTTTGGAGGCAAATCCCAGGGCCTCCCGTACGGTGCCTCTGGTTTCAAAAGTATGTAATATATCCATGGCCAGAATCGCTACCCAACTGATTATGGCCAAAGAAACCGGAAATACTGTCGAAATGCCTGTGACGCCAATGGGAAGAATACCACACTATGGCGTAAAGGAGGCTGTTTTCCCTTTTAACATGTTTCCGGAGGTAGATCCTGTCTTAGGTCCGGAAATGAAATCTACGGGTGAAGTGCTGGGATTGGCCGATACTTTCGGAATTGCATTCTATAAGTCCCAGGAAGCGGCACAGGTCGAGCTGCCCACCTCCGGAACCGTTCTTATAAGCGTTGCCGAAAAGGATCGTCTCGGTGTTTTGGAAGTGGCAAAGGAATTTGCAGACTTAGGCTTTAGAATCAAGGCTACGGCAGGAACCTGCAAGTTCCTTCGCGAACACGGTATTAACGCTGAAATGATTAATAAGCTCAACGAGGGAAGGCCAAATATTATTGACTGTATCATGAATAAGGAAATCCAGTTGGTTATCAATACGCCAGTCGGGAAAGGAAGACAACTTGACGACTCCTATATCCGCAAGGCTGCAATTAAATACAAGATTCCTTATATAACAACCCTTCCGGCTGCTTTAGCAAGCGCCAAGGGTATAAAAGCCTGCTTGACGGAGACTGAAAAAAACAGGGTAAAATCTCTGCAGGAGTATCATAAGGAGATTTGCTGACCCTGGCAATGCGATTCTGAGCTTTTTTGTCATACAGAGCGTCAGAGAAGAATCTTGCCTCTCATGTCATTCTGAGCGTCAGCGAAGAATCTTTTGTGTCAACATATAAGATCCTTCGACTACGCTTCGCTCTGCTCAGGATGACAATACCGGCGAATGCTGATAAAACATTGGAAATGTTCCTGGTATAACAGTTTGAGTCAAGGGCTGAGTAACCATAATTACCGTCCCCATGGTTATTCGCCCAGCATATTCTCAACACCGCTCATGAACTTGTGCCAGTTCACATCCTCCATGTATATACAGAATACGACTTCATTGATACCGTTGTCCTTAACGAATTCCACGATATTCTTTTTTGTCAGGTTCATATTGTAAAATCTTGAGTCAACTACATATATCTCTTCATAATGAGGAACTAAAAAAGGTACCAGCATGTTGCCGAAAGAATCTTTTATCACCAGGATCTTCTTGCCGTTATTAATATCGGTCTTTACTTTACTCCAGGTTGCCCCTCCTGAGCTGATGAATACCAGGTATTTTTTACTGATATCATCGGCGTACTGCATATCGATAATATCGGCCCTGGTTCCCTCATTTCCTTTATATATGGTAAACTCATGGCTGTTTAGCGGTTTATACGCAACAATATTATCCGGGTTCTTTTCAAGGCTTTTATCCAATGTTTTGCTATAAGAACTGCCTAAAAAATCTCCCAAGTCTATTTTTTCAAATTCATCAAGGGCAAGGGGAATTTCTCCCTTTGTCCTCATAAATTCGCAATACCCGTAATATGCCCCAAGCGCCGTCCAGTGATGGTCCGTTCTGAAGTAAATATACTCATCCTTGTGTTTATTCAAAACATCAAAGACATCAACGGATACAATACTGTCATTCAGCTTACTGTTTAGATATCCAAGCGCGTCATTCTGAGAATCGGTTATGCCCTTATACTTTTTTAGCTGCATAAACTCGCCGTTTGTCGGGGGAATCATGGAATATATTTTTACTCCCTCCCCCAGCTTCTCATTGTATTTATTCAAGATTTCAGCATAGTAATCGAAACTTTCCTTATTAAATTTAAAAAGTTGAACGGCCTTGCCGTCTACAACCATCCAATATCCTACATTGGGACCGTCTCCATAATCTTTTTCAGGCTCAGGTGTCTTTGCGGGTATTACCTTTTCACTTTTCTCCCCGGATGGAGATGTATTTTCGGCGGGTTCCTGCGTTTTATCGCCTGTCGGCTCCTGGGCTCCGGTTTCATTTTCATCTTTCTGCATAACCGGAGGCAATTGTACGTCCTCCACCGATGCTACAATACTGACGTCAGGTCCAAGAAAAGACATAAGCTCATTTACGTCCCTGCTTATTTTCACCAAATCGTCCCGGAGAATAAATGTATCGCTGTAATATTCCTCAAGGTCTCTCTGAAAACTTCCCTTCACTATATTGGACAATGAAAGCCGAGGCATGGTTTTAAGAGCCCTATTCTCAAGATTGGAAACTATGGGCTTATTGGTGTTTAATATGTTTGCCAGGCCTAATATCGTAATAAATATAACAAAAAATAACGAATCAATTTTAAGTTTTTTCAAATTTATGCCTCCCTGAATTCCATTAAGTATCAAAAAGCGATCCTTTAATATCCGGCTCATGGATTTTGCCGGATTTAAAACTTAAAATACATAAACGGGCTGTAGGATTGTCCCACAAGAAAAATAACCGATAAAACAAGCACCGCCATATTGAAAACCGGTTTACCGAATTCCTCAATAAACCAAATGAGCTTTCCTCTGTTTCCTTCTCCCTTAAGTTTCCTGAAAATCACGCTGAATACAGGTGTGCAGCCGATAAGTGCAATAACCAGGAAAACAGCGTTATTCCAAAAATGTATGCTCAGTTCCGGGCTGGTTATTCCATTGGCTGCGGTCCCAAACATAATCCATAAGAATTTGATGGCCTGCCCTATGTCATTGTGGTAGAAGAACACCCATCCCACTAGTGTTGCAACCCACAGGTATAAACGTGCCACTATTCCCGGAAGTTTCTCCAAAAGCTTGATGAGGAACGCTTTCTCTATCACAAGAAGCACAAAATAATACAGTCCCCATATTATAAAATTCCAGTCCGCTCCATGCCATAAGCCCGTAAGCGCCCAGACTACAAACAGGTTTCTTATCCTGTGCTTTCTGTTTCCGCCCAGGGGTATATAAACATAATCTCTGAAAAAGCTGCCTAAAGAAATATGCCATCTTCGCCAGAACTCGCTAGCTGATTTGGAAATGTAAGGATAATCAAAATTCTCCTTATACTTAAATCCGAACATTCTGCCAAGACCTATGGCCATATCGGAGTAACCTGAAAAGTCAAAATATAATTGAAGGGCATACATAAGTATGCCGAACCATGCACCCATCAAAGGAAGCCTCGAATAATCGGTTCCCATAAATAATTCTGTTATTTTACCGGCAGTACCAGCCATAATAACCTTTTTGCCAAGTCCGGTTATGAAACGGCTTACTCCATAATTGAAGTCCTGAAAGTTTTCAACCCTGTTGTCGATTGCCTCGGAAATATCCTTGTAACGGGTAATAGGCCCTGCCATCAGCTGATGGAACAGGGAAACATAAAGGAGCAGCTTGAACGGTGATTTTTGTGCCTCTGTTTCTCCTTTATATACATCAACCAAATAAGAAATGAGTTTGAAGGTATAAAATGAAATCCCTATGGGAAGACCAACATCCGGCGCCTTAATGCCTGTTCCGATTAAACTGTTTATATTGTTGATAAGAAAACCCGAATATTTAAAAAAACCGAGAATTAAAAGATTACCTGTAACTGAAAATATAAGCGCTGCCTTCCCTATAGTTTTTCCCTTGTGCTTTTCGGCAAGCAGCGCGCTATAGTAGGTAAATCCGGTTGATAATAAAAGTATTGAAACCCAGACCGGTTCTCCCCATGCGTAGAAAATAAGGGATGCAATTATTAGCAGCCAATTTCTATAGGTTCTGTTCCTGATAATGTAATATAACCCTAAGCAAACCGGGAGAAAAACACATAAAAAAAACAAGCCTGAAAATATCAAGAAAATGCCCCCTTGAGTTTCCAAAATTCTGAAAGGTTCTTAATAAGCTTACTGTTAAATTAATGAGTCTTAGTTTTTTATTTTATCTTACCCTCATAACCTATATAACACTATTACATTGATTTTTCAATAACAGCCTTAATTTCTCTTATTTATTGCCTGGCTAACATCTGATACTGCGTATTATTCCGGATAATGAAATTTATTAGAATTTTCATTGTGTAAACTGCCTCATTTCATTTAGGGAATAATTAAGTTTTTATGCGATATTATGGGATTGAAAGTAACACAAAAAATTATATTGACAAACATCGTTCAAAAGGTTACACTATCCTAAAAAATAGAAAAACGGCAATGAAGGGGAAAACAGCGCAGGAAGAACTTCAGAGAACTTATCATTTGGTGCGAGATAAGGTTTGGAATGTGTGAATACTCACCCCGGAGCTGTCAGGCTGAAAGCCAATTTTGTCGTTTATATAGTGCCGCTTACTATATTACGTAATATCGTTAATGGTTAAACGACTTAAAAAATTGTTTATTAGGCCTGATCGGTTGATTACCGTTATAAATCTGCGTATTGGGTTTACCGATATGCGCTGAGTGGCTGTTTACTTAAACAGCAAAAAGAGTGGTACCGCAGAACATTAAAGTTTTGTCTCTTTATTAGAGGCGAGGCTTTTTTTAATATAATATTCAATTTTTAAGTAAAAGATATTTCCGAGATCGGAAAATCTATAAATTTTAGAAAAGAAAGTGAGGAGAGAATAAATGAAAAAGATCGTAAGCATTTTACTACTTGTCGTACTGACAACAACACTGATCTCTGGTTGCGGAGGCTCATCAAACGCCAACGAAATTAAAATAGGTATCAATTATGAGCTCAGCGGAGAAGTCGCTTCTTATGGAAAGGCTTCGGTAGACGGTATCGAGCTGGCTATTGAGGAAATCAACGCAAAAGGCGGAATCGACGGTAAAAAGATTAAAGCAATTAAGTATGACAATAAGTCCGATAAGTCACTAGCTACTACCCTTGCAACAAAGCTTATGACCCAGGATAAGGTTGTTGCAGTGCTTGGCCCTGCTACTTCCGGCGCATTTAAAGCCACAATTCCTGAAGCTATGAAGAATAAAGTTGTCGTAGCGACCGGATCGGCAACGGCTGAAGGTGTAACTTCCGATGAAAACGGAGTTAAGGAATTCGCTTTCCGTATTTGCTTCAGCGATTTATATCAGGGAACGGCTATGGCAAATTACGCTCTAAAAAACATGAACGCTACCAAAGCTGTTGTCATCATGGATAATTCCAGCGACTATGGTAAAGGCCTTGCTGAGAATTTCACAAAAACATTTGAAGCAGGCGGCGGTAAAGTTGTTGCTACCGAAGCGTTTGTAGCCGGCGATACCGATTTTAACGCTATTTTAACAAAAATTAAGGGCCAGGACTTTGATGTAATCTTCATTCCGGGATACTATAACGAAGCCGGTCTTATCATTAAGCAGGCACGCGCCCAGGGAATTAAAACACCCATACTTGGCGCAGATGGTTTCGGCGCTCCCGAACTTGTTGAGCTCGCTGGTACCGATGCTTTAAACGATGTCTTTTTCTCAAGCCATTTCTCATCTCTAGATAAAGATCCTTCCGTTATAGGATTTATTGAGAGCTTTAAAGCAAAATACGGCAAAGAACCTGACCAATTCGCAGCCCTTGGCTATGACCTTGCCATGTTCGTGGCAGACGGTATCAGACGTGCCGGAAGTACCGATACTGTAGCCATAAAGGACGCACTGGCCGCTACAAAAGACTTTAGGGGCGTTACCGGTACCTTCAGCATGGATGAAAATCATGACCCTGTGAAAGCTGTTGTGGTTGTTGAAATTCAAAACGGAGAGTATGTCAGAAGCGAAAGGGTTGCCCAATAGGAACAAATTATAGTAAAATTAAAAAGCAGGAAACTATTTGGCTTGTTATAAGTGGGGTCAGTTTTGCCCCCACTTATACATATTTATTAACGGTTAAAATAAGCCGGTCGTAATGGTTAAATTTATGGAAATCTGCTTGTTAAAGGAAGGGGAAACACTTGGAACGGCTATTACAGCAAATTATTAACGGAATATCCCTAGGAAGCATTTATGCGCTGATTGCTCTTGGTTACACCATGGTATACGGTATTATTAAGTTGATTAACTTCGCTCATAGCGACATATATATGTTGGGAGCTTTTATAGGCTATTTTTCCATGACAACGCTAAAGCTTGGTTTCATACCTTCACTGTTGTTATCTATGGTTTTTTGTACCATTATCGGCGTTGTCATAGAAAAAGTGGCCTATAAACCTTTGAGACATGCCACAAGAATTGCGGTATTGATTACTGCTATTGGTGTGTCTCTTTTTCTTGAGTACACGACAATGGCCATTGCCGGAGCAAATGTGAGATCCTACCCACCATTGACCGGGATTCTTACAAAATCATTTATGCTTGGGAATATAAACATTTCCATGCTACAGATATTAATTCTTGGAATTACAATAATTCTTATGATTCTGCTTCAGTTTATTGTAAAGAAAACAAGAATAGGAAAAGCAATGCGGGCAGTATCTCTTGACAGTGATGCTGCAGAGTTGATGGGTATAAATGTTAATACAACCATCTCCTTCACCTTCGCTTTAGGTTCAGCCTTAGCCGGAGCTGCGGGTATTATGGTTGGTATCTATTATAATTCAATAAACCCGCTTATGGGCATGTTGCCGGGCATTAAAGCTTTCATAGCTGCTGTTTTCGGCGGCATAGGAATAATCCCCGGCGCTATGATTGGCGGTTATTTTATCGGTATTGTAGAAGTTCTGGTATCCGGATACAGCAATTCATTGTACAGAGACGGTGTTGTGTTCGCTATCCTGATACTTGTTCTGATTATAAAGCCCACCGGATTATTAGGCAAAAATTCAAGAGAGAAGGTGTAATTTAAGTTGAAAAAATTATTTGAGATCAATTGGATAAAAACGCTTGTTTCGCTTATATTAACCTTCGTTATTATTCAGTTGCTGATATCGTTAAATATTATTAACAGTTATTTGCAATCCACCCTGGCAGCCATTTGCATAAATATAATCCTGGCAGTAAGCCTTAATCTTATAACCGGCTTTACGGGCCAATTTTCGCTGGGGCATGCCGGGTTTATGTCAATAGGCGCATATGTTTGTGCCTTAATAACTCTGAGAATCCCAACCATTCCGGGCTTTATCCTGGGTGTCTTTGCCGGCGCCGTTACCGCGGCAGTTATCGGGGTTATCGTAGGCTTGCCTACCCTTCGCTTAAGAGGTGATTACCTTGCAATAGCCACTTTGGGTATGGCAGAGATAATACGTATCATATTCCTTAATATGGACAAAATTACTAACGGCGCTGCAGGTTTGCAGGATATTCCGCAGTTTACAAACTGGGCTTGGCTGTTTCTGTATACTGCAGGTACAATCCTTATTATCTCAAACTTTATAAAGTCATCTCACGGCAGGGCATGTATCTCCATACGGGAAGATGAAATAGCGGCAGAGGCAATGGGTGTCAATTCAACCAGGTATAAGGTTACAGCCTTTACCATCGGCGCGTTCTTTGCCGGAATTGCGGGAGCATTATATGCTTCCACCTTCAATTTTATCGATCCGAAAATCTTTGGTTTTTCCAAATCCATTGATATATTGGTAGTCGTGGTATTAGGCGGATTAGGCAGCATATCCGGCTCCATCATAGCTGCAATTTTACTTGGTATAATTACTACTTATTTGCAGGCATTTGCAAATATCCAGATGATACTATACTCTCTGGCGCTGATAATCATAATGATATTCCGGCCGCAGGGCTTAATGGGTTCAAAAGAACTGTCCCTTTCAATCTTCAACAGGCTTGGCAATAGTTATAAATCAAAGAAAGGGAGGGTTTAAATCTATGTCAATTTTAAGCGTGAAAAAGCTGACTAAATCCTTTGGCGGTTTAACCGCAGTATCAAATGTCAACATGGAGATAAACGAAGGCGAATTAGTAGGTTTAATCGGCCCCAACGGTGCTGGAAAAACTACATTGTTCAATTTGTTAACAGGATTTTATGTTCCCACATCGGGTACTATCACTCTCAATGTCAACGGAACAAGCAAATCATTGGGAGGATTAAAACCTTACACCATATGTAAAAACGGTGTGGCAAGGACTTTCCAGAATATACGGCTTTTTAAGGATTTAACCGTACTTGACAATGTTCGCATCGCTATGCATAAAAACGTTAAATACGGCTTAATTTCAAGTTTTCTGCATCTGCCCTCATACAGAAAAGAGGAAGATGAGCTTATCAGGAAGAGCATGGAATTGCTAAGAATTCTCAGGCTTGACCATAAAAAAGATGAACTCGCAAAAAATCTTCCCTACGGTGAACAGCGACACCTGGAAATAGCCCGTGCTCTTGCTACAAATCCCTCCCTACTGTTGCTGGATGAGCCTGCCGCGGGAATGAATCCGGCAGAGACAGCTCAATTAACAGAATTAATCGGGTGGATCAGGGAAAAGTTTAATTTGACCATACTTCTGATAGAACATGATATGTCGCTGGTGATGGGAATCTGTGAGCGTATTTATGTCCTTGACTACGGGATGATAATTGCATGCGGCACTCCTGATGAAATCAAGTCAAACGAACGTGTTATCAAGGCTTATCTGGGGGAGGGTCTGAACAATGCTTGAAATTAAGAATTTAAACGTACATTTCGGTGTGATCCATGCCCTGAAAGGAATTTCTCTCACTGTAAACAAAGGTGAGATTGTAACCCTTATCGGTGCAAACGGAGCCGGAAAGACTACCACATTACGTACTATCTCAGGGCTGAAAAAGCCAACAGATGGCTCTATCATTCTTGAAGGGAAGGATATTACCAATACAAGTGCTCAAGAAAGGGTAATGATGGGTATTTCCCAGGCTCCGGAAGGCCGCCGGGTGTTTTCGGCAATGACTGTGTTGGAAAACTTGGAATTAGGAGCATACCTCCGTCGCGATAAAAATGAAATTGCAAGGGACCTGGAAACTGTTTACCACCATTTTCCCATACTGGCTGATCGCAGGAAGCAAATAGCCGGTACTTTGTCAGGCGGTGAACAGCAAATGCTTGCCATAGGTCGTGCATTGATGAGCCGCCCCAGGATATTGCTTCTTGACGAGCCGTCGATGGGACTTGCTCCATTGTTTGTCCAGGAAATCTTTAATATAATTAGGGATATAAATAAGGCTGGAACGACTATACTTTTAGTGGAGCAAAATGCCAGTATGGCGTTGCAAATCGCCAATCGCGCATATGTAATGGAAACAGGTTCCATAGTTCTTTCCGGTACAGGATCCGAACTTATGCAGAGTGAAGATATCAAAAAAGCGTATTTAGGAGGTTAGCGTTATGTTTGTAAGGAATAAGATGACTTCCAATCCTTTCACTATCTCTGCGGACCAGACAATCCTGGACGCAATAGAAATCATGACACAACACAGTGTAAAGCGATTGCCCGTCATGAAGAACGGGAAACTTGTAGGAGTAGTATCAAAAGAGGATATTGCACAGTTTTCCCCTTCCAAGGCTACTTCTTTCAGTATGGGTGAAATCACTTATTTGCTTTCCAAGACAAAAATCAGTCAGATAATGAATAAGAACCCTATCACCATAACATCGGACGCACTATTGGAAGAAGCAGCCATATTAATGAGAGATAACGATGTCAGTTTCCTGCCTGTGGTAGATGATGGCAAACTGGTAGGAATTATTACAGAAAGCAATATCTTTGATGCTTTTATAGAATTACTGGCTTTCCGTGAACCCGGTACAAGGCTTACAGTCGAAGTATTTGACAAACCCGGGGTTATGGCAAATTTAACTGGTATTATCGGAGAATTCGGAGCCAATATAACTCACGTTGCCGTATATCGCGGAACCGGTGGTAAAAGCTCCATTGTTTTAGGAATAAATTCTCTGAATACTGCTGAAATTGAAAAATCCATTGAAGATAACGGATATAAAATCCTGTACAAATTGCAGAATAAGTAATATTGAATAATTGACTCAGCTGTCTCCATCCCACAAACAGCCTGATAATACTTCCCGGATTAATGGACAAAGCTATTAATCCGGGATTTTTTATAAATTTATCAGGTATTTTGTTTTAACTATTGACATATTAATCACTATTGAATATTATATAATAGTGAACACTATTTAATATTATATAATACTAAAGAGTAAATATTAATAAATTATCAGGAGGTAAACTTGAATACACAATATAAAAAAGGCGTCCTGGAACTGTGTGTAATGTCAATACTGAAACGTCGGGATTGTTACGGATATGAGATATCGGAATACCTCTCAAAATACATCGATATTGCCGATGGTACGGTGTATCCGATTCTCAGAAAACTAAAAAGCGACGGACTTGTTACAACATATCTTTCGGAGGACAGCGGCGGCCCTCCTAGAAAGTACTACTCTCTCACTGCTCTGGGGCTTAAAACATACGAAGCAGATAAAAAAGAATACCTCAGTTTCGCAAAAACCATTGAGGCCTTATTGGAGGATGAAGATTATGACAAAGAATGAATTTCTGTTACAGCTGAAAAATGAGCTGAAAAAAAATAATATTTCGGATTTGGATGATATCTTAAGTGAATATGAGCAGCACTTTGCATTTAAGCTTGCCGACGGTTATTCTGAAGAAGAGATCGCGGCTAAACTTGGTGACCCTACCGAACTTGCGTCACAATTCATTCCGAACGCTCCAGAAAAGAAACACGGCGGAAGAAAGCTCGTAACCGTTATCGGAATGGTATTCGCGGATCTTTTCGCTGGCGCTTTCTTTTTGATGCTCTTTATTTTCGCGGTGGTCATGGGAATTGTTACCGTCGCGGCCGCCATTATCGGAATCTGCCTTTTGGGAGGATTCAGTTTTAATAATATCATTCCCGGAATGCCTTATTTGTGCGCATTTATCTTTTCAATATCATTCTTTGCTTTTGCATTACTGTCAACTGCGGCATGCCTGTATTT
The DNA here is from genome assembly GCA_012728095.1 of Clostridiaceae bacterium. Taxonomy (GTDB): domain Bacteria; phylum Bacillota; class Clostridia; order DSM-8532; family DSM-8532; genus DTU059. Next base: position 13,891 of record JAAYFU010000008.1, read on the forward strand.
TGTTGTTTTTACCCGGCAGCTCATACGTTCCTACAAAAGATTCCATATTAATGTTTTAGCCGGCTCATCCGGAAAGGCAACGCTTCCTTCCCTGCCTGTTTATCCCCTGTTGTCTCATAAGTTTAAGCGCCGTCTGAGGATGCTTGTTTTATCATCTCTTACCGTACTGGCGGTCAGCTTGGTTTCAGGATATATTATCTCGGCAATAACAGCAGGCAATCTTGAATTCTGGCATGTATGGGGATGGTTTGTGAAATGAAGGCAGTGGTTATTACAGGTGCGTCTTCCGGGATAGGTTTTGAAATTGCCCGCCTGTTATCAAAAAATTATTTTGTTATCGGAATAGGACGAAACGAGAATAACTGTGCGCATGCCAAAGAATTGATATATTCTGAAAATCCCGGCGCAAAAATAGAATATTTCATCGCTGACCTTGTACAGCAAAAAGAAGTAAACCGTGTCGCGTATGAAATACAAACTTATCTTGAAAACAATGATATCCTGGAACTCTATGGCCTGATCAACAATGCCGGCTGTGTTCGAAGCTGGTACACAACTTCCGAGGAAGGCTACGAGCAACAATTCGCCCTAAACCATCTTGCGGGTTTTTTACTGACTTACAGGCTTCTTCCCTTAATCATCAAGGCAAAAGGCCGGATAATCATGACCGGCAGCCAATCCCATAAGGGAATTAAAATATGCTGGGACGATATTATGCTAAGGAAAAGATATAATCCTCTGACGGCGTATAAGCAGTCCAAGCTTTGCAATATCCTGTTTGCCAAAGGTTTGAACGACAGGTTCACATCTGCGGGCATAAGGGCATATGTTGTAGATCCCGGTCTGGTCAGGACCGATATCGGGAACAAACAGGCCGGATTCCTTGTAAACCTGATATGGTCAATCCGCAAAAAATATGGCGTTTCACCGGAAATCCCGGCCAAAACTTATGAATTCCTTCTTGAAACCAATCCGGCGCCCAAGGGACTGTACTACTGTTCATGCAATGAAAAAACCTACAGCAGGCAGGTTACAAGCGAAAACGCCGACAGGCTGTTTTTGCTCAGCGAAAAATTATCCGGAATTTCATATGACAGATTGGAGTGTTAGATATGAATGTCATGATAACAGGGGCAAGCGGCGGCCTGGGCAGGGTAATGGTCGCTGAATGCGCCGAGCGCGGTTACAATTTATTTATAACCGATATAAACCAGGCAGGTTTATTATCCTTGAAACAAGGGCTGGAAAGGCAATTTAAAGTTTGTGTTGCAGCTAAAGCCTGCGATTTAACAAAGGCCGAGAGCGTTGACGAGTTAATGTCCTTTATCGATATGCACGGCATAAGATTTGATATGCTTATAAATGTAGCAGGAATAGATTATGAAGGCGGTTTTCTGAGCATTGACCGTGAAAAGATTATAAAAATCATTGCGCTTAACAACGAAGCTACCTTAAGAATTACTCATGACATTTTATTACGTCGAAGACCCGGAAAACGATTTACGCTGATTTTTGTGTCGAGCCTTGCATCACTGTATCCAATGCCTTTAAAGGCAACATATGCTGCTTCCAAGAGATTCCTGCTGGACTTTGCTTTAGCCCTCAGACATGAACTGAAAAATAAGGATGTATCTGTTCTAACCCTCTGTCCCGGCGGCCTGGTTACTACTAAAGAAGCAATACGCGGTATCTCAGCCCAGGGTTTCTGGGGCAATGCCACAACAAACTCGCTGGAGATTGTCGCAAGGAAGACCATTGGCTATGCCCTCCAGGGTAAAAGTTTATATATTCCCGGTTTATTAAACAAAATACTATCTCTTTTGGGAAGGCTTATTCCCCGCTCGTGGGCAGCCGCATTAATATATCTTAGATGGAGCAAGGCCCAGGTTAAGTGGCTAAGATAAAAACATAGATTTGAATTAGTTTTTCCTTTTTTTCTTATTCCAAATTATTATGCCTGACACTAAAACACAAAGAAGTACAACCGGTAAAACTGCATAAAGATACGTACCGGATGATAAAAAAACTTTTGTAGGGCTGTCTGCCCCGCCAATAACGGCGATATCCATATAATAACTCCTCCTCATTAGTTAGAATAAATAAACTTATCTTGTTATACCACCGCTCATGGTTCCGGTACAGGCTTTCCCGCCTCTACCAGGACTTTATTGTTAGTCAATAATACAGCCATAACAGACATGAATATTCCTGTAACTATCAGCATCCATTCTATCGCGATTATATCGGCCAGCGGCCCGAATACCAGTATGCTGAGAGGCATCACAGCGCTTTGTATCATACCGAAAACGCCAAATACTCTTCCCTGGTAATTCCCTTCCACTTTCTGCTGCATTAATGCTATTGCAGGCGTGTTAAAGGCCGGAATCGCAACGCCGGAAATCATCATGAAGGCAATATAAATCCAGAACGCAGCGACAATTCCCAGGGCAATGGTTGTAATTCCAAAAACCAGTATGGCAAGCGTAATTGTATACGTTTTATTCTTTAAACCACCCCAGGCCGACATTATTAATCCTCCCACTATCATTCCGGAAGCGAACGATATCTCAATGGCTGTTTGCCGCCATACTTCATCGCCGAAACTGCGGGCAACCTGGAGGGGAGTCAAAAAGGCAACAGGAGATATCAGGATAAAAAATACCGAAAAGAATATAAAATATTCTTTGACAAACTTATGATCCTTGATGTATTTTACGCCTTCTTTCAAATCATGAAAATAACCTGTAGTTTGTCTGCTTTGGGCCTTTTCATGAGCCGGAACAACAACAAAAAAGAACAGGATAAGTATGGCTAAAGCTGCCGTTACAACATCAATAAGGAAAATAATCTCAATCGATGAAAAGGTAAGCAACACACCGCTCAACATTGGTGATGCCACCATTGTAAATGACTGTACCGTACCATTTACAGCATTAATCCTTAATAACTTATCTTCCGGAACAAATTGCGGGATAAAGGCATTTACTGCAGGAGTCTGGATACTTCCTCCCAGGGCTCTTACCGCTGAAGCAAAAAATAATAGCCACATTGCGTCATATCCCACAAAGAAAAGAATTGCCAATAATAGAGTTACGAAAGCAATCATGGAATCTGACAGCACAATCAGCATTTTTCGATTATAGCGATCAGCCCATACCCCTGCAAAAGGCGAGAGAAAAAAGGTCGGCAAAAATCCACAAATTATTGATATGGTCAGCATTATACCGGATTTCGTATTCAGGGTAATATACCACATAATGGCATACTGAACAAGGGATGACCCAAAGAGAGATATGGTCTGGCTCGTGAGAAACAATATGATATTCTTTTTCCAGTTAAGTTTTTTGTCCAAATGATCTTCCCCCGTAATTTAAGTTTAGCTTGTGTACTTGTACATAAAAGTATTTTCAAAAATTATTACTGGATTAGTATACCCGAGTAATATTTTAATGACAAGTTCTTTCCCTCAACTGTTCATGCTAAAATATAAATGCTATAACCACAGGACTGAAAGGACTGATTAATTTTGAACCGATGCCCATGGTGCGGCAATGACCCGTTATACATCAAATACCACGATGAAGAATGGGGCGTACCCGTTCACGATGACAGAAAACATTTTGAGTTCCTGGTTCTCGAGTCAGCTCAGGCGGGCTTAAGCTGGATTACTATTCTTCGTAAACGGGAAAACTATCGGAAGGCATACGATGGATTCGATCCTGCAAAAGTAGCACAATATGATCACAAAAAAATAGAGGAGCTTTTGCAGAATCCTGGTATCATTAGAAACAGAAGAAAGATCGAGGCTTCAATAAACAATGCCCGCTGCTTTTTGAAGATCCAAAAAGAATTCGGCAGTTTTGACATTTACATCTGGAGCTTTGTTAACAATAAACCTGTGAAAAATCACTGGACTGATATTTCTCAAATGCCCGCCAATTCCGAACTCTCCGATAAGATAAGCAAAGACTTAAGATCCCGTGGTTTTAAGTTTTTAGGTTCAACAATTGTGTATTCACATCTCCAGGCCACCGGGATAATAAATGATCATCTTACCACCTGCTTTAAGTATAACCAGGGAGACTAACCAGAGTTATGGTTATTCTGGTTATAATCCTGCCCAGGGACAGGATTGCTGCATGAACATTCTCCCTGGTTAATAATGCGGTATGGAAATACGATATTTAGCGGCACGGCAACAATGACCCCCAATAATGTGTCAAGGATCCGTTCGACTGCCATTTGCATAGGAGTAATTTCGCCGGTGTATCCCATAACTACTACCAGGTAAGTAATGCATGTAAGCGCGGTGGCATCCGGCAAGCCTAATTTTACGGGAATGTAGATTATAGGAATTATCAGGACACACAGAATAGAGTAAAACAATAGTGAATAATACTTAATCCCGGAATTCAGAAAAAAGAATAATACCAAAACACCGGCAGCACCCCCCAGGAGTGTGCCTATTATTCTTGTCACAGCTGTTTGCACGGTTTCCTTTCTATCGGCTTTTATGCAAAGGATCGCTGCAATCGTGCTTTGTATGGGAACAACCCCCATAAAATAATCGATTACGCAACAAATAAATACAGCAATAACTGTCTTTATTGTGCGTAATCCGATTTTGAACCTTCTCTTTTCATTATTACCCATTATAACGACCTCTCACTCGTTGTTGAAATTGGAACTCCACTTTATCATCGTTATAATGTCATAATTATTCCAGGATAAGATTATATGATACTTCGACCACTTCATCATTTTCTATCACAAAGGATAGATCGGTGTTGACGCTGGTATAAGTGTATTTACTGCCGTCCTGGACAAATTTGACACCATATGCGGAAATCACATCCGCCAGTTTACTGCCAATGGTTATACCTTCATTGGTTTCAACTCCGTCGTTCATAAATACTACTGATAATACATATTCGGTGTCATCATCACCATCCGTATAGGTATATAATTCGAAACCATTGTAGGTATAAACGCGATCCATCCCCTGAAAAGCGCAGCTGGGCGATTCAAAATAATGCATCGGTTCTCCCAGGGCGTCCAGAATAGGCTTTGCAACATCGTTCATGTAAATATCAATACCGTTATGGCTGAAATAATATATTGACTTTTCTTCTATGCCAGGTGCGGTTTGCAGGTTACCGGGAGTTGTCGTGGCAGATGGGGAAGGCGGCAACGGATTAGGATTCTGTGAACTGGAACCGCAACCCGTTAAAAGAACCAAAACCGATATTAATATTGCAAATATTTTTATCTTCATCATTTTAAATTCTCCTTTTTACCTTTTAATAATCATTTTAGTGGAATACAAATCAAATTTTAAATCGGGAGAGATCCTTTGGCTCCGCTAAGGATGACATTCTCCCTCTCATTCTGAGCACCTGCGAAGAATCTATTTCATTGCAGCCGGTTATCCTCTTCAGCCCTCTTCAGGTTGAATTTCAGCAAATAACCGTATTCTTCAAGTTCCTTATACTGCTCCTCTTTCATTTTATAATAAGCATCGATCTTTTCCTGCCAAATAGCCTTTAGATTCTCATCCTGGCGCTTATCGGCAAGATTGAATTTCTCCTTAAGAATTTTCCCCAGGAATACCGAACATTTTTCTGCGCCTGAAAGATTAAGATGCAGCCCCGCGTCATAAGTATCGGTGCTAAAGTCCAGGCCTATCTGTTCTAAATGATCGAGCATATTTATATATAATAAATCATTCTTTTTAGCATAGTCAACTATCTGTGCGTCCCATTCATCATACCAGTGGGGATAAAGGCTCGGCGCCTTCAGCAGTACCAGTTCTATATCGTTATCTTTACACAGCTTAACGATTTTGTCCAGATAGTCATAGCAAATGTCGCCGAATCTGTAATCCGCGAGCTTTCTGGGCTTGGGAAAACTGCTTGCCGGCTTGACATCAACTCTCATAAGATACCCGTTATGGGCAATCTTGTCTTTTTTGAACCAGTATTTAAAATCCTCTTCAGACAGCTCATTCCACCTTGAATGGAATCTGAGCAAAGGGAAAACATATGTAATTAAATCCTCCTCGGGAAGCATGGATGCCTTGGCCATTTTTATCTTGGTCAATGATAAAGGCAATCCGTCAATAGACATCCTGTTGTATGCTTCTTTCTGGGGCTTGTCATACATCATTGAAAGCACGCTGAACACGACTACATCCGGCTTTTCATACTTTAAAGTGTCCTCCAGGATATAGTAGGAATGCCAAATAAGCTGTTGGGCGCTTCCCCGGATATAACTCGTGATCCCGTATTTCTCCCAAAGGGTTATTGGCGAGAAATTCTCATAAACCTCACAGTCCCCAATGAATATTACATCGTGGTCCTTGTTCTTTTCATCGTAATACTCGGATATCAAGGCTCCTTCCACTATTTTTGTCATATACTTGGGCATCAGAAGTTTCTGGAGGAGCCAGCCCAAAGTAAATACTGCCAATATTAAAATCACAAAGGATATTATCTTCTTTTTTCTCATTGGTTTTAACAATTCTCCTTAATGCTAAAACTGGTTATAGATGAACTGATTGCTGTCAAAACCTATTCCGTATGCCCCGAAAACAATTATCGAGAAAAACAGCAGTACAAAAACGGCATACCTTATTATTACCGGCTTGCCAGCTATTTTTTCCCGTACACTACCGCTTCTTTGCACGAGGCTTACCGATATCATTATAATAACACCGATTATTATTACAACATAGTCGGACACATCAAGGCCCAGTTTAAGCAACGAGCCGTTGAACAGTTCATTAATGTTGAGCTTGGTAAACATAGAGCCAAACATCCTGAAAGACACGCCCACATCCCGGTAACAGTCCAGGATTCTTAAGGAGGACATAAGCAGGAAAGTGCGTATTACCTGGAATAATTTAAACCCGAAGGTATTCGCTACATTGAACCTTTCATGGAATTTGGCATACAATGGCTCAAACTCCTGAGAAACCAAAATCACAACTCCGTTCAACAAGCCCCAGACTATGAAATTCCAACTGGCGCCGTGCCACAAACCCGTTGTAAACCACACGGTGATAGTTGACAGGTACACGGGAATTCTCTTGCCTATTTCCTCTCCGAAACGTTTTCTTGAAGATTTTGATATATTCAGCATGGGCTTGCAGACAGAAAGCGGATAGAATATGTAATCCCTGAACCACGTTCCCATGGTAATATGCCATCTTCTCCAGTATTCGGTAATAGATTTGGAGAAAAACGGACGATTGAAGTTTTCTGTAACCGTTATGCCGAGCATTTGCGCAATACCGATGGTAATATCAATGCCTCCGGTAAAGTCGGCATAAAGCTGTATCGCGTAATAGATCATACCCACCAGTACAAAGATACCATCATAGGTTTCAGGATTCTTCGTAATCTCCAGTACGGCGGCAACTATTCTGTCGGCTATTACCAGCTTTTTGAAATACCCCCAAAGCACTCTCTGAAATCCGAACGCAAAATTTTTAGCATCAAAGTGATGCTCCTCGTACAGACTCTTGCTTAAATCGTCAAAACGGCTTATGGGGCCTTGTATTAACTGGGGGAAGAATGAAACGAACAGTGCCAGTTTGCCTATATTCTTCTCCGGTTCATACTTTCCTCTGCAAACATCAATAATATATCCCATGGTTTTGAATGTATAAAATGAGATACCCATAGGCAGTATGAGATTTACAAAGGAAAGCTCGTTCATCTTAAACAGTGTAAAAATATAATTAATATTTGCAATTGCAAAATTCGTGTACTTGACAACAGCTAAAATCCCCAGGTTGAAAATAAGACAAAGTAAAAGCCATCTCCAGCGTTTTACCTTTATTCTCTCTTTATATGCCTTCTTTTCCTCCGGGGTTAAAGACTCTTTGTGTTCCTTAAGGTATAATTTCTGCTGCTTGTCCAGGTTGCCGAGTTTTACCCCAACAAGATAAGTGGACACAATGGTAACCGAAATATAAATTAAATTGCTCCACCCTGAAAAATAGTAAAAAACAAAACTCGCGACCAAAAGCAGCTTCCATTGGAATCGCTTAGGTATTGTATAGTACAGTCCGATGACTATACACAGGAACAATATAAACTCATATGAAGTAAATAACATAACTCCCCCTGATTAATCCTCGTCCATCAGTCTTTGTATCAACTCGTAAAGCGCCGATGCAGAATTGAAATTCTCCGGTGTTATTTCGTGGGCAGGAATTGCCACACCGTACCTATCATTGACTTCTGCAATAATGGTTACAATGTCGAAGGAGTCAAGTATTTTATCATCAATCAGGCTTTTATGAGTTTCAAAATCAATTTCCGGATGTAATTCCCCGAGTATTTCCAATAATGTTTCCATATTTCCTCCTATCTGTTGGCGTACATTTCTTTTAAGGCCAGTCTGTTTATTTTTCCGTTTGATGTAAGCGGCATTACATCAAGCTTCTCAACAAGATTCGGAACCATGTACCTGGGAAGCTTTTCCTTGCAATAATTTACAGCGTCCGCTTTTGATACATTACCAACATAATACATAATAATCTTCTTTTTGTCATTATCAAAAATGCAAGCTGCGCTTTGTATCCCGTCCATTTGATTCATTACCATTTCAATTTCGCCCAGTTCAATACGATGCCCCATATGCTTAATCTGGTAATCTTTCCTGGATACAAACACCAGCTCGCCTCTCTCATTGATCTTGCCTATATCTCCCGTCCTATAGATAAGTTCGGGATACATGGTATTTAACGGGTTCTGCACAAATACCTCGTTTGTTCTTTCAAAATCGTTATAATAGCCCATGGTAAGGGAGGTTCCTCTTATACAAATCTCTCCCTGCTCACCTTTCTGAGCGAGTCTGTTATCTTCGGTCAAAAGCAGGATTTCCGTATTCTTAAACGGTCTTCCTATAGGGATTGATTCATCAAGCGCGAATTCCCTGTCAACAACATAATAGCATGACATCCCGGTGGCTTCGGTAGGCCCGTAAAGGTTGATAAACCTGGCGTTGGGCAAAGCTTTTCTCCACATATTAAACTGTTTTATGGGGAATACTTCACTGCCGAATGCTATTGTGTGCAGGTATTGGGGGACAACCTTATCCAGCGCACCCAAACCTGAAATAAGGGTTAAAGCCGGCACCACCCAGCATATTGTATTAATTTTGTACTTGTTCAAAAATTCTACCAGCTTAATGGGGAACATGAATAGTTCCTTTGGTATTATATAGGTCTTTGCCCCGAATTTCAGTGTTGGGTATATCTCTTTTAAACAGGCATCCACATACAGCGGTGTCTGGTTTCCGAATACCGTGTCCCCGGATACCTGTAAGACTTCGGATAGGGTTTCGATATAATCTATTACCGACCTGTGATTTGCGACAACACCTTTCGGCCTGCCGGTGGAACCTGACGTAAACACAATATAAATAGGGTCTGTATCGATGGCCTTATCCCTGATTTCGTCCAAAGCCGCCTGGTTAACAGGTGTCTTTGTTATTTCATTATAGGAGTATACCGCCCCGTCATAATCAAAGCTTTTAATCGAGTCTATGGTTGTTTCATCGCATATGACCGATCTGGGCTTTAAGTCCTGGAATATAAGCTCTATACGGTGCCTTGGCATCTCGTTGTCAATGGGCACATAGTAACATCCTCCATAGACAACGCCAAGAAACGCAACTATGGTGTCCGGATGTTTTCGCATGAAAACAACTATTGGTTCCTTGTATCTTCCTTCATTATGCAGAAAAGTTCCTATTGCCCTTGCATTGTCATACACCGTTTTAAAAGATAATTCGTCGGTTTCATTCGCATATGCTGTTTTTTCGGGGCATATTTTTACTATATTATCCAGGTACTCGAGTATATTGATTTGCCTGTCCATATAATAACACCTTCTTTGCCTGCTGGGTTATACAAGCAGATTTTTATATTCGGCTTTTACATTAGCGCCTGTTAGCTCAATTGATTTAATTGCAAGCACTTCCATTGCATCTAAAAAACCGGGACCGGTTTTTCCGTCCTTCTTAATTAATGAAAGCTCCGTGCAGCCAAGTATTATAACCTGCGCTCCCGCTTCTCTCAATTCATTTTCCACCAGTTTAAACTTATTTAGATCATACGGCTTATTGGCTTTTATATCATCATAAATGATGCTCATGACCTTCTTCTGGCTCATTTCACCGGGGATATGAACCTTTATTCCCCGATTTTCAAGCATATCGGCGAATAAACCCGCTTTGATGGTCCCGTCGGTCGCCATCAGGCCAACCTCATTAATTTGATTAGCTTTAAGATAATTGGCAGTTTCCTCCAGCATATTTATGACCGGAATGCCTATTTCCCTTAATATATCATCATAAAAATAATGGGCGGTTATACAGGGTATTGAAATGACATCGACGCCAAGTCCAACCAAGGTTTTTCCTATGGAAACTATAACATCCAGCGGGCTCTCCTTGCTTTTACCCAGGATATAATCCGTACGGTCCGGAATCGAAGGATGATTAAAAATAATCATGGGCACATGTTCACAATCCTTCTTTGCTTCCGTCATTTTAACTATTAGTTCCAGAAAATAAGCAGTCGCCATGGGGCCGAGACCGCCGATTACGCCCAGTTTTTTCGTAAATATACCCCCTTGCTTGGCCAAAAAAAATCCTTCGCTACACTCTGAACAGCATGTTATAGATTCTTTGCTTCAGAATGTATCAGGCTCAGGCCTTGGATAATTGTATTTCTCCGGAGTCCTGGGATAATTGGACTTATCGAATCTATAGTAGTAATTGTCTTTTCCTACCCTGGCCGAGAAAGCATCTACCTCCGCATCGGTCAGCATAAACGAAACCAGCTTAGGTATGTGTATGCAGGCATCAAAGTGGTACCAGCCCTCGCCGAAATTCACCAAATGCCAGTAATGTCGTGCCTCTCCCGGCTTTGTAAGCCTTTCTACCCTCATTGTTTGCATGCCAATCCTGTTAAGCAGGAGTTCTGACATTGAAAAATAGGTAAAGCAGTCACCTACACCGTTTACTATTCCGTTGTAGGCCTCAAACATCCAGTCGGTTTTATCGGAATAACCTGTATAAGTAAGATGCTTGTTAACATATTTATATATTTCCCAGGCTTTTTCCCTTAAGTCCATATCAGGAGTAGTAATTTTAGCTAGTATCTCATCCGCAAGCTTTTCAAGCTGCTCCATGGTAACCCTTTCCCGCTTGACAGTGAATATAGCCTCTTTTTGGGAAGTATTGCCCGACGAATCGGTTGCGGTGTAAATAACTTTATATTGTCCTTCCACCTTTTGATTGACATTGGAAGTGTCAACCTGGACCGGAATTTCCCCGTCCCTGTTATCATATACATACACGCCTTTTTTGAATGAAACAGGAGTATTTATATATATGGTATTGTCTTTGACGCCGTATATTTGCGGCGGCTCTGTGTCCTGTATTACGGTTAATTTCGCCTCCAGTTCGGTTTCATTGTTGTTCTCATCCGACAGGATAATTCTTACCGTTTGCTCGCCAACACGCGAAAAGTTCGGCTCCTCCTTGTACCTGACCGTTACAGCGGTTAAATCTTTTATATTCGTAACAAACTTGGATGCTTCGATATAATCATTCTGCCAGATTTCCTGATCCACAGGTTCCCCTTCAGGAGGAGTCAAATCCGTAACTACTATATTCGAGTCGTAAATAATATCTCCAATTTTTATCTTTGCGGGATAGGTTCCCATCTTTTCCGGAACACTTGAAGGCTCAATAATGCTTGCTTTCGTAAGATCTTTCTTATCCTTGAGAAAATCCTCAACTTTAAATACACGGTTACCTATATCCACTTTAATGCTCTCTTTTGTCTTGGAAATCCTTAACCTGGCCTGGTATTCGGATTTATTCCCTGCCTCGTCTTCCAGTACCAGGACTACATCCTGGATCCCTATTTTACTGAAATCAGGTGTTGTTTTATAAGCAACCTTAACATTCGTGGCGTCTTTTATGCCTTTTATGAATTCCTGGGGTTCTACTTCGCGGCCTTCATACAGGTCAATATTCTTTATTTCCGCCTCAGGAGCCAAAGTATCCTTGATTTCCAGTTTAACCTTATACTTTTTCCCATCGGATTCTATTTTTAAGTCATATGTTCCGAGCTTGCTTGTGTTTATTTTTTTAATGTCCGTGATATATTTGGCCTGTTTTGCCTGATCTTTCAAAAATACATTCGCCTGCGGCAGGTCCGCCCCTGCTTCGATGGTAACCTTCTTATTAATGCCGCTATATTTGAAAGCGTTTGCCATAAGCAGTATAAGCAATGTTATCAATACGCAAATTATTATATAGAATCTGTAAATTCTTTTGTTCTTTCGTAAACGCATATAAGTCTCCTCCAAAACTTTGCGAACAATATGCTGAAAAACCTATGACAGGTAGGTTCAGCAAATAAATCGTAATACATTTTAACATAAATAAATTGTAAAACAAAGTACTAATGCCGATAGGCATAATTTCCTCATCTATTGAAATTATTGCCTTTTCCCAAATTGTTATTTATCTGGAGTCGCAGGATATTTCGATTTATCATGCCTGTAATAATACGCATTTTTCCCTTTTTGCCTGGAATATGCCTCTGCTTCTGCGTCGGTCAACATAAATGAAAAGAATTCCGGTTTATGTATGCAGGCGTCAAAATGGTACCATCCGTCCCCGCAATTAATCATATGCCAGTAGTGATTCGTTTCTCCCTCATACCTGAGTCTTTCCACTCTTATATTGGGGATTCCAGCCATATTAAGCAACAGGTCTGATGCCGCAAAAAAGGTGTAGCAATCACCCGGGTCTTTCTTTAACGCGTAATACGCTTCGGTAATAAGGTCATCACTATGTCTTCCGCTCAGGTAATAAACATTTTTATTAACATATTTATAAATAGCCAATGCTTTTTCTCTCATTGTCATGTCCTCGGTAATGATCTTATCAAGAATTTCTCTTGCCATCTCTTCCACAATGGCAGGGTCAATAAGATCAGCTGGTTTTTCTTTTACCGTATATGTAACTTCCCTGGTGGCACGGTTCCCTGAAGCATCGACTGCAGTGTATATAACCTTATATGACCCTTCTTTCTTTATATTGACCCTGCTGCTGTCCACCGAAACTTCAATGTCCGTATCCCTGTTGTCTATCACGTAAACTCCTTTTTTATAAGCAACAGGAGTATTGAGATAAACAACGGTATCCTGCACCCCATATATCCTGGGAGGCTCGGTGTCAACCTCCAGGGTAAGAATAGCTTCCAGTTTGGTTTCATTTCCTCCTTCATCTGTCAGTATGATACTGACAGTTTGATCCCCCACCTGTGTTAAATCAGGTTCTTTTTCAAATCTCGCGGTTACTTTTGTTGAATCAACAATATCCTCAACAAAGTCCATGGCTGAAAAATCATCAACCGTCCAGAACTTCCTGTTCACAGCTTTGGCAACAGGCGGGATCTTGTCTACAATCTCGACTGCTGAATCATAAACAGTATCTCCCACTCTTATCTTTACCGGAAATACTCCCAATGTATCAGGAAACAGGGTATCCACAATTTCCGCGTCAACGATATCTTTTTGTTCCTTTAAGAATATGCCGACATCAAACCTGCCTTCGGATATGTCAACTTCGGCAATTCGCTTTACCTTGGAAATTCTCAGTACTGCCTGGTATTCCGATTTATTACCTGACATATCCTCAAGAATTAATACTACCTGCTGACTGCCGGTCCTGCCATAGTCCGGTTCGGTCTTGTATGTTATTGTAACTTCCGTGGCATCTTTGACACTTTTTATAAACTCATGCGGTTCAACGGTACGGCTCTCATAGATGTCCACCATCTCGATTTCGGCATCAGGCGGTATGGTGTCTTTTATTTCCAGTTTAACCCGATAAGTTTTTTTCCCGGATCTTACTTCTATATCATGTATTCCCGGCTCGTTCAGATTAATGCCTGTCATATCCGTTACGTATTCGGCATCTTCGGTATAATCCTTAAAGAAAGCACCGGCATCGGGTAATTCTCCGCCGGCTTCCATGGTAACAATTTTATTAATGTTATTACGGGGCACAACCGCAATTAATATAATCAATAACAAAACTATTACTGTTATAATAAAGCCTTTAATAAAGCCTTTGTAACTCTTGCCCATGTTTTTCATACAATTCCTCCACTGTCACAACTCTAGTTGATACAACATTTATTCTGCTTTTAAACATTGTTTTTCACAATATCATATATCAACAAATTGTTGGGACTTGATTAATCATAAATATATTAAAACTTGTCCCTTTTAACTTGTGTCTTTATAATAGATTAATATTGTCATAAAATATTATCAAACATTAAACAGGTTTTTTGCTGTTAAATACATCCTGATAAGATAAAGAGGAGAATAATGATGATTAACTTACCAACAGTAGCTTATTTTTCCATGGAATACGCCATAGAGAGCGATGTAAAACTATATGCCGGCGGGCTTGGAATACTTGCCGGAGATTACCTGAAAGAAGCATGCGATAACAATTATCCTGTTGTCGGAATAGGAATCAAATGGAAGCAGGGCTATGGGGAACAGCTGATAGACTGGAAAACCGGTATGCCCTATGACGCTTACAAAAACAGGCATTATGAATTCATGGAGGACACGGGAATAACGGTTACCGTAAAAATATGCCAAAGGGATGTAAAAGTTAAGGTATGGAAGTACAATGCTCAAAATGTCAACAATCTTTATCTCCTGGATACCGATGTTGAAGGTAATGACGGCGACGCAAGATGGATAACCGGCCAGCTTTACGGATGGTTCGGCGAGGAAAGAGTCGCACAGGAAATGGTATTGGGTATCGGCGGCGTCAGAGCCTTAAGGGCTTTGGGCTTCCATCCCACAGTTTTTCATTTCAATGAAGGGCATGCGCTTTTTGCAGGTTTTGAGCTGTTAAGAGAAAGAATGGAACAAAGGCTGTCCTTTAAAAAAGCGTG
The DNA here is from genome assembly GCA_012728095.1 of Clostridiaceae bacterium. Lineage (GTDB taxonomy): Bacteria > Bacillota > Clostridia > DSM-8532 > DSM-8532 > DTU059. The sequence continues at coordinate 28,907 of JAAYFU010000008.1, forward strand.
GGAAATGACCCGCAAGGAGGTCGTATTTACCACTCATACCCCTGTGATACAGGGCAACGAGTCCCACCCGATAGAGCGTTTAATCTATATGGGAGCCAACCTGGGTTTAAATAAAAGACAGTTAAAAGCTATAGGCGGTGATCCGTTTAATATGACTGTCGGCGCCCTGAGACTTGCCAGAAAATCCAATGCCGTTTCGCAACTGCATATGAAAACAGCAAACAAGATGTGGAAAAGGGTTAAAGGAAGAAGTGAAATTATAGGAATAACCAACGCTATCCACATCCCGACATGGGTTGACAAGGAAATGCTGAGGTTGGCTGAAAATTATTCCAGTGGTGAAACCCAGCGCAATATGCTATGGGAAAGGCATATGCAGAATAAAAAAGAGCTTATTGAATTTGTTGAAAAAAGAGCCGGAGTAAGGCTGGACCCGAATGTGCTTCTGATTGGTTTCTCTCGCCGTGCCGCTCCTTATAAACGCTCAAACCTGATATTCACTGAAAAATCCTTTATCGAACCACTGATTAAAGAGAATAAAATTCAAATCGTATTTTCCGGCAAAGCCCATCCTCTTGATGATAAAGGAAAAGAAATAATTTCGGATATTGTTGAAATGACAAAACGGTATCCGGGTAACGTTGTTTTTCTTGAAAACTATGACATGGAAATCGGAAAAATGCTGACAAGAGGAGCCGATATATGGCTGAATAATCCAAGACGGCCTAAAGAAGCTTCGGGAACTTCGGGCATGAAGGCGGCCATGAACGGCGTGCTTAATGTTTCAATACTTGACGGCTGGTGGCCGGAAGTCTGCAACCATGGCGTAAACGGATGGCAATTCGGAAATGCCTATCAAAGTGATAATGAAGCAAAAGCTGACGAGCATGACTTTAAAGCTTTGAAAAACTGCCTGATGAACGAAGTAATCCCTACCTATTATAACAACAGAAATAAATGGATAGATATGATGGCTGCCTCTATTAATACCACCAGGGTGCCTTTCGGGATGAAAAGAATGCTGGATGAGTATTATTCGAGATTATATTCCGATAAATAGCCGGTCAGGGCAGTAAATCCAAACCATAGGGACGTGTCATAAAGATTCTTCGCTGACGCTCAGAATGACATGTGAATTGTCATCCTGAGCGGAGCCGAAGGATCTTAGTCAATAATTTGGCGGGCGCATGTTTCATCTTAATAAGAAACCCTGCACCCGCCTTTTATACTACTCAGTATACTTCAATCAGCCCTGGATTATCTCCTGTAATGCAGCGCCCGCCCTTATCGGTAACTATGAAGGTATTCTCTATCCCAACCATTCCAATCCCTTCTATTCCTACTTTGGGTTCGACGGCAATGACCATGCCGGCTTCCAATGGTTCGGTAAAGCCTTCGGCTATGACGGGATATTCATCAATATGAAGCCCTATACCATGGCCCAGGAACTTAACTTTACGATTCTTAAAGCCCATAAAGTTCTCGGCCAGCTCCGGATCAAGGTCCTTCATAATAGTCCTGTAAATCTCCGACGGTATATTTCCGGGCTTCAGCATCTCAGCTATTGCGGCCTGTATTTCAAGGCATTTTTTATGTTTGGAAATTGCGTTTCCGGGAAGAGGCCTGCCGAACATATATGTCATGGTTTTGTCGGTATGATAGCCTTCCACACCGAAAGCGACATCCACAAAAACAAGATCCCCCTTCTCAAGCTTACGGTCCCGCCTGCCGAGAAACGGCACGGCAGGGCTTAATCCTCTGTTGCCTCCGGGCCCGTTAAAGTAATTGGGATAAATGGAGCTGTCGCCGAAGCCTATCTGTCCAATTCCTATATCCGTATCAAACATTGAAAACCTTGATACTCCGTGATGTCCTTCTCTTACCATTACCTGGTATAATTCCGTAACAAGCTCTACCTCGCTCATTCCTTCCCTGAGAATTTCAGGGACACATTCTTCCAGCACATATCGGTGTTTTGCGCCGGATTGCTCCATTAAGGACAGTTCATAGTGACTTTTCACAGATCTGACCTTACTTATCTGTTTATCGCATGATTTTATATTTTTAAAGGGAAAATATTTTTGAAAACGCTGTAAAAAGGCAATGGGGATTATCTCAGCCTCGATATGGCAGGTTTCCGTCATCTTTATTGTACCTGCGGCATCGCGATAGCTTTCCATAGGTCTTATTTGCGGGAAAAGAGACTCATCCACGGCTCTGTCGAAACTTCTGCGAATCCACAAGGTGGCATCTTCGTCTCTCGGGACCAACAGCATGCCTTCCTGCATGGTCCCCGTAAAATAAAAAAGATTGATTTTGCTGAATATTACGGCTATTTCCCAGTCCGGCTGAGTTATGTCCATTTCTTTTCTGAATCTGCTCATTCGCATATTGAGTTCATTTAACGGTACCTTTTGTGATTCGTTAATCATTTTTCCATTCCTTTCAACATGAGTTATGCCTTTTACTCAACTTTATTAAGTCAGATAATTATAATCACGCTGAAAAAAACATATAACATTCGCCACCTCTGCGGGCGGCATCTGCATTTAAATATGATAATATATTTGGTGCATTACGGCTAAATGTTGCTTTTTTACTTGTTCATGCTGTTCTTATATATTTGAATTAAATCTTCCCGGCCTGGAACTATCGGGCAGTTTTTTACATTAGCGGACCTTGCGGCGATTGACGCATACTTTTCTATTTCCTCATCGGTAAGCTTCTCTCTTTCTCCTAAAAGATTATCAAGGATAGTTATGAATTCATTAACGGTACTCATTCCCATAACCGACAGGATTTCATTAACTCGTTCCGGCCAGCTTTTCTCAATATATCTTAAAAATTCTCCCAACAATAATCCATTGGCCCTTCCATGATCTATATCACGGAAATAGGTCAATGAATATCCCATGGAGTGAACAGCGGTAGTTTTGGTATTTGCTATTACCATGCCTCCAAGGGTTGATGCATATAATAGTTCAAATCTCTCTTTTCTGGTCAGTTGTCCGGACTTCAGACTCTCAAAACAAAGTGAAATGCGCCGAATGCTTTCCATAGCTATAGAGTCTGTTATGGGATTCGCATTGAGAGACAGCATCCCTTCAATCGAATGGGAAAGAGCATCCAACGCGGTATTGATAGTTATCTCTTTTGGCAGGTTTTCCATATACTTGGCATCCAGGAGAGCTATCCTGGGGAAAAGTATCGGTGAACCAATACTTTTTTTCGTCTGTAATTGGTGATTCGTCAGTATAGAGTAGGGAGTTACCTCAGATCCTGTTCCCGCGGTGGTGGGCACCATAATCATAGGCAGTATTTTATCCGAATACTGTCCTTCATACAGTTTATCTTTGGGAATGTCCTGGCAGGTCAATAAGTTAATGGCTTTGGCCGCGTCCATAGGCGAACCGCCTCCAATGGCAACAACAAAATCCACATTTTCAGACTTCGCGAAAGCGGCTCCATCATAAACACTCTCTATGGTAGGATTGCTCATAACCCTGTCATACAAAGCCCATTCCTGTCCGTTTGATGAAAGCACTTCCAAAACATCATCAAGAGCCCCGTTAATTTTCGCCGAATGCTTTCCGGTGACTATCAGCGCCTTTTTCCCCATTTGTAAAAACAACGGGCTGTTGGATTTAACACATTCCTCTCCCATAAAAACCTGGGTAGGCATATAGTATCGTTTACTCATCGTTGTATACCCCCAACGGAATATATTTCATAAATATGATACTTACTATTTTACTCAATTTAAAGTTTTTAGCAAAGCTAATATCAATATCCGCGGATTGTCTTTTTTTACCTTACAGTACTATTACAATTTTCTTAAAAAACTGAACGAATTATCAGGTATAGTAGTCTATTATGTTAGAATTAAAATCAGGAAAAATAAAACAATATGGAGTTTGTCATGAAGTACATAAGAAAAAGCCTTGTCTTTACGATCATCTTCATTCTCTTATTTAATCTGTCGGCATTTGCCGCCACTAATCAAAAAAGTAATCGAAGCAGTGATTTTCGTGGGTTATGGGTCGCTACGGTCGTGAATATCGATTATCCAACAAAACCGACAACCGATTCCATAAACTTGCGAATTGAAGCGCTGCGGATTCTCAATTATGCAAAGGATACGGGGTTTAACGCTGTTTTCCTGCAGGTGCGCCCGACGGCCGATGCCCTTTATAAGTCCAAAATCTTTCCCTGGTCCAAATATTTGACAGACAAGCAGGGTGTCGCACCCGACGGAGGTTTTGATCCCCTTGAGTACTGGGTTACAGAAGCCCATAAAAGAGGGCTTGAGCTCCATGCCTGGATAAATCCTTACAGGGTTACAAAACGGTCGTCCGGTGAGCCCAAACATGATTATGCTTCTCTTCACAGCACAAATCCTGCAAAAATACACCCCGAGTGGACCGTGAAGCATTCCGACGGGAATATCTATTTCAACCCGGGAATACCCGAGGTAAGACAACTTATCGTAAACGGCATCGTTGAAATAATCGAGAATTATGATGTGGACGGTATTCATTTTGACGACTATTTTTATCCCGATAAGAATTTCGATGATGCCCAAACCTATAAGAAATATAACACAGCCGGAAAAAGCCTGGATGACTGGCGTCGTGACAATATCAATACGCTGGTCAGGGATGTTTATAACGCCATAAAAAGCAGGAAAAGTAATGTCCGTTTCGGAATAAGTCCTTTCGGAATATGGGCAAATAAAAGCAGCAATCCTTTAGGAAGCGATACAAACGGGCTTCAATCCTATTACAGCCATTATGCCGATTCACTGTACTGGATCAAAAACGGAATTATCGACTATATCGTTCCCCAAATCTATTGGAATATCGGTTATTCCGTCGCAGATTACAAAAAGCTTTCGTCCTGGTGGGAGAATGCGGTTAAAGGAACCAATGTAGATCTTTATATCGGGCATGCCGCCTACAAGGCCATGGACCCCGATCCCAAGAGTCCCTGGTACGGAACGGCTGAAATAGAAAGACAATTGGCGTTGAATGAAAGCAGTAATATTATTAAAGGAAGCATATTTTACAATTATAATTCAATGGCTAAGAGTATAGCTCTTACCAGGGCTGTAAAGGCTGTCTTTGAAAAACGGGACGGTAAACTGCCTGCGGTAGCTGTAAAAATATCCCGTCCGGAATCGGACATTACAACCAGCATGTCATCATTCTATATAAACGGGGAATCGGATCCTTCCCTGCCGCTTTATCTTAACGGCAAGCTTGTGGAAAATAGATCCCCGAAAGGCTATTTTGGAGTGCTTGTTCCCCTCTCTGTCGGGAAAAACACCTTTACCTTTACCCAGGCCAACTCAAGCGCCACCTGTACAATTACGAGAACGGCCTCTTCCGGCTATGAAAAAATGAATGCGGTTGAGATACCGGCATCCTCCACGTTCCCTCAATCCCAGGAATACCGGATGCCCGGAGAAAAAATCACGCTTTCCTGCCAGGCTCCGGCCGGCGCAACGGTTTCTGTTAAATTGAACGGGAAGACATATACCATGAAACAAACCTCCGGACCGACCAATCCTTCCGGTTTATATAAGGCAACCTATTCCGTTGAATATACCATTCCTTCTTTCACCGGTACACCACGAATTATAAACCTCGGGGCGCCGGTTTATACCGTTAATTATAAAGGAACAGTTAAATCAAGAACCGCTCCTGCCAATATCGGAGTGATAATGAAAGGCGCTCCCTACTATGCCGAAGTAATCTATGATGTAATTGATACATATAACGAGCCTGTTTCGGGCAACGGAGCTGCTTATGAGCTATACAAGGGCATGGTTGACTCTGTTACGGGCATGACGGGCAGTTATGCAAGGCTTTCATCGGGCCAGTGGGTTTATAAAAGCAGAGTCAACATTTATAGTCTTCCCAGGCCGGTAACTCCGGTTGTTAGAAGCGCTGCCTATTCTGCCGGAAATGACAAGGATGTTTTTGAGCTTACCATGACATTACCGGCTGCAGCTATAGTATCATACGACGGACAAAAAGTAGTTCTTAATGTTTCCGCCCCGGCTTCGGCGGCCTTGCCGAGTCTTCCGTCCAATTCACTTATTTCATCTATAAAATACTCTACAAGTCTTTATTCCTCGGAGTATGTGTTTACCAGAAAAGATAACGCCGTTATCGAAGGGTATTATATAGAAAAAACCGACACCGGCATAAAACTGGTACTCAAGCGCAAACCTAAAGTACAATCATCAACAGAACCCTTAAAAGGCATAACAATAATGCTGGATGCCGGTCACGGAGGCAGTGAGCCGGGAGCAATCGGCCCTCTGGGAACCCGTTACGCTGAAAAAGATATTAACCTGGCCCTTGCGTTCAAGCTAAAAAAAGAGTTGGAATCAAAGGGTGCCAATGTCTTAATGACCCGGACCAGTGATGTAACCATTTCCCTGGCAGACAGGCTTACCGCATCAAGGAATGCAAGGCCGGATATGTTTATATCTCTTCATGCCAACAGTATGCCTGATGATGTCGATATCTCGAAAATCAGCGGCTTTGCGGTATTTTACCGGGAAGCTCTGTCAAAGCCTGTTGCACAGCTTGTCTACAATGCCGTGATAAAAGAGCATGGAAAAAACAAGCATGGGGTTAATAAAAAGAACTTCTACGTCACCCGCAACACCTGGGTGCCTTCCTTCCTTATTGAAAGCGACTTCGTACCAAATCCGACTGCGTTTGAGTGGCTTACAAATGAGGCGGAACAGACTAAACTTGCAAAGACCATCGCTTCAGCCATTGTACAGTATTATATGCAGTAATATGTCCCGTAAACTTCACCGGAATATCAAAGATGTCTCCGCTTATTGTGCGGAGACATCTTATTTATGATCAGACATTTCAATTTTGATATCTTTCTTTCCCTTTTATGTATTTTAGTTCCCGAGATAAATAATGTTATACTTATCTTTCAATGCCAATATTTTTCTTGATGGATATTACCTTTATTCTATTTATCCCCCCGCTTTTCATTATATCTGCCTGTCGCTTGTTAAGCAGCGACAATCTGTTTGCCAGGTTCGCGCGATTAAGGATCGATCCCGCGGATCTCATTTCAATGCTTACCTTGTTTATCTCATCCGTTATTTCACAGAATCTATTCATTTCGGATATGCTGTTTATAAAATCCCTCTGGTTAATAATACCGCACAAGCCTGAATAATCCTGGGTATGCTTCAAGACAGTCCCTATTCTGTCCAGTATCTCGGCATTCGTCTTATTAATATTGATTTCCATTTCCCTGTCCACCGCCGTTAATCGGTCGATAATGACTTTTTCACCGATCTGCGGCTGTGTTTTATTTCGAAGGTATTGTATTTGAGCGTTAAGTGTTTGGTCTGACATGTTACCAATCAATTCTTCGGATTCCATTACCGCATTCTGGAATTTTTCAATATATTTATCCAGTTCAATAATCTGCCGACTGCAAAATTCTCTTACTTTTTCATCCCTTGCCGTATTAATTGTGAGTAAATCGTCCTTGCACTTCAAACTGATAAAAAGATTTTCCTTAAGTCTTTGCTGCGCCTGGACAAGATAATGGGGAGCAAATACCAGTTTTCGCTGTATTATGCCGTAGTTGTCCACCGCGGAATAATAATCATACATCCGGTTGGCTCTGACTTCCAGTTGCATATTTTCAATAAAGTCGGCTTTTGTCCTTTCCGGAATATCCTGCCTTACATTGGAATTAAGTGTGTATTCAAGGTGTTCAGCCTTTTTCTCCAAGTAATGTTTAAGTTCATATGCAATTTGCGGACAGCAGGTATTCACATCGAACAGATGACTCTTATGCTTTTCTGAGAAACCTTTTGTCAATTCAGGGTCTTGTTTGATTATTATACAGGTTTTTTTAAATTGCATCTTTAATCTGCTTAAATCTTTAGCTGTATTATTAATATCTTCCCTGAGGGATTTAATACTTAGCAGATCTTTTTCTTCCTTTTTAAGTTCATCCGTATATTCCTTCATCAGGCAATTGTACTTCATTGTATTTTCGTGGATCCTGGCCCTTAAGTCGAGAAGATTATAAACAGGCTCAGTAATCTCGCAGTTTTTTAATATTATGCTTCCATCGGCAGGTGATATATTTTCTTTTCCCAACGTTTCAACTATTCTTTGAAGCTCATCTTTTGTTTTCCCGGAAAACCTTGAGTCTGATTCAAAGGTATTTAAATTAACCGGTATTATGCTATGATTCGGATTAAAAATATCCTTGTCTTCGATTGCCTCAATAATCATTTCTTTTGCGTTGGGGATTACCAACTGCTTAAATCCGCCTGTTCCCCAATGAGGATTTTCAGTGGTATCGCCTTCTGCCACCTTAATATCTTCATTTAACACATAGAAACGAATATTTGTCTTGTATTGGGGAGAAATTCCGGAATTTTTTCTGAAAAACGGTTTAACCTGGGCGCCCTGGCATAACTCTATGGAATTCGGTCCGTGTTTGAGAACCTCTTCATAATGAATGAAATAATAGCCCACCATGTTTTTTTTCGGTCCTGAAAGGGCTGCAATTATCGTTCCTTTAGGCAATGTAACAGGCTCAAGATTATCCACTCCGGGATATCCGCTCTGTGCCTGAAATAAATTGTTAAATTGTACAGGGTCCTGGGTATGTTCATTTTCAATGAGCATTTTTTTATTCTCCGTACAAGTGTTCCAAATAGTAATCGATTATGATTTCAAGCTCTTCCATGTCCCTATAATCAACACGCATTTGGATATGACCCCAATCGTAATGCGTTTCATCAGGTACAGCATACTCCTGGAGTACTTTGCTTAAAAAATCTCTTTGCAATGTTACCAGTCTCTTGTATTCCTCTGCGTTAAATGAGCCTTTATCATAGAAATCGTAGTAATCTCCAAGTGTCATTGATACAGACGAAACTATCCCGTCATACATGTGAAGCGCTATAAATACTTTATGACCATAAGCATTTGGGACAACTAATTGCAGGTAATAAAACGCATGATCCATCTTTTCTTCCTGTCCATCCGAAATAAATTCCATGACTCTGGAGGCTTTTATTTCGTCAATTGTCATCCCTGCTTTTATGACCTGCCCTTCTGAAAAAATGATGTCTCCTGTTTTTTTATCAATAATCATGATTAACTGCTCCTTTTTATTGTTTAAAAACTTGACTTCCTTCCAAAATAAGGTATTATATGGCCTTATTATAGCATATACAAGTAAACAAACCTTAAGATAATTACTAATTTCGATAAAATTTTTCAATGTCAGTTAATTGTTCCCGCAAAAGTCTGTCAGCCAGATTAATACAGTTACAAACGGACGAAGTTTTTCCAGGGTTTTGACCCCTATACCTTTTACATTGAGCAGTTCTTCAACGGATTTAAAAGGACCGTTGGTATTGCGGTAGTCAATAATGGCCTTTGCTTTCACCTCACCGATATATGGCAGGGCAATAAGCTCTTCCAATGTTGCCTTATTGATATTCACCCTGGTTGATTTATCTGATGATTCTTTCACTTGATACTCTTCGGCTGAATTTTCGACTAGAGACGAATTCTGCTGCTTTTCTCCTTCCGTTATTTCAGTTTCTTGCCGATTTGCTGACTGTAACGTATTCTCCGTTGTCTCCTCAATAGTCCCATTATCCGTAAAAGATATCCAGCAACTTCTTACAGAAGAGAAATTTGACAGAATAAGCACGGCAATTAAAAGCAAAATTAAACAGGGTACGACAAGATATTCCCAAGCGATCCTATAAGTCTTCCCTTTAACATTTATCTCCATGGTTAACTCCCTGTTCCATTTTTTATCAATATTATTACATATTTTTATATAAAATCAATAATAAGTAAGCCCATATCTGGAAACTAATGGCTGACTCCCCGGTCTTGAGTTTATAACTGTTGTACTTTATAATTGATGATATGGCAGTATAATTAAATCTATATTTAATCTATTCATTCATTAACCTTTGTTTTAACATAAGATAAATTAGGGGTTGATCTTTTGAAAGCCAAATTAATTGCAATATATACCTTAATAATTGTAATTCTTGCACTTTCAGTTCCTTTACAGGTCTTTGCCGAAACAGAACCCGATATTTCTGCCGAAGCATATATCCTTATCGAGATGAAAACCGGCCAGGTTCTGGCAGAAAAGAATGCAGATCAGCGACGTTCTCCTGCCAGCACCACGAAAATAATGACGGCCCTGGTTGCATTGGAAAATGCTGATCTTGAGGATGAAATGACAGCCTCTGAAATTGCTATCAAAAGTGTTCCGTACGATTATGTGACTGCCGGCATAAAGGTCGGCGAAAAATTGAAATTCAAGGATCTGCTTGATCTGATGATGATAACTTCAGCTAATGAAGCCAGCAACATTATTGCTGAAAATGTATCAAAAGACGGGACTATGGAAGGTTTTATCGAACTAATGAATCAAAAGGCAGCTGAACTGGGTTTGACGGGTACCCATTTTACCAACTCCAGCGGCCAGGAGGACGAGGATCACTATACTACTGCAAGAGATCTTGCATACTTATCCCGCGAAGCCATGAAGCTGGATATTTTCAGGGAAGTCGTAGGCAGAACCGAGTTTAAAATGCCGGATACAAACTTAAGAAAAAGCAATGAATGGCAGGCCGGCCATCTTACTTATACGAATGAGCTTTTAAAATCCCGTTCCAAGTATTACTCCAAAGTCACTGGAATAAAAACCGGATATACAGAGTCAGCTGGCTTATGCTTAGTTGCTTCAGCCGTAAATCCGGACGGTCTTGAGCTTATTTCCGTTGTTCTCGGAGCGAAGGATAAAACTCACCAGTTTGAAGATTCTCAAAAGCTCTTGGAATACGGTTTCAAAAATTTCAGCTTTCAGCAGCTTGCCAAAAAAGGAGAATACGTTGCCAGATATGAGGTTGCGGATGCAGTTGACGGAAAAAAGGTAGAAATTATAACTAACAATGATTTCAGCTATATTCTGCCTTTGGATGAAGAGGTCCGTAATAATAAGCTGAAAATCGTAAAAACGTTTAATGAGCCTTTCGCAGCTCCTATTGAACAGGGGCAAACAGTAGGTAAAATCGAATATATCTATGACGGGAAGTCAATCGGAACAGTGGAGCTTGTTGCGAAAGAAGCGATAGAAAAAACCACAATAGCCATTTTACGGGACAAGTATAAAGAGATTATAAATGACGAACGTTTTATATTCGGCGTAAAAGCTGCCGTATTAACTATTATAGCTATAATCATAATAAGCTTTATCTTACGCATTATAAGAAAAAAAAGGCGCCGCAGCATGTACTATTCCTCACGTAAGGTTAACTACCGGTACAGAAATTACAGGTAAAAAAACTTTTCATAAAAGGGGCTGTTTAAAACCGAAACGGTTTTAAACAGCTCTGTTATCATCCATTTCATTTTATTTCAGTTTCTCTGATAATTATTAATGCAATACCCAAATTGCGTATCCTGTGATGACATGTCACACCTGTAATTACGTCATTACTGCTCATTCTCCCGGCTCGATTTCAACTATTACAGGGATTATCATGGGCTTTCTCATTGTCCTGCGATAAAGGAAATTACTTAGCTCATCCCTGATTGCATTTTTTATGCTGGAATAATTTCCGTTCTTTTTACCTGCATTTTTAATGATAATATCCCTGGCAATGTTTCTTACTTCTTCAATCAGGGCTTCTGATTCCTTCATATAGACGAAACCTCTGGACATAACTTCAATACCGGCTAAAAGGTTCCCCTTCTTATCCATTGGGGCTATAACCATCATTAACCCGTCTTCCGACAGGATCTTTCTGTCTCTCAATACAACATCGCCCACGTCGCCTACTCCCAGACCGTCAACAAGAATACTGCCCGACGGCACGCTGCCGTTTATACTGGCCGATTTGGCTGTCAGTTCCAAGACCTGGCCGTTTTCCATAATAAAAATATTTTTTTCGTCCATGCCAAGTGACATGGCAAGTTTTGCGTGCTTTTTCAACATCCTGTATTCTCCGTGCCCGGGCATAAAAAATTTTGGTTTTACCAGGCTAATCATAAGTTTTAATTCTTCCTGCTTGGCATGGCCTGAAACATGTGTTTCAGCAAGGGTATCGTATATGACATCGGCACCTTTTTTAAAGAGGTCGTCTATAACCTTATAAACAAGCTTTTCGTTTCCGGGTATGGGGTTCGCGGAAATAATAACCAGGTCCCCTTCCTTTATCATGACCTTTTTATGCGTTGACGCCGCTATACGGGCTAATGCGGACATAGGCTCGCCCTGGCTGCCGGTTGTTATTATAACCACCTGCTCCGGATTGAGATTCTTTATCCTGTCAATATCGACCATGGTACCTTCCGGAATGGTTAGATACCCCAGCCTTGTGGCAGTATTGACCACATTGAGCATGCTCCTTCCAACCAGTGCGACCTTCCTGTTAAACTTAACGGCCGAATTAATTATTTGCTGAACACGGTGAATGTTGGAAGCGAAACTTGCTACGATTATCCTGCCTTTGGTACCTCTGAAAATATTATCAAAGGTATCTCCCACTGTTTTCTCAGACATTGTGTAGCCCGGTCTCTCAACATTGGTACTGTCTGAAATAAGCAGCAAAACTCCCTTTTTGCCTATTTCGGCAATACGTGTCAGGTCTATGGGTTTTCCTTCAATAGGAGTCTGATCGATTTTGAAATCACCGGTATGGAATACGGTTCCCACAGGCGTAGTTATTGCCATCGCTACCGAATCAGCAATGCTGTGATTAGTATGGATGAACTCAATGGAAAATGGGCCAAGTTTTATTGTCTGGCCTGCTTTTATTTTACGAAGATCAACCGAGTCAGTCATTTCGTGCTCCGCAAGCTTATTCTCAATAAGCCCGATGGTTAACTCGGTGCCGTAAACCGGCACATTTATCCTTCTCAGCACGTACGGAATGGCTCCGATATGATCCTCATGTCCATGAGTAACCAATATTCCATGAACCTTTTCAATGTTCTTTTCCAAGTAAGTTACATCCGGAATAACAAGATCTATACCGAGCATTTCGTCTTCAGGGAATGCAAGCCCGCAATCCACAACTATAATATGTTCTCCGTATTCAAATACTGTCATGTTTTTCCCTATTTCTTCCATACCGCCCAAGGGTATGATCTTTAGTTTATTTCTTTTCTTTGTCGCCACATTCAACCTCCGTTGTTTAAATAATCATATTTTTATATTTTGCTCAGATATATCGCCCAAAGGTTTATACAATCCATTAACACCCTCACAAAAGGTTACAACCCTTCGGTGAAACCTGCAAACCATCTCACTGAAAGAGTTACCATTGGATTAGTATAAACCAGGTTCACTCCAAGCAAAAACAAAAAATCTTATATAAAGAGCTTATTGCTCTTAAACATTACCTTAAAAGCCTGTAAAATTTATAAAGAATTATATATAATAAGCATGGTGCCTATATATTTATACCATATTTTGTTTAATTTCACCAGTAACACTTTTTGGAGCATTATTTATGAAAATTAGTCTTCCCAAAAATATAGCCGATATAATTGCAATAATCAATGACAGCGGTTTTAAAGCCCATATAGTGGGTGGCTGTGTCCGCGATATTATCATTGGGAAAACCCCCACCGACTGGGATATTACTACAAACGCAAGCCCCCAGGTTATAAAAAGCCTGTTTCCGAAGACTGTCGATACAGGGATTAAGCATGGTACCGTTACGGTAATACAGGATGGCATACCAGTTGAAGTAACCACCTGGCGCAAAGAAACCGGTTATAGTGACCATAGGCATCCGGACAGCATTCGCCCGGCAGATTCATTGGAGGATGATCTTTCCCGCCGGGATTTCACCATGAATGCAATTGCATATCACCCGGAAGAAGGACTAACTGACCCTTTTGGAGGCTTTAAAGATATAAACAATAAGATTATCCGTTGCGTCGGAAATCCATATAAACGATTTTCCGAGGATGCTTTGCGGATGCTTCGGGCCATACGTTTTTCTGCCCAGTTGGATTTTAACATAGATGATTATACTAAGGAAGCAGTTGCCAAACTATCACCGGACCTGGTACATGTCAGCAAAGAAAGAATCCAGGCTGAACTAAATAGAATTCTTGAATCGCAGTCACCTGCACGAATAAGCCTTTTATGGGAAACAGGATTGTTTAGAGCTATTTTCCCTTATATCGAGAACTTGCCTCCCATTTGGTCCGCTCTTGCAATTCAGTTCGTTAGTTCCCCTAACCAGAGGTTTGTACTGCTGGCTCTGCTTTTTCATTTTTCATTTGATACTCATAAACAGGAAAAGGCAGAGGAATTATTGACCAGCCTTAAATATGACAATGAGACAAAAAGGAACGTAACTGCATATTTGAAATGCTTGGAGAGTTCAGGCCCGGCAAGTCCCAGAAATATAAGGAAAACAGTAACCGAATTCGGCGTGTCGGTAACAGCCGATGTTTATAAGGTCCGGGGCATTATCAATCCTCATGAAAATATTAATAATGATATTATCAAAACTATCTTTGAAATGTCTCCCGTCGAATTGTCCCTGTCCGGGCTGGACCTAAAAAATGCAGGTTATACGGGAAAAGAAATAAAGGATATGCTCTCGATACTATCATTATGTGTTTTTGAAAAACCGGAATTGAACGATCGCCAAACGTTATTGGAAATTGTCGGCGCTATATCCCGACGAATCGGGAAGGAAAAATAAATCGTCCTTTCACAACCAATCCTCAGAGCATTGATATTCACGATACACCATAAAATAGCAGGGGTGCAAATATGCGCCCCTGCCATTAATACAAGGTAATCTTATTTATTCCTTGATCCTTAAAGCAATGAATGCAAGATCCTCGATACTGATAATGCCATCACGGTTAACATCAGCTACTTTAGCCTCATTCCAATCCTCACTCTCTGGAGTTTTTCCATAGTAGAAGGCTGAGATTGCAAGATCGCCAATATCGATGGTTCCATCCTTATTTAGATCGCCTGTGGATTCCGTGATGATGCTTGCCTCAAATACATCTTTGGCTTCCTGCAATGCATTACAAGCATTATCAACTTCAGGTTGGGTTGCGTCATCGTCTTCATATACGGCCTTAGCAGCGTTTATAGCTGCCAGTAATGCTGCCTTTGCGGCTATAGGATACTGGCCGTTCTCCATGCCCTCAATTGCAGCATCGTATATAGCCTGAACTGCCGAGATTAAATCCCCCAATGCCCTTTTATCCACTGTTGGCTCCTCAATCGCTACCTGAATGCTCTTGCTTGTGAGTTGCGGTGTTATTACAGTGCCTTCCGGCGCAATACCCAGTTCTGCCTTAGTTATGGCTATACTGCCGGAAACGCCCTGAACCCCGCTCTTGACCTTAAAGCTGATATTCAGTACGGGAGAGCTTTCCCCGGTAACTCCACCTATATTGGCTGCAATGATTCTAATTATTCCGTTGCCGGGAGCTTCTCTGACAATATGGATATTCTCGTTGGCACCCTTAGTTTCGACGTATTCAAATATCTCGTCATCATAGCTTATAGTAATGTCCTCTGCGAATACTCCTTTATTAAGGTTATCAAGACTTAATGTTACTGTGAAAGTACTGCCGGGCTGTACAACGCTGTCTGCAGAAAGTGTTGCCGCCGCAGCCTCTTCAACATCTGTGACGATAATTGTCGCTGTGACTGTCCTGAACTGTTCTACCAGTTCCTCTTCATATGTCATATTTAAAACCGGAGTGCCATCTGCAGCGAAATGTACATTTTTCACCCTTGCATGCCTGCATGGGTCATTAAGTTCTGACGAACTGGCATAAGCACACTGGTTCATTGCGCAATCTTCAGGTCTTGCGTGATAAACAATTACCACATTCCCATTGGCATCCACCGTGAATGAATTATGTCCTGGTCCGTATTCTTTATATAAATCATTGCTTGTAAGCAGCGGATAAGCAATCTTTGTCCAGGAAGAACTGTCCATTAAATCAGCGTTTTGATAAGCCCACAGCATACCGACGCAATATGTTCTGTCCACAGACGACGCTGAGAAGAACAAATATATCTTTCCATCATGCTTCAAAACCGCCGGCCCTTCATTTATGACATCTCCGCCGTTCCATTCCCAACCATATTGCGGTGTTGAAATCAGTATTGCGGGACTTGTTAATTGCCACGGTTCCTCAGGGTCGATGGTGGCAAGCATAATATCAGAGCTGCTGGGTTTCTCAGCCCATGCCAGATAGTGTTTGCCATTGCTTTCAAAATAGGTCATATCCAGCGAGAAATGCGTAAATGCATAGGTATCTCCCGGCGCAGCTTTTACCTGTCCTTTCAAAACCCAGTTTTCAGGCTTAAATGGATCTCCGTCTCCTTCACATGCCAGTATATGAGGCCTGATATCCCATACATTGCTGGATCTGCTGGCTGTAAACAGTACATACCATTTGCCGTTTATATTATGAAGTTCCGGTGCCCAGATATATCGGTTCGCCGTTGGTGAGTCTTTTTCATGCCAGATTGTGATCTCTTCCGCGTCTTTCAGTCCTTCAATCGTTCTGGATCTTCTCAGGATGATCCTGTCATATCCTTCCGGGTCATTATTTCCACGGACCGGATAGGACGCGGTGAAGTAATACCATCCATCCCCACCCAGGATAACCCATGGGTCTGCTCTTTCTTCAATAAGCGGATTGGGGTATTGAGGCTGCAAAACCGTGCCTGTGACCGTATAAGTTCCTTCCTTGCCGATATCGATTGCCCTCATTTCATCCCTGACCTGGGTTTCTGTAAGAGCTGTAGTATAAACCTTTACATCTTTAAAGAATCCTTTTAAGAGAATATCCGGATAAGAGGACTTTCCGAGATAAGCTACCAGATTATTCCCAAAATCGCTTACTTTTCTGTTGACAGCTACTGTTCCAATCTTGACTCCATTGTAGTAGGCTGTGATTTGGTTCGGTTCAATAACTGTAGTATAGAAAGCCCAGTTATTGTCTGTTAAAGGCCCTGCAATTCCATACGCGCTATTTGTAGGAGATATCCCATACTCGGTACTCCAGGGGGAAGAAGCATTGTAGCTGTTTGTTATAACAGATTTAAACCTTCCGTCCGGATTGCATGGATTAAATAACCAGTATTGTACTGGATAATACTCTGTTGTTCCAAAGAACATGGCAGAATAGTTGCCTTTACCGGTTTCATTTTTCAGCCACGTGGTAATGGTCAGAGTATCCTTTCTGTCAAACATGCCTGTGGGAAGTTCAACGTATGCGTTTCCCGTCAAAGTCAATATTCCATCCTTCATTATAGCGCCGGTACCTTTAATTATACCGTCATTACCCTTGCCGGAAGAATCCCGTACTATTCCTTCTGTTATGTCATCGTTGAATTCATAGTGTAAAATCAAGTGTTCACGGTTTTCATCAGGGCTGGATACCTTGATTAATTTTGAAATTGCATCTTCCAGGGCAGCAAAAGCTTCACTTACTTCCTCATCGGTCGCATCTGCTTTATTGGCCACAATCGCTGCCTGATCATAAGCTATTCTGAAGGCTCTGTAGCTTTCGGGTGTGTATTCCGCTTCATTGATATTTGCATAAGCCGCTATAAGCTGGGATAATTTTATCCTGTTGCTTTCTGCGATAATTTCCTGCAGCGTCAGCTCCCTGTTATAAACCTTTACATTGTCAAAATAACCTTTAAAATAAGCATCTGCCGAATAGAAGGACTTCCCCAGGTATGCCGAAAGGTCTGTCCCCAGGTCTGAAATCTTAATTGTTACATTCTTGTTTTCAGCTAATAACACACCGTCTTTGTATATAGTCATGCTTGTTGGAGTAATTACAAGCTTCAGGTTCATCCATTTGCTCTTAATGGAAGATGGCAGATTGCCCTTTACTTCCTGCTCATTCTGATAAGAATTAACTGTAATTGCATTTCTGATTTGTGTCTCACTGGTTTTTAAGAACATATACTTAATGTTGTTTTTGCCAATAGTGAATGTAAAGAAATTACCCGATACTGTTTCCGGTTTTATATCCATGGAAATGGAAAACGTATCTCTTCCATCGAAGAAACCTTGAGGAAAAGCTGCGAAAGTACCGTTAGCCCCGTCCAGGTATAACACCTGTGAACCTTTTTCCGGATCCATAACATAGGTAGCATTGCCATGAAGGCTGCCTGTACGATTGTTTCCGGAAACATCCAAAATTATGTTGTCCGTCTTTACTTCATCGAAGTTATACTCAAGCACCGGATCCTGTTGTGGTTCTTCATCGGGCGGTATAACCGGTTTATTCCATTTTTCCATTAGCGCCTCATATTCGTCCTGGGTAATTGATATCACCGTCCCATGACGGGGGCCCGTAGGCATCCTGTATTCCGATGCATTAAGCACAGTAAAATTACCTGAGGCAAGGTCTGTCGTAACCAACGGGTAATAGCCTCTGCCTCCGTAATTATCTAATAACAACACCCATTTGTTCTCACCGTTTAGCTTATAAATTGCAGGGCCTTCAACTCCTCTTTGTTGTTCAACAACAGGAGCCGAAACAGGTGTGAAGGGTTTGCCCAAAAGTTGATCACATTTATCCATTATAACGTTTTTATTGGTTTCATCCTTTGAGAACCGATAATAAACACTATCATGCTTGATAATAGTAGCGTCGATAACATCAACCGCTCTTTCTATATATACCTGAGGCTCTGTAAAGGTATAGAAATCCCTGGTCTTTGCAATGTATATCCTCTGCTTTGCATAATTATCCGCTCCTATTCGGGATGCCCAGAATACCAAGTATTCTCCCGTTTTATCGTCATAGACAATTTCAGGAGCCCAGGTACAGCCTGCATCATCCCTGGCAACCTTAACCAACCTTTCTTCTGACCAGTTGACAAGGTCAGTGGATTCCCATACAACAATTGACTTGCTTCCTTGTCTTTGTGCCCTGTTCCAGTCTCCGTTCCCGTAAATCTTAAGGTCGGTTGCTACCATATAGAACTTATCGCCTTCCGGAGACCTTATTATATACGGGTCACGGACCCCTTTCTCACCAACGTCGGAGGTTAATACCGGTTCATTATCATTAAGGTCATCCCAAAACAGTCCGTCTCTGCTGGTTGCAAAGTAGATCTGTTCGCCGTTTGATCTGCCTTCGCCCGTAAAGTATGTAAACAAATAGGCTTTATAATCGCTCTCGGATATTGGTTCGGGTTTTTTCCTGACGGTTACTTCTATAACTTTGGAGGATGTCGCTTCATTCAAGGTTATTGTGGCAGTTAATTCCACCTTGGTATCAGCTTCAGGACGGGTAACCACTCCTGCCGGGATAGGAGCATAATTATCATTTTCTTCGGCAGGAATAGTTTGGGTACTGATTATTCCCTCCGGAGAAGCTGTCCATATAACCGGCAATCCGTCAATTGTTTCCGGAAGGGTGATGTTTCCTCTTATATCATCTTTATTTGGAATACTAATTTTATCTAAGGCTGCTTTCACTTTCTGTTCATCGGATATGTCTTCCAATATGGTTACCTGGAATTCTTTCGTTTTCTCATATGTACCTTTCTTAATCAATGCTGTTAAAGTTACGGTTACATTGCCGTTTCCATGTGGTGGTCTGGTTACTTTACCATCATCGGTAATATATCTGGTATCGGAAGATATCCATGTGATAGTGGAACCGTATTCTCCTTTCAAAGGAAGACAAAAATCAGATGTAATACCACTTGTGTCACCAAGGGACAATTGCTGGTAATCCTGCTCAACTGCGTCTTCATCACTCTGATAGGCATCCAGTAGTATTTCCTGCGCGCTCAAAGCTCTGTCATATATCTTGAATTCCTTTATCTTTCCTTTAAAGTAATTATCCTGAAGATAAGCCGGTTTTCCCAAATAGTTCGCTATGGTATTCTCCACATCTTTAGGAGCCAGTGTAATATTTGTATTCCGGGAAACTTGTACCCCGTCCTCATACAATGTTGCGGTTCTTCCACTTAGAGTATACGCCATTCTCTTCCATATACCCCTGGTCAATCCACCGCTTTTAATTACATTTTGTTCGCCACTCCATCTGTTATTGGAGATACTGCCTCTTTATCCGCCATCCGCATGATGGAATAATGCAAGATACGTAGAACCCGGCGTATTGTACGGATCTGTTGAATTGCCGAATGTATATATCCATGAGGGATTTACATTATTCTGGTGCACCAGCACATCGACTATTATAGTGATGTCCTCCAGGTTTTTCAGAATCCCGTTCGGCATCTTTACATAGCCATCGGTCCCATTAAATTCGATCCCGACCCCGCTCAGCCAGGTTACCCCTCCATATATAGTACCATGATAACCATTGCCTGAGTAATCTGTGACTGTCGTACCTTGACTTTCATCAAACTTGTACCATAGTATCCCTTCAGCTTCTGCAAACACGTTCATTTTTGTTATTGTGGAAAGCGAGCTAAATACCAGGGTGAACACCAATAGTAAAGAGATAAGCCTGTTTCTCATTTTTCACCATCCTTTCATTTGTTTGTTTGGAAAAATACACAAAAAGAGACTTGAACCATCTTCAATATGAATCTTAATTGTTTTGCCTATTACAATCAATTCAATTTTTTACTTATTTTGTGATGTAATTTGCTGAGATTAACTGCTGTTCAATCATCATATGAAAAGCCCGTATCATGATAACTATATTTGAATGAAGTCCCCCGGAAAAACAGTTAACTGAAATATTTGAGTCGCTAATAGTTATAAAAAAAGCTCTCTTCCGGTTTTTTCTCAAAAAATGGGCAGGAAAAGAGCAAATGGCAACAGTAATCTTTCTAATACATAATAAAGCTCACCTTTCGGTGAGCTTTGTCTTCAATCTGCAACTGCTCCTATTCTATGGAGCAGTTTTTCATATGTTTAAGCTTTGCCTGCGCATCCCAGAACATTAATCAGCTTGTGCTTAACCAGCTTCTTAATCTCTTCGCGGGCTGGACCCAGGTATTTTCTAGGATCAAATTCACTGGGATTCTCGGCAAATACTTTACGGACAGTTGCTGTCATGGCAAGGCGGAGGTCTGAGTCAATATTGATCTTGCATACCGCCATTGATGCAGCCTTTCTCAGCATATCTTCAGGAACACCTCTTGCGCCGGGCATATTCCCGCCATATTTATTTATCGTATCAACATACTCCGGAATAACCGAGGATGCGCCGTGAAGAACTATCGGGAATCCGGGCAATCTTCTTTCTATCTCTTCGAGAATATCAAAACGAAGTTTTGGTTCACCGGTGAATTTGTATGCACCATGGCTGGTCCCGATAGCAATAGCCAGGGAATCAACCCCGGTACGGCTTACAAACTCTTCAACTTCTTCGGGTCTGGTGTAAGAAGATTCCTCAGCTGACACATTAATGTCGTCCTCAACGCCGGCAAGACGCCCCAACTCACCTTCAACGGTTACGCCATGGGCATGGGCATATTCAACAACCTTCTTGGTAAGCGCGATATTCTCTTCGAAAGGAAGATGGGAACCATCTATCATAACAGAAGTGAAACCGCCGTCAATACATGATTTGCAGAGTTCAAAGCTATCACCGTGATCCAGGTGAACGGCTATCGGAAGGTTTGTCTCAATAATAGCCGCCTCGATTAATTTCATAAGATAAGTATGATTTGCATACTTTCTTGCACCGGAAGAAACCTGCAGGATAAGAGGAGCATTAACTTCCTTGGCTGCTTCGGTTATTCCCTGCACAATTTCCATGTTGTTTACGTTAAAGGCTCCGATTGCGTATCCGCCTTCATAT
The DNA here is from genome assembly GCA_012728095.1 of Clostridiaceae bacterium. Lineage (GTDB taxonomy): Bacteria > Bacillota > Clostridia > DSM-8532 > DSM-8532 > DTU059. Next base: position 50,770 of record JAAYFU010000008.1, read on the forward strand.
GCCTTCTTGAACATTTCAGTAGTATTTACAAGTGGCATAAAACTCAACTCCTTTTGTGTATTGTATATGATTTGTGAAAAAAATCACAGCAATCAGTTTTATTGTAACAGAATAATACTATAAAGCAAGATAAACAAATATATAATTTTCTCCGTTATTTTAGAGTTATTTTAGAATATCTGCCTTAGCCACTTCTTCAATACTATAATCGCCATTTTCAGTGAATTTAACCCTTACCGCCGGTTCATTTTCATCGTATGGGAGAAAATAAATAATACCTTTGGATTTTATGTCCAGTTTTATTCTATCGAAGATTTCCAACTGCAGTATATCCACAATTTCAGACACATAATCCGAAAGATTATGAGTTGTTTTGGCTTTGACAACTATGGGAAGGGCGCCGGTATTCTCAGGAGGATATACCGTCACATTTACACTTCCGGGTTCCACAGGGTTCCGTGTCGGAAATAAAATATCCCTTTCAAACATCGCTTTCTTCATAATTGCACCCCTTATCAAAGGTAAAACTTACCTCACCTTCCCATATAGTTTACAATAACAGCAAACATGTGACAAGTTTTTTTAATCTGTAAAAAAAATTAATATATAAGGGTTATATCAACATAAGCCGCCTGAAACTTTATATTCCGCCAATAACTTTTTATACAGATTTATTACCTTTTTCTCAAGTTCTTCCCTGCTGCCGTTATTCTCAATCACTTCATGAGCCAGGGCAATATATTCGTCCTGGGTCAGCTGGGACGACATACGCGCTTCCGCTTCCTGCCGGGACATATTGCTCCTTTTCATTAAACGGTTTATCCTGGTTTCATCGTCACTGACCACAACCCATACCCGGTCGGCCGTATCCAAAAATCCTTCCCTGACGGGAATAGGCACATCCAAAACCACTGTGCCGATATAACCGTTTTTTCTTAGGGCGGCCAGCTCCTCTTTTATTACGGCTATAACCTCCTTATGAATAATTTTTTCGAGAAGCAGTCTCTTTTCTTTAGAAGAGAATACTTCACCGGCAAGCTTTTTTCGGTCCAGTGTGTTGTCATCGCGGATAAAATCATCCCCGAAGGTTTTTTTTATTTCCAGCCATGCCGGTTTATAGGGCTCTGCCACCTGTCTTGAGATCAAATCGGCATCCAATACTATTGCTCCCAACTCTTTCAAAATAGCCGAAACAGAAGATTTACCCGCTCCTATTCCGCCTGTTACACCTATTATCAGCATTTATACTTCACCGTTTTCAACTTGTTATTTCGCTTCAAACCAGGTCGAACCAACGGATACATCGGCCACAAGCGGGGCTGCCAGGTCAGCCGCCGACTCCATATTGGTCTTAACGATCTCTTTAACCTGCTCAATCTCATCAATGGCCGTTTCCACAATCAACTCGTCGTGTACCTGGAGAATCAGCCTGGACTTGAGATTTCTTTTCTTTAATTCCCGCCATACTTTTACCATGGCAATTTTTATTATGTCGGCGGCGCTTCCCTGGATAGGAGTATTCAAGGCAACTCTTTTACCGAATTCCCTGATCTGGTAATTCGATGATTTTAGTTCAGGTATGTGCCTTACCCTGTGAAACATGGTTTCAACATAACCCTTTTCCCTGGCGAACTTTACGATATTCTCCATGTAGTCCTTTATTTTTGGGTAAGTCGCCAGGTAATTCTCGATATACCTTGCGGCTTCTTTACGGGTCACTCCTATATCCTTTGCCAGGGAAAAATCGCCAATACCGTATATAATACCGAAATTAACAGCTTTTGCGCTTCTTCTCATTTCAGGCGTAACATCCCTCATGGGAACATTGAAAACCTGGGAAGCTGTAAGAGTATGAATATCCATGCCATCCTTAAAAGCGTTCTGCAGCACCTCGTCCCCTGTTATATGTGCCAGTACCCTGAGTTCTATCTGGGAATAGTCGGCATCTACAAACACGTAGTCGTCTTCGGGTATAAACGCCTGTCTTATTTCCCTTCCCACCTCAGTACGAACAGGAATGTTCTGGAGATTGGGCTCAGTGCTGGAAATCCTTCCGGTAGCGGTTACAGTCTGATTAAAACTCGAATGTATTCTTCCTGTTTCCGGGTTTATTTCCTTTACCAGTCCTTCCGCATAAGTTGATTTTAGCTTTGTAAGCTGCCTGTACTCCAATATACGGGGTATTATTTCATGGCTGTCAATAATCTCATTCAGTGAATCCGCATCTGTAGAATAGCCGGTCTTAGTCTTTTTTACGGCCTTTAAGCCCATCTTTTCGAATAATACTACCCCCAGCTGTTTGGGAGAATTTATATTAAACTCTTCACCTGCCAGCATGTAAATTGTCTGTTCAAGGGATTTGATACGGTTATCAAGACGCCGGCCGTATTCTTCAAGATACTGCCTGTCCACCCTGAATCCATAATATTCCATACTCCCCAGTACCAGTGAAAGAGGCAGCTCCACATCATAAAAAAGGCTGTTTTGGTTACTTTGATTAATAATGGCTTTTTGCTTTTCATAGATTGTTTTAAAAGTTGAAATGGCTTTTCCCAACAGCACGACGGAATTGTCTTCAATCTGCTCCAATTCAATTTGTTTTCCTTTGTTTTTCTTTTCCTTCGGCATTTCTATCTCGATTCCTACATATTTTCTCGCCAGGTTGGGAATGGAGTAGCTGCTTGCCAACGCATCTATGAGATACTCGGCCACCATCAAATCAAAAAACTGGCACTTAATTTCGGTATTGTGGTATAAACACCAGGTATACAGCTCCTTAACATTATAACTTATTAAGGTAATATCCTCGGATTCCAGTATAACTTTGAGGGCATCCAACAGGCTGTTTTCAGCAATGGTTTTTGTTGAAGCGAAATAATACTTTTCCTTTGTACCTATGCCGACTATATCCAACATGCCTCCAACCCGGCCTGTCTTTTTGAATATAGGCAGAAGAGACAATAGTTTTTCATTGGATAACTGGGCAGTAATATTTTTAAAAGGCTCCGGATTGTCAATAACTTCGCAGCATATGGCTTCATCGGCAGCCTGCTCCGGTTCCGGGTTTTCCAGCCCCATTCTTTTTATGAACGAGTTAAACTCCAAATCCTTGAATATGGCCAATAGTTCTTTCTTGTTATACTCTTTTCGCTTAAAGCCGGAAATATCGTCAATCCCATCTTTTTCCCTGACAATAGTGGCCAATTCCCTGCTAAGGAACGCTAAGTCCCTGCAATTTTCCAGATTTTTCCTCAGCTTTGCTTTTGTTATTGATGAAATATTCTCATAGAGCCTGTCAATGGTACCGAATTGTTTTATAAGCTCAATGGCAGTTTTTTCTCCCACTCCTTTTACACCGGGGATATTGTCGGAAGGGTCTCCCATAAGCGCTTTAACTTCGATTAAAGCCTCCGGGGCAACACCGTATTTCTCGGCTATTTCTGCCGGTGTATACCTGTTTGTTATGGTCTGACCTTTCGATGTGCTGGGTATTATAACGGTTATTTTGTCGCTCGCCAGTTGAAGAGCGTCCCTGTCGCCGGTTATTATCGAAACATCCAGCCTTTCTTTCTCGGCAATCCTTGAGTATATCCCTATAAGGTCGTCAGCCTCCAGCCCCTCATACTCGGTCACCGCTATGTTCATGGCTGCCAGAACCTTTTTCACAATGGGCAGTTGAGCTGCAAGTTCATCGGGCATACCTTTCCTGTTGGCCTTATAACCTTCATACTTATTATGTCGGAAGGTCTTAGCCTTAAGGTCAAAAGCTACCGCCAGGTATTCGGGATCTTCTTCTTCCAAATATTTATTTAAAATATTTATGAATCCATAAACCGCATTTGTAGGCGTACCATCTGCTTTTGTCAGCATTCTTGGCCCTGCCAGTGCATAAAATGCCCTGTTTAAAATACTGTTTCCGTCAACTATCATTAATTTTTTGTTCATTTATCTCTGTCCTCCGCAAGATTCGCTCGGCTTGTATATGATTCTTTCATTATTGTATAATAATAATTACACCGTATAAAGTCGTTTCGCGACTTTTATTTGTATGTATGTATTATAGGGTATAATACATAGTATATTTTTATCTTCGGGAGTTTTTTATGAAAGAATTCTTCAAGAAATTCAGACTGGGTCTGGCCATTATAGTTACCAAGCTTACCGTATTTGGGTTAAGAATGGTTGGATGGGGCGGAACAAGTCTGCCCGGAAAAATTGCCCTCAGGATTTGTCCGGATATTTTCAACAGGTTGTCAGATAGATTCAGAATAATTATGATAACCGGAACAAACGGCAAAACCACCACTTCCCGGATAATTGAAGGAATGCTGCAAAAAGCGGGACTAAAGTATGTTTCAAATAAATCCGGAGCAAATCTCGCAAGTGGTATCGCAACTACTCTTATAAGCGCCCTTTCTCTTACCGGCAAGCCTGTTGTCAGAACCGCTCTCCTTGAGACAGATGAAGCTGCCTTCAGAACCCTGGCGCCCAAACTGAAACCTGAAATGATTGTGGTTACGAATTTTTTCAGGGATCAGCTGGACCGTTACGGCGAACTATATACCACGTTAAACAACGTAAGGGAAGGTATCCAGGGTACTCCTGAATCCAAACTTATACTTAACGCCGATGACTCGCTTTGTGCCTCCCTCGGTCAAAATATTCCGAATTCGGTTATTTATTTCGGTCTGGGCGATAAAGTCTACCCTGAAGAATACCTGATTGCTAACGCAGATGCCGCTTTCTGCATCCACTGTAAATCCCGGTATGAATACTTATCTACCTCCTTTGCCCATCTGGGGCACTTCAAATGTCCAAATTGCGGTTATGAAAGGCCTGCCGCCCAAATCGAGTGTACCCAGGTGCTGGAGTATGACAACTTAAGCTCTACCATCGAGATTAAAATACCTGACGGAAAAATTACCGTTAAGCTGGCTCTTCCGGGACTCTACAACATTTATAACGCTCTTGCGGGAACTGCGGCCGGGCATTTATTGGAACTTAAGGAAGAAGACCTGGTCTATGTTCTTGAGGGATTTGAATGCGGTTTCGGCAGAATGGAAACTCTTTCTGTTGACGGTCGAAATCTGAAAATGATATTGGTTAAGAATCCAACCGGTTTTAACCAGGTTTTAAAATACCTGATGACACAAAAAGATAAATGTTTAGTCGGTTTTGCGATAAATGACAGGCTGGCTGACGGTACTGACATTTCATGGTTATGGGACGTAGATTTTGAAATCCTTTCCTCCATGCAGAACAAAATCCGAAAATTCTTCGTATCGGGTATAAGAGCGGAGGATATGGCAGTAAGGCTGAAATACGCCGGAATACCCACCGACAGTATTTTTATCAGGCATGGAGAAGCCCAGTTGATTGATTCAATGATGGAGGCATCAAAAGAAAACGATACTGTTTATATTCTTCCCACTTATACGGCCATGCTTGATATTAGAAAGGAACTTAAGAAGAGATTTAATCTTAAAGAGTTTTGGGAGTAAGAATTATGTATGAGCTGAACATATGCTATCTGTATCCGGATTTATTAAACCTTTATGGCGACAGGGGAAATATTATAGCCTTGCAGCGCCGCTGCCACTGGCGGGATATTGAAGTAAATGTTGAACATATCTCTATAGGTGATGCTTTGAAATATGAAGATTATGACATTTTCTTCATAGGCGGCGGACAGGACTATGAGCAAACGATTATCCAGGACGATTTGATGAATGGCAAGCGGGAAATAATAATTGAAGCCGTAGAAGCCGGCAAAGTATTCCTGGCTATATGCGGAGGTTTTCAGTTGCTGGGAAAATACTATAAGACTCACAGCGGAAAAGAAATAGAATGTCTGGGAGCGTTAAATATCTGGACTCATGCCGGCGACACCCGTTTAATCGGAAATTTCGTTTTTGAGACAGAATTTTTGAAAAAAAACGGTGAAAATTACCGTGTTGTAGGCTTTGAAAACCATGCCGGCAAAACTTACCTGGGCGAAGGGGTAAAGCCTCTCGGCAAAGTTATTAAAGGCTTTGGAAATAATGGTGAAGACGGGTTTGAAGGAGCCGTGTATAAAAATACTATCTGTACCTATTCCCACGGAAGCCTGCTTCCTAAAAATCCTGCCCTGGCCGATCACCTGATAATGCTGGCGCTGTTGAATAAATACCCGGATTTTCAAGGGCTGGCTCCTTTAGACGATGAATTGGAAAACCTGGCTCACGATTCGCTCATAAAGAAATTTACAGGGTAGTACATCTTAGGAATATGGCTTATTCTATGAACGATCTTGCTCTGGCTTAATGATGCCATCCTGAGCGTTAAATAAGGTATTACATTATTTCTGAGCTTTACCTATACTGTCATTCTAAGCGAAGCGAAGAATCTTTAAGAATAACAGAGGCCGTCTCAAAACAGTCGTCCTAGACGAAGCTAAGGATACTAATCATAACTGTGCATAACAGTACGAATTATATATGTTCTTCGGCCGTTATACGGCTTTTAGAACGACTTTTCTTTATTTTAAGACAGCCTCTTCTTTCCTAAAATGATTTCGTGGTTTGTTCAGCATTAAAAATCCGCATTATTTACTGTTCTGGGATATGGAATGACATCTCTTATGTTCTGCATTCCGGTCATATACATGAGCATGCGTTCAAACCCGAGTCCAAATCCGGCATGTTTTGTACCTCCATAACGGCGGGTATCCAAATACCATTCATAATCTTCTTTCTTCAGATTCATTTCTTCCATGCGTCTCTCCAATACTTCAAGCCGCTCTTCTCTCTGACTTCCGCCTATAATTTCTCCCACGCCGGGAACCAATAGATCCATGGCCGCAACAGTCTTGTTATCGTCATTCACCCTCATATAGAAAGCCTTGATTTCCTTAGGATAATTAATAACAAATACGGGTTTTTTCATAAGCTGCTCTGTTAAATAGCGTTCGTGTTCTGTCTGAAGATCTGCACCCCACTTTACAGGATATTGGAATTCATGTCCGCTGTTTTTCAGCAATTCTATCGCTTCCGTATAGGTAACGCATCCGAATTCTGAGTTAAGAATATGGTTAAGCCTTTCATAAAGTCCCTTGTCAATGATATTATTAAAGAAATCCATTTCTTCCCTGGCGTTTTCCATTACATATTTAATAATATATTTAATCATATCCTCGGCCAGCTTCATATCATCATTAAGGTCAGCAAACGCCATTTCCGGCTCGATCATCCAGAATTCTGCCGCATGACGGGTTGTGTTGCTGTTTTCGGCGCGGAAAGTGGGGCCGAAAGTATAAACCTTGCCGAAAGCCATCGCATATGGTTCTACAGCAAGTTGTCCGCTTACCGTAAGGTTTGTGGGCTTGCCGAAGAAGTCCTCCTTGTAATCGACTTCACCCTTATCATTCCTGGGCACATTATTCAAATCAAGAGTTGTGACCTGGAACATCTCTCCAGCGCCTTCACAGTCACTGGAGGTAATAATAGGGGTGTGAACATATACAAAGCCTCTTTCCTGGAAGAAACGGTGTATAGCGTACGCCAAAACCGAACGCACCTTGAATACCGCTGAAAAAGTATTGGTTCTTGGACGAAGATGCGCAATAGTTCTTAAGAACTCAAATGAATGACGTTTTTTTTGCAGTGGATAATCAGGACTTGAAGCTCCTTCTATCTCCACGGCCGTAGCCCTGACTTCATACGGCTGTTTTGCCTGGGG
>JAAYFU010000053.1 GCA_012728095.1 Clostridiaceae bacterium
AGGAATCAGAATCCCTGGTCAGAGTGCAATCTTGCTTTAATGGAGGAGGACAATATACGTCTTGCACGCAGAATTACCGGGGGCGGAGCTGTTTTCCACGATACAGGGAATCTAAACTTCTCCTTTAAATTAAACAGAAATATATATGATGTAAGTCGTCAATGCAATGTTATAATTGACAGTCTTAAAAGATTGGGCATTAATGCCGAGAAAAGCGGACGAAATGACATGACTGTTGACGGTAAAAAGTTTTCAGGCAACGCTTTTGGTTTCAGGGGCAATAATGCCCTACACCATGGGACCATTCTTGTCAATGTCGATATGGAAAAGATGTCCAGGTATCTTACAGTATCCAATGACAAGATTAAAGCTAAAGGAGTTGCCTCAATAAAAAGCCGTGTTGTTAATTTGAGAGATATCATGCCGGATATAACGGTGGAGATCGTTAAAGAAGCAGTGATTAAATCCTTTACAGATGAGTATGGTCCGGCCTGTGAGACAGTGGATTTAAAGGCAGATGACAAGGATATGTGGCCCAATGATGCTGCTTTCAGAAACATAATGGCCAGGAACAGTTCATGGGAATGGCGCTACGGCGAAACCCCTGATTTTGATATCCATTTTAAGAACAGGTTTTCATGGGGAGGAATAGAACTGTACTTTAAGCTGGATGAAGGGATTATCAGAAAAGCCGAGGTATATTCCGACGCATTGTGCGAGGAGATTATCACAAGGCTGCCGGAAGTTTTTACAGGCACTCGTTTAGACGGCGAAGAGCTGTCGCAAAAACTTAAAAACAGCAAGGGGACACTCGGACTTTTGAAAGATAGCGATAGTGAAGATATAGTTTTGAATGACCTGGCGGAATGGCTCTCAAAAGAGCTTTAAATAAACTTTAATAAGTTAATGTTTACTTGCGTAATTATGAACGCTGGCGAATGATGTTGCCCCCTGTCATTCTGAGCGTTAGCGAAGAATCTGACCAAACGGTCATCCTGAGCGCAGCGAAGGATCTTACGTGTTGACATGAAAGATTCTTCGACTCCGCTAAGAGAACCTCAGGATGACATAAAAAACAACACGCTGTTCGAGACACTCATATGAATACGGAGGATACATATGTCCGCTTTAATTACCTTAAACGATGTATATAAGGTATATCGCATGGGGCAGGAAAAGATATTTGCAGTAAACGGTGTAAGCCTTGAGATAGAAGAGGGCGAGATTTGCTGTATGAAAGGGCCTTCAGGCTCGGGCAAATCAACGTTGCTGCATCTTATGGCGGGGCTGGATAAACCCACTAAAGGCACCATAACGATAGGCAAGACCAGGATCGATACTCTCAACGAAAATCAGCTGGCTCTTTTCAGGCAACGCTATGTCGGATTCATATTTCAAAGCTATTATCTTATCCCTACGCTGACAGCGCTTGAAAATGTTGCAATGCCGCTTACCTTCTGCGGTGTACCCAAAAGTAAACGCATAAAAAAGGCCAAAGAGCTTCTTGAGGCAGTAGGTTTAAAGGACAGGATGAAGCACAAGCCTTCTGAAATGAGCGGCGGGCAGCAGCAGCGCGTGAGCATTGCCAGGGCCTTTGCCAATAACCCCAAGGTTATCTTTGCAGATGAGCCGACGGGAAACCTTGATACCGCCACTACCTTTGAAATGATGAAATTAATGACTGATATGGCCAAGACCTGGAATCAGACCATGGTAATTGTTACGCACGATAATGAAATATCCGGTTACGCTTCGCGCATTATCAATATTCGCGATGGAAAGATAGAAAAGATTGAGAATGGAAGGGATTTGCATGATGAAAAAACTAATGCTTAAAAGAATTGGAACGGG
>JAAYFU010000054.1 GCA_012728095.1 Clostridiaceae bacterium
AAGGAAGATAAAAGACCGGTTTTCAGGACTGTCAGCACGTTAAAAACAGGCACATCCTATGAAACAAGACTGGATATAAGTCTTCATACCGGAACCCATATGGATTCTCCTCTGCATATGATAGAAGGCGGAGAGAATATTGAAAGTATCAGTTTGGAACAAGTGATCACAAGATGCAGGGTCATCGATCTTACAGACGCTGATGAAAAGATATCAAAAATCGACTTAGAAACAAAAGAAATCCGTGAGAATGATTTTATACTTCTTAAAACCAAAAACAGCACAGAGAACATTTTAGAGGGGAATTTCATCTATCTTGACAAAACCGGAGCTGAATATTTAAGAGATAAAAAAATAAAAGGCGTGGGAATCGATTCTCTTGGAATAGAGAGGGATCAGCCTGCTCATGAAACTCATATAACGCTTTTTGAAGCGGGAATAGTAATTCTTGAAGGTCTGAAGCTCGACCAGGTCGATGAAGGCGAATATTTTCTTTTTGCGGCGCCGTTAAAAATAAAGGGAGTGGAAGCGGCTCCTGTAAGAGCCGTTTTGTTATCGGATTTACATGATTTATGATTATGTGACAAAAATCACAGTTTTATTTTTCTTTTGATGTAGACTATAATAGACTACGAAAGGTTAAACTATTTGTAAATTGATGAGGAGGCTAATTATGAAAATAACAAAGGATATGACAATAGGCGAGGTAATAAGAATAAATCCCAAATCAGTACCAGTGCTTATGAGTTTCGGAATGGGATGTGTCGGATGTCCGTCCGCACAGATGGAAACTCTTGAGGAAGCTGCTGAAGTTCACGGAATGGATATTGACAGGATGCTGGAAGCGTTAAATAATTTAGAATAAATCCAAAAGGAGGCAGTGTTTTATCACCTGCCTCCTTGATTTAACCTGATTTAAAATGGAATAATCGGAAAGCTATACAATAAATTTCTCAACTTTTTCGCTCAGCTTTTGAGCGCTGTTGTTTGTGTCAGCGGCATAACGGAATACTTCGTCCGCTTTTTTAATAATGGAGCCGGAATTTTCAGCTATATTGGAGGAACCGATTGCCCCTTCATTTGCCGCGGTGGTTATTTCTTCAATAGCTTTCAGCAGATGTGTCGTGGACTCATGCAATTTGCTTGATGTAGCCGAAAAGCTTTGCATAAGGTTATTGATATAATCCGCATCGGTGCTGTATTGTTCCCCGGTAAGCACTAAAACTTCATAATCGTTTATTACCTGACCGTCAACAAAATCGAGTATATTCCTGGAATCGGTTACCAGGTTGTCAACCGACTCCATGACTTCATTAACGACAGCCTGAATTTCTTCAACGGCTTTCTTGGAGTCCTCGGCAAGATTCCGAATCTCTTCGGCCACAACGGTAAACCCTCTCCCGAATTCACCGGCACGGGCGGCTTCGATGGCCGCGTTTAAAGCCAACAGGTTTGTTTGTGATGAAATGGCCAGTATGGTATCTGTAAGCTGTTGAATCTTTTCTATGGATTTTGCTTTTTCTATGGACTTTCTGAGATTTTCATTTGTCTGTTCGTATACAGCGTAAGCATTGTTCCGTGATCTTTCGGAGTCAGCCTTTAGTTTTTCGGCACGGGCTTTGATTTCCTTGGCGGCTTCCATGCCATGGCCGGCTTTTTCGGCAACCTGTGCGATTTGTTCCTGTATCTCATACGAGGTAGCATTCATTTCCTGGGCTCCTGCCGCGGTTTCCTCCATACCGGCAGCAAGCTCCTGGGTCGTTGCGGAAATGTCATCTATGTCGGCATTCAGCTGATCAATCTCTTTAACGGTATTCTGTATCGATTCCTTTATAAGATTCGTTTCTTCCTTTATACTGACGATTATTTCTTTAATAGAGGATCGCATTTGTTCAACCGAATTTGCTATGGCGCCGATTTCATCCTTTCTCTTTGTAATTGCAGATGAAACAGGCACCGAAAGATTACCCGAGGAAATAACGCCAATATTATCCATCAGTTTGGTCAGTGATTTTCCGGTTATATTTCCTACCGTCATAGCATAGCATATGCCAATAATGAGTATTATGCCGCAAGCCAGAAAAATTTTTGTCAGTGAAGATCTCTGTACTTGCTTAAGATTCTCATATTCGGTCCCCACAAACCACATGCCGACGATTTTTCCGCTTTCGTCCCTGAGAGGAGTATAAAACGTTTTATACCATTTGCCGTTTATTGTGGTTACGCCTTTATAATCCTCGCCTTTGACCAGTACCGTTTCAATCACCTCGGGATTGGCCTTTGTTCCGGTAATCCGGTTTCCCTGGTCATCCGTAATACTTGTAGCGATCCTGGTATCGCCGAGAAATAATGTCGATACAATACCTGTCTCGTTTTTTATTAAATCCACAACGGTGTTATCATCATTTAAAACGAATGAGCCTTTAGCAAGTTTTCCGTCCTTTTCTGCCCACGGTCCGGGATAACGGGCCTCCAACAAGGCCATTCCAAAACGGCTGCTGTTATGAAGTTCGTTTTCTATCTTCAAATCCGCAAGGTAAGTAATCTGTGAATATGCAAAGTAACCGATGACGCACAACAAAATCAAAAATATTATATTGATAGAGATGGTTAATTTCCATTTCAGCTTCATATCCATTCTCCTTTGACGCAATATATCCACTATTATTGATATCGGCGGGAATATCGATATTAATTATATAGCCACAAAATAAGCGGAAATAACATATATTGTTACAGCTTTCCGCATTTTTTGATAGTAATTGACGGCAATAAAGTGAAGGTTAAAAGACAGGATATTGATTACAATTTCTCATTATTATAATAGGGCCTGATTTCCTGTGTAATCATTGTGCCGATACCTTTATTGGTAAATATCTCCAAAAGTATACAATGAGGAATTCGCCCGTCAATAATGTGAGTTCTGTTTACCCCGTGTTCAAGCGCCGTAATGCAGCCCATAACTTTCGGGATCATACCCCCGACAATTATTCCGTCCTCAATAAGAGATTCGACCCTGTCCCTGGTTATGGTATAAAGAATATTCCCTTTGGAATCTTTAACCCCTTCAACGTCAGTTAAAAGGATGAGCTTTTCTGCCTTCAGGGCTGCTGCCAGTTCGGCTGCCGCAGTATCGGCGTTTATATTATAGCTTTGCCCGTTTTCATCGGTTCCGACGGGAGCGACTACCGGGATGTATTCATCCTGTGTTAGTATTTCGAGGGAACGGGTGTTTACTTTTTTGATTTTGCCTACATATCCTAAATCTACCTTTTCCCCGTTTACGGTCTCATAATGCTTTTCACATTCGAAAAGCATACCGTCAATTCCGCAGATGCCTATGGCTTTCCCGCCTTTTTGATTTATCATGGAAACGATTTCCTTGTTGGTTTTTCCCACAAGAACCATCTGGGCAACTTCCATAGTCTGCCTGTCGGTTTTACGAAGGCCGTTAATGAATTCGGACTCTATATTGAAATTCTTTAACGCAGCGTTTATATCGGGGCCGCCGCCGTGTACGACTATCGGGTTCAGTCCTATATATTTTAACAGGGTAATATCTTCCATGACTGAGTGTTTAAGATCATCGTTTATCATGGCATTTCCGCCGTATTTAATAACCACGGTTTTCCCTGCCAGAGCCTGGATGTATGGGAGAGCTTCGACCAGGATCTCGGCTTTCTTTATTATTTCTGTGTAATCAAACATTTTTATCTACCTCACGATGGTTTAATAATAGTATCCATTATAAATACAGTCCGGAAGTTAATAAACCCTTTGTTTCATAAAAACCGGCCATAATATTCAAAGCCTGGACAGCCTGGCCGGCGGAGCCCTTTCCCAAGTTATCCAGGGCTGAAATTACAATAAGCTTATTCAGACGGTGGTCTACTGCTATGCCTATGTCAATATAGTTAGAGCCGGCCACATATTTGATTTCGGGGAATTGCCCCAAAGGCATTATCCTCACAAAAGGCTCGTTCCGGTAATAGTCCTCATAAAGCGAATGTATATCAGTCGGGCTCATCTGGCTGTTCAAATTCAGATAAGATGTTACAAGCATACCTCTCTTTAAAGGAGCGAGATGCGGTGTAAATGACACCATAACAGGTTTTCCGCAAATAAGTGACAACTCCTGCTCTATTTCGGGAGTATGCCTGTGATTCCCAATGCCATAAGCCTTAAAATTTTCATCAGTTTCGCAAAATGAATAGGCCAGTTCCGATTTCCTTCCTGCTCCCGACACACCCGAAACAGCATTTATTACAATATCCTGATGCGATACGATCCCATTTTTCAAAGCCGGAGCTATTCCCAATATCGAACAGGTAGGATAGCACCCGGGATCAGCAACCAGCGATGCAGTTTTTATATCATTGCGATATAGCTCAGGAAGCCCGTAAACAGCTTTGTTGATAAGGTCAGGAGCATTATGTGTGACTTTATACCATTTTTCATAGACCTTAACATCCCTGAATCTGAAGTCTCCACTGTGGTCGATTACCCTTTTGCCTCTTTCCAGGAGACCGGGTATTATCGAAGCAGAAACACCATGGGGAAGAGCGGTTATGAAATAATCGGCCTTTTCCGATATCTCATCCATATCCAGTGCGTCGCAAATATTGTCATATATGCCTCTCAAAGAAGGATAGATATTGGAAAAAGGTTGGCCTGCGAAACTGTTCGACACCACGGTTGTTATTTTTATATCATCCCTTAAAGCTAATAGTCTGACGATTTCAGCCCCTACATACCCTGTCGCTCCGATAATTCCAAGCTTCAACATTTTTATCATCACCGCTTTCGAAAGTCATTTTGGGTATTATTAATAAATCTTTTTAAAATATTTATATAGTACTTACAAAAAAACAATAGTTACAATTAATAATTATACATTTTATTGTATAATAATTCAACAGACCTTCTGGCTTTTTTCCTGTCTTTATAAAATCTTTGTGAATATTTACTAATATAAAAGTATCTAAAAAGGAAGGATATGGACATAACGGTGGAATACCTCACCAAGACAAAGTCATTATGCCGATTTCAATAAAAAAATTGTTGGGAAATAATAGTACTCTTTGGGAAATAATCTTTTTTGGGAAATTTGTCGTAATTTAAACTGCAAAATGTTTTTGAGGAATTTACAATTGATTCCATTGAACAGTCAGATATTTCTTCGCTATAATTGGATTAAACAATAATTTACATAATAAGGAAGTCAAAACATATATATACAGTTACCATGAAAAATAAATGTACCCTTACAATTCCAAAAAATAATCAAGCGGATATTAAATATCCGGTCTGTATTGTGTAACAAG
>JAAYFU010000055.1 GCA_012728095.1 Clostridiaceae bacterium
TCTTACCCCGGAAACCATAGAAGTTCCTAAAAATGAACTGGACAGCGCTTTAGATTTAATTGGCGCAGATTTATTAAGAGTTATCGAAAAAGCGGCGGCGAATATACGGGCTTATCACGAGAAACAATTGGAAAAATCATGGTTTACTGCCAGCGATGACGGGATATTCCTGGGACAAAAGATTACGCCTCTTTCAAGAGTGGGAGTGTATGCACCTGCAGGAAGTGCTCCGCTGCCGTCAACGGTATTGATGGACGCAATACCGGCTAAGGTGGCGGGAGTGGAGGAGATTATTCTATGTTCGCCGCCAGGCAAAAACGGGAAGGTTAATCCGTTGATCCTGGCTTGCGCTAAGCTTGCCGACGTTGACAGGGTGTTTATGGCGGGAGGAGCGCAGGCCATCGCAGCCATGGCCTACGGAACCCAGACTATTCCCAAAGTGGATAAAATAGTGGGCCCGGGCAATATCTATGTAGCCACTGCTAAGAAAATGGTTTTCGGCATCTGCGGTATTGATATGATAGCCGGACCGAGCGAGATATTGATTATTGCCGATGAGACCGCGAATCCTGCTTATGTCGCGGCTGATCTGCTTTCACAGGCTGAACATGACAAGCTGGCATCGTCAATCCTGTTAACGACATCGAGGAAACTGGCCGAAAATGTTTCAAAGGAACTTGAAACCCAGATGTCACGCTTAACAAGGAAAGAAATAGCCATGGAATCAATTGAAAATTACGGAGCCGTCATTGTAACCGACACAATCAATGAGGCTGTGGATATAAGCAATACAATAGCTCCCGAGCACCTGGAAGTATGCACGAAAAATCCTTTTGAACTGTTGCCTTTTATTAAGAATGCCGGTGCCATATTCCTGGGTAATTTCTCTCCGGAACCTCTCGGAGATTACTTCGCGGGGCCTAACCACACCTTGCCCACATCGGGCACTGCCAGGTTTTTCTCTCCCCTGGGAGTGTATGATTTTGTAAAGCGTCAAAGTGTTATTTCATATAGTCGGGACGCATTTAATGCTGTAGCTTCCGATGTGGCTGCCTTCGCACATGCCGAAGGGTTGACAGCCCACGCTGAGGCAATACTGATCAGGCAAGGAGACGGTTTTCCTGTCTGACCGTCCCCTTGTTCCCCCCATGACCTGTTAAGAAACGGAGGTTTAAAATGAGTCGCTTTTTAAGTCGCAATACAAGGGAGCTTATCCCTTATGTTCCGGGAGAACAGCCAAAAGATAAAGTGTTTGTTAAACTCAATACGAACGAAAACCCGTATCCACCTTCACCTTTGGTCATGGAAAGGATAAGAAATTTTGACTTGGGAGACTTGCGGCTTTATCCCAACAATGAGGGAGCCATAGTAAAACAGGCAGTTTCAAAATATTATGGCATATCGGCTGACGAGGTTTTTGTGGGAAACGGTTCCGATGAAGTTTTGGCGTTTATTTTTAAAGCATTTTTTGATGAAACCGAAAAGATTGGGTTTCCTGATATAACCTACAGCTTTTATCCGGTATATTGTGCCCTTTTTAATATTCCGTATGTTAAAGTACCCGTTGCAGATGATTTTTCTATCGATTTATCGCTATACCCTGAGGACCTGAAGGGTATTATTTTTGCTAATCCCAATGCGCCGACCGGCATTTATATTGCGCCTTCCAGGATAGAAGAGCTGCTGAAGAGCCGGCCTGATACTCTTGTTATTGTTGACGAGGCGTATATTGATTTCGGGGGAGAATCCTGCGCAGGACTGATTCGCATGTACGATAACCTTATTATCGTTCAAACCCTCTCTAAATCAAGATCACTGGCAGGAATGAGAGTGGGTTTCGCCATGGGATGCAAAGAGTTGATGGACGGACTTGCAAGGATCAAGGACTCGTTTAACTCGTATCCTTTGGACAAAATAGCCCAAATAGCTGCTGAAGCCGCATTTATTGACACAGAATACTTTAATGAAACAAGACAGAAGATTATAAATACCCGTCAGTGGACACAGGAGAAATTGTTGAGCCTGGGTATCCAGGTGACGGATTCAAAGGCAAATTTTCTCTTTGTTAAAATTCCGGAAGTTCCCGGACCCGAAGCTTTAACGAAACTGAGACAGGAAGGCATTCTGGTAAGACATTTTAACAGTCCGAGGATATGTGACTGGCTGCGCATAACAATAGGAACCCAGGAACAGATGGAAATACTTGTGGAAAAAATAAAGAAGATAATGGAAGGCTGATTTTTACAGTGATATAATGAGCTGTGAAAAGTATAGAAACTTTACGTACCACTTAAAAGGCGGAAAGGTAATACCGATAGAATCCGTTTGCAAATTTCAATGATTCAGGAACTTATAAGTCCATGGAGGTATAATTGTGAGATGTGCTGAACTGATAAGAAAAACAAAAGAAACCGAGATTTCTCTCAAACTGAACCTGGACGGTAAAGGAGAAAATTCCGTTTCAACAGGGATTGGTTTCCTGGACCACATGTTGTGCCTTTTTTCGGGCCATGGGCGTTTTGATCTTTCGCTTGTGTGTAAGGGAGACTTGGAAGTAGACAGTCACCATACGGTGGAGGATATTGGAATAGTGCTGGGGAAAGCAATTTCTGATGCCCTGGGGAAAAGGGAGTCCATTAAAAGATTTGGAACGAGTATTGTTCCCATGGACGAATCCCTTGCCATGGTCAGTATTGACCTTTCCAACAGACCGTTCCTGCATTTTGAAGTACCTTTCTCAACCAATAAGGTTGGAGAGATGGAAACCGAAATGTTCGAGGAGTTTTTCAGGGCATTGGCGGTTAACGGCGGCATGACGTTGCATGTCAAGCTAATTCATGGGAAAAACAACCACCATATGATAGAGGCTGTATTCAAAGCCTTTGCCAGGGCATTGAAAGAAGCGGTTACCATTGATTCTGCGATTCTGGGGATACCTTCTACCAAGGGATTATTATAAGGTGAAGATTCTTCGCTACGCTCAGGATGACATACAAGGATGTCATCCTGAGCGTAGCACAGCGTAGCCGAAGGATCTTATCACGTCAGTACAAAAGATTCTTTATTCCGCTTTGCTCCATTCAGAATGACAGGGGGAGAAATTCGCTCCATTCAGAATGACAGGGAAAGAAAGATTATAAAAATTAACGGAGGATACATTTATGCTCATCAAGGATACGAATTTTATTGACTTGCCTGTTTTCATCAAGGGAAAAGTAAGAGATGTATACAAGGTAGGAGAAGACAAGCTGTTAATGATTGCAACCGATCGCATTTCTGCTTTCGATGTAGTGTTTGATGATCTGATTCCTGATAAGGGCCGCGTGCTCAACGGTATTTCCGAGTTCTGGTTCGATTTCTGCAAGGATATAATCGGGAATCATTTGATTACCACCGATGTTACCGAGTATCCCATGGGATTGTCAAAGTTCAAAGAGGAATTGCAGGGTCGCTCCATGTTGGTGAAAAAAGTGGAGATGATTGAGGTTGAATGCATAGTCAGGGGATATCTTGAAGGGTCCGGTCTGAAAGACTATAAAGCTACGGGAAAAATCAGCGGCATTAAACTGCCGGAGGGTTTAAAACAGGCCGATAAGCTGCCCGAGCCGATTTTCACGCCATCCACCAAGGCCAAGGAAGGTCATGATATCAACGTAAGCTTTGAATATGTAAAAGAACAGATAGGTGAAGAACTGGCTTCAGCTATTAAAGAAAAATCCATAAGCCTTTATAAAAAAGCTGAGGAATACGCGTTGAGTAAAGGAATAATCCTGGCTGACACGAAGTTTGAATTTGGCATACTGGACGGTGAACTGGTTATAGCCGATGAAATGTTTACACCCGACTCTTCAAGGTTCTGGGAATTATCGGATTATGAGCCAGGAAGACCCCAAAAGAGTTTTGACAAGCAATACCTGCGCGAATATCTTGAATCCCTGGACTGGGACAAGACTCCGCCCGCTCCGAGACTTCCAAAAGAGGTCATTGAGAAAACCAGGGCAAAATATATTGAAGCATACGAGAGACTTACAGGAAAGAAGTTTATCCCATGATTGCGATAATCGATTATGATGCGGGAAATCTAAAAAATGTTGAAAACGCCTTTAAGAAACTGGGCGCAGAAGCCGTGATAACATGCAATGAAGAGACTATCCTTCAAAGCGAAGCGGTCATATTACCGGGAGTAGGTGCATTCGCCGAATGCATGGAGAGCCTTGTGGAAAAGGGTATGGACAGGGTTATAAAAACCTGCATTGATTCAGGTAAACCCTTTTTGGGAATATGTCTTGGTTATCAGTTGCTGTTTGAATACAGTGAAGAAGATCCCAGGGGACTTGCCAAAGGCTTGGGTATTTTTAAAGGAAGAGTGAAAAGATTTCCTGATGATATAGGCTTAAAAATTCCGCATATGGGATGGAATAATCTTAGTTTTCCCAAGTATTGCCCGTTGTTTGACAATCTTCCCAGACAGCTGTTTGCCGAACCGCAACCTGATTCTCGCTTTGCCAACAGCGTGCAAAGTGAAGAATCATATGTGTACTTCGTCCATTCATATTATGTGGAAGCGGAGGACAGAAGCGTTGTAGCTGCGATATCCCGGTACGGTATACTCTTTGACGCCGCCGTATCGAAAGACAATGTCTATGGTACGCAGTTTCATCCCGAAAAGAGCGGAATGGTAGGGATGGCTATATTAAATAATTTTTTGAAGGTGGTGCGGAAAGAATGACTATTTATCCGGCTATTGACATACGAGGCGGCAAATGCGTGCGTTTAAAACAGGGAAGATATGACGATATAACAATTTTTTCGGATGACCCGGTAAAAATGGCCCTGCAATTTCAGAAAGCAGGAGCCAAATATCTTCATGTTGTCGATCTGGACGCCGCCAGGGGAGACAGTGATAACCGAGAAATAATAAGAACTATTGCCAAAGAACTCAGTATTCCTGTCCAGGTCGGCGGAGGAATAAGAACCATGGCCGATATTGAGGAAGTATTAGGATTCGGGGTGTCCCGGGTTATTATAGGCACATCGGCCGTAAAAGACCCTGAAATGGTTAAAGAGGCTGTTGAAGAATTCAAAAGCCGTATTGTCGTAGGCATAGATGCAAGAGACAGCTTTGTGGCTATTGAAGGATGGGAAAAAACAAGCCGGGTTAAAGCTGTGAAACATGCCCAAAATATGGAGGCTTTGGGAGTACAGACAATAATATATACTGATATAGCCACCGACGGCATGTTGGCAGGGCCTAATATACTGGCAATGTCTGAAATGGTTAAAAAGGTGAAGATGGATGTTATTGCCTCAGGCGGAGTGGCTTCCTTAAATGACATTAGACGTTTAAAAGAAGTCGGGGTAGCAGGAGTTATTGTAGGTAAAGCTATTTACACCGGCGATGTGGACTTGCGAAAGGCACTTGAGATTGTATAAAACTGTATAAATATATATTTCCGGCAAAGTTATCCGAAAAAGAGGAGAGATTTATGCTTACGAAACGAATAATTCCCTGCCTGGATGTCCATAGAGGCAGAGTGGTCAAAGGCGTGAAATTTGTGAATCTCGTAGACGCAGGAGATCCTGTGGAATGCGCCAGAGCGTATGATAAGGCCGGAGCGGATGAAATTACTTTTCTTGATATTACCGCCTCATCAGAATCACGGGATATTATGATTGATGTGGTAGCAAGAGTGGCGCAGGAGGTTTTCATCCCTTTTACTGTAGGAGGAGGAGTAAGAACAGTAGAAGATTTTCGGAAGATATTGCTGGCCGGAGCCGATAAAATCGGCGTTAATTCGGCGGCATTGAAAAGACCGGAACTTATAAGCGAGGCTGCGTTGCGGTTTGGTTCCCAATGCGTTGTTGTGGCAATTGATGCAAAGAAACGCTCAGATGGGTCAGGCTGGGATGTTTATATAAACGGAGGCCGTGTAAATACGGGAAGAGATGCGGTGGAATGGGCATATGAGGCTGAGAGGATGGGAGCCGGAGAAATCCTGTTAACAAGCATGGACCGGGACGGGACCCAGTCAGGATATGATATTGAGCTTACAAGAGCGGTATCGGAAGCAGTCAGGATTCCTGTTATTGCTTCGGGCGGAGCCGGGAAATTCGAACACTTCAGGGATGCCATAACAGAGGGCAAGGCAGACGCGGTTTTAGCCGCTTCTCTGTTTCACTTCGGACAGATGAGAATACCGGATTTAAAAAAATATTTAAAGGATAACGGAATTCCAGTAAGATTGTAATGGCCGGAGGTGTGGTATATACTCCTGGAACCCTTGGGAGATTTAAACCCCAAGGGTAAAGTGAATATTTATTTCTTGGCTACAAATTGACAAAAAAATAACAAATATGATAGTATATATAAAAAAGTCATATCAAAGGGGAAGTAATAATGGGAGAAGATAAGAAAATTTCTATGGCCGTTATAAGAAGGCTACCGCGATATTTTCGTTATCTTTCTGATCTCATGCAACTGGATATTAAACGCATTTCATCAAAAGAACTCAGCGAAAGAATGCATATAACCGCATCGCAGATTCGTCAGGATTTGAACTGTTTCGGGGGTTTCGGCCAGCAAGGTTACGGTTACAACGTTGAGTATTTATATAATGAAATAAGCAAAATCCTTGGAACCGATAAAAGGTTTACCTGTATAATCGTCGGTGCAGGAAATATGGGAAATGCCCTGGCAAATTACGAGAATTTCAGAAGAAGAGGATTTGACATTATAGCTATTTTTGATGTGGATGAAAAAAAGATAGGAACCAAAATTAACGGTATCGAAGTCTATAGCAATGATAAACTTCCTGAGTTTACTGCCAATAATAAAGTCGATATAGCTATTTTAACAGTTCCTAATAAAAAAGTGATTGATGTCGCGAAACAAATAACATCTTTAGGAATAAAAGCCATATGGAACTTCTCCCCGACAGATTTAAGACTTGGCGATGACGTTGTCGTGGAGAATGTTCACTTAAGCGACAGTTTGATGGTTTTGGGATATCGGCTAAGGGAGAAAGGTTATTAGTTCAATATGACAGTTTCCGATAATTACAAAAATAATACGACGCGAATGACTTAAAAAAAGAAATTCATTGCTGAATTTCTTTTTTTTACATGTACCTTTTTCAAGCGTAACAATTTATGGATTTATATACGAAACTCTATTATACTAAATAATAAAAAAGGAAGCGGGTTGATTATTTGTACAGGGTAGGGATAGGACAGGACAGCCACAGATTTACCGAGCCGAATGAAAATAAGAAGCTTGTTTTAGGCGGAGTCGTAATTGACGGGTATCACGGGTTAAAAGGGAACAGTGATGCCGATGTGGTACTTCATGCAATTACCAATGCCATTTCCGGCATTTCGTGCGTAAATATCCTGGGGAAAAGAACCGATGAACTTTGCCTGGATCAAGGAATTACCGACAGTGCGGTATATCTTAAGGAAGCACTTGCAACCCTGGGAAACAAAGAAATTATCCATGTATCGATATCCATAGAAGCCCTTATACCAAAGTTGTCGCCACATATTGAATCCATGCGGAAAAATATATCGGGTATGCTTGGTATCGATATAAACAGCGTAGGGATAACCGCAACTTCCGGAGAGGGCCTTACCGAATTCGGAAAAGGCAACGGAATATTTTGTACCGCAATAATAACCGTAAAAGATGCGGATGGCAGGGAATAAAAGCGAGAATTATGATTTCATTGCCATGAGCCCAACTTATGGTATAATTCTTTTAATGGGAGTAATAATTAACCATTATCTTGATCTTATAAATTATTTATTTTTTTATCCTTTAATAAATTTTGGAGGGACCACTGCAGTGAGTAAAAAAACATTTTATATTACCACACCAATTTATTATCCCAGCGGAAAGCTTCACATAGGGCATTCATATACAACCGTCGCAGCAGATGCGATGGCCAGGTACAAGAGGTTACAGGGCTATGATGTCATGTTTCTGACGGGGACTGACGAACACGGGCAGAAAATTCAGAGAGTAGCCGCGGAAAACAATATGACCCCAAAAGAATATGTTGATAATATAGTCGCTGGTATAAAGAAGCTGTGGAGCCTCATGAAGATTACCAACGATAAGTTTATACGCACCACTGATGAATACCACGTAGAAACCGTTCAAAAGATATTTAAGACCCTTTATGATAAAGGTGATATTTACAAGAGCGAATATGAAGGCTGGTATTGTACTCCCTGCGAATCTTTCTGGACTGAAACCCAGCTTGTGGACGGCAAATGCCCCGATTGCGGCAGGGCTGTTGAAAAAACAAGGGAAGAAAGCTATTTCTTCAGACTTTCAAAGTATCAGGACAGACTTATTAAACTGTTGGAAGAGAATCCGGACTTTATTCAGCCGACTTCACGCCGCAATGAGATGCTTAATAACTTTTTAAGACCCGGTCTTGAAGATCTTTGCGTATCGAGGACATCTTTTAACTGGGGCATTCCGGTGACATTTGATGAAAAACATGTGGTATACGTTTGGATTGACGCTCTTTCCAACTATATCACAGCGCTTGGATATATGTCGGAAAACGATGAAGACTTTAAAAAATTCTGGCCTGCCGATGTTCATCTTGTCGGCAAGGAAATTGTCAGATTCCATACAATAATATGGCCGGCGATGCTTATGGCGCTGGATCTTCCTCTGCCCAAGCAGGTCTTCGGCCATGGCTGGCTCGTGCTGGAAGGCGGAAAAATGTCAAAATCCAAGGGCAATGTGGTGGATCCTGTTGTTCTGATTGAAAAATACGGCCTTGACGCCATCAGATACTTCCTGTTAAGAGAAGTTCCTTTCGGAGCTGACGGAGTATTTTCAAACGAAGCTCTTATTAACCGTATTAATTCTGATTTGGCAAATGACCTGGGTAATTTGATCAGCCGGACAACGGCAATGATAAAGAAATATTTTGATGGGGTTATCCCGGAAGAAAGAGAAAAGGGCGAATTTGACGAGGAGTTAAGGTGCTTTGTTGTCAGCACAAAATCCAGGACAGAGGAATACATGGATAAACTGCAGTTCAGCTCAGCCCTTGCAGAGATTTGGAAGACAATTTCGCGTGTTAATAAGTATATTGACGAAACCATGCCGTGGACCCTGGCAAAGAAAGAGGAAAACAGAGCCAGACTTGCTGAAGTTATGTATAATCTTGCGGAAAGTATCCGTATTATATCTATACTGATTCAACCGTTCATGCCGGACACTCCGGAGATTATCTGGCGTCAGCTTGCTATTCCTGAAAGTCAAAGAACATGGGACAGCGCAGGAATATGGGGAGTTTACAGACAGTCCGGAGCTGTAACCCCGGGGGAGATAATATTCCCTCGTATTGATCTTGAGAAGGAAATGGAATCGCTGTCGGCTTTGACTTCCAAAGAGAACAAGCAAGAGACACCGGCTCCCCAACAAAAACTACCGGACGAAAAGCCGGAAGGAGTTGCCCTGATAGGGATAGATGATTTTGCAAAAGTGGATCTAAGGGTTGTAAAGGTAATTTCATGTGAAAAGGTAGAAAAGAGCGAT
The DNA here is from genome assembly GCA_012728095.1 of Clostridiaceae bacterium. GTDB lineage: Bacteria > Bacillota > Clostridia > DSM-8532 > DSM-8532 > DTU059. Next base: position 9,560 of record JAAYFU010000055.1, read on the forward strand.
AAGCTGTTAAAGCTTATTGTTGAGTGCGGAGATGAAAAAAGACAGGTAGTGTCGGGTATTGCCAGGTATTATACACCTGAGGAAATGGTGGGTAAGACATTGATTCTTGTGGCAAATTTGAAGCCTGCGAAGATTCGGGGCATTGAAAGCCAGGGAATGATTCTTGCCGCTTCCAATAATGATAAGCTTGTCTTGGTCACTGTGGATAAAGATATACCTACAGGCAGTAAAGTTAGCTAAAGGACGGAGAGTTCGCATTGATTGACTCGCATGCACATTATGATGACGAAAGATTTGATAAAGATCGCGATCAGGTTCTTAAGGACTGTATTGCCCATGGTGTAACCCATATAATTAATGCAGGCAGTAATATTGAGAGTTCGAAAAAGTCAATTGAACTGGCTGAAAAATATCCTTTTGTCTACGCGGCAGTAGGTGTTCATCCCCACGATGCCAAAGAATGCGATATAAATACGATTGAGACCCTTAAGTTTCTGTCAAAGGCGAATAAAGTGGTAGCAATAGGTGAAATTGGCCTGGACTACCACTATGATTTTTCGCCCAGAGATACGCAAAAAGAGTGGTTTGCCAGGCAGATCGCCCTTGCGCGTGATTTAAAGCTGCCTATAATTATCCACGACAGGGAATCTCACAGCGATATTTTAGATATAATAAAAAGTGAGAAGGCCTATGAAGTGGGGGGAGTATTTCATTGCTTCTCCGGATCTAAGGAAATGGCAAGAGAGGTTTTAAACCTGGGTTTCAGAATCGGATTGGGGGGAGCCGTAACATTTAAAAACGCCAGGAGGCCTGTTGAGGTATTGGAATATGTACCTCTTGATATGTTGTTGGTTGAAACCGACTGCCCTTACATGGCTCCCGAACCTCACAGGGGAAAGAGAAACTGGTCAGGATATATTAAGTATGTTTTGGAGAAGATTTCCGAGGTAAAGGGAATTGATTATGCTTTAGCCGAAGAGATTACGTCGAATAACGCAATTCATCTGTTCAAACTGCAGTTCGGTAACTAGAATTCCGGGGGAGTTGTTATGAAAAAATTTGTAGTAGTAATGATATCTGCTATTGTGCTATTTGTGTTTCTTATGCTCAATTATCTGGTGTGGGATAAAGAAAGACTGCAGAATCAGCGGGAAAGCGATAAAATCGAGCAGGATTGGTTAAGGGGACAGAATCGCATCCTTACAACCACAGTCGATGAACTGGAAGAAGCCAAAAAAAAGCTGGAAGAAGAGATAGCTTCCCAAAAGAGAAAAATAAGCAGCTTGGAAGAGGAATTGCGCGATGCCAGGCAGAAAGAGGCAAATTATCTGCTGGAAAAACAGAAGCAAAAAGAAGCGCTGGATATTTTTAAAAGCATTATGATGGAAGATGTAAAAGAGATTACCAAAAAATGGTTTTCAAGTATAACGCAAAAAGCCTATCATGAGTCGTTTGCCTTTCTTGGGGATAATTGTACGCTCTGGGGAAAATCCTATGAAGAAAAAGAATACATAGAATTAATATCGAATATAAATTCAATATCATTGGCTGAAAAAAATGGTTCAGGTCAGGATAGTGTTTTTACAATCCTTTCAGGCGGAGAACCGGACGTTATACAAGCCAGCATCCTGGTTGATGCATATATTGAAGAAGACGCTCAAAAAATCCTACCCCAACTTGTTAACGGGATTAACAATTTGGAGGTAGGTTTTGTTTACGATACCGATAAAGAATCCTGGGTATTATTATACGTAATAACCAAAGGTAATGGTAACCCTTGACAAAAAAAACGAACGTATATAAAATGTAAAAGCCTCGCAAAGCTTTAAAAAGAAGGTTGTTTCAGACCCGATTTACAAATGAAACGGCTGTTTATGCCGCTTAGAGATACTTACAGATAAAAGCAATGGTAATATTGCCGGGATAATATTTTTAAAATAATAAGGAGAGGTAGTTTGAATGAACGGAACATATTCAACATTCTTCAAACGCATACTCCCCCTTAAGCAATTGGCCATGCTGTTTATCCTGTCGGCATTTGCCGTATTGGCAGGCATAAAACTTTACAACAGTATCAGCAAGGATGTTAAGATTATTGACAACGGCAAGCCAATCGTCGTAAAAACAATGAGTGCCAGCGTTGAACAGGCGCTTGAAAAATTAGGAATATCGGTAAGACCGGTTGACTATATCAGCATGCCACTTGATGCGAGTTTAGACAATGATTCATTGAATGTTATCAATATTAAACGAGCAGTACCGGTTAACATCATAGTCGACGGACAGCTTAGGGAGGTATGGTCCTACAGGGACACTGTGGAAGAAGTTATAAAGGATAACGGTATTACGTTAAACCCGTTGGATCGATTGGAAGGATTAGCGCTAACAAGTCCGGTCTCGTCTGACATGGTTATTCGGGTAGTCCGTGTAAGTGAAGAAATTACAACTGAAAAAGAGTATATACCGTTTTCCGTTGTTGAAAAACCCAACAAAATTATGAATGAAGGCGAGACCAAGGTTATCGTCCGCGGAGAAAACGGGATAAGAGAGAAGTACTATAAAATCACCTATGAAGACGGAAAACCTGTGGACAGGGTATTTGTCAGTGAGCAAGTTGTAAAAGCTCCTGTAGACCAGGTAGTTGAGTATGGAACAGTATTGAATTTCAGAAATTCACGAGGCGAGCTTGTCAGGTATTCAAAGGTTTTAACCATGAGGGCGACTGCTTATACATCGTCATATGAAGATACCGGAAAAAATCCGGATCACCCTACGTTCGGAATAACATATACGGGGTTGAAAGCAAGAGAAGGTGTGGTTGCGGTAGATCCAAAGGTTATTCCCCTGGGTACCAAGCTTTATATTGAGGTTCCCGGATCAGCTCCGGACTATGGCTTTGCTATCGCCGGAGATATCGGAAGCGCTGTTAAAGGGAATAACATCGATTTATATTTTGATACCCGTGAAGAAGTAAGAAAATGGGGGAGTAAAAAGGTTAGAGTGTATATTCTCAATGAGCAGAATGATACACGGTGGAAGAACAATACGGACGCATGTAAATGAAATCTTAATAAATGATTTTCAGGCGGTAAATACCGCCTGTTTTATTAGGGTAAAAATGAGTGCCTGCCCATACTCCTTAAGTTTATGGTATGATGAGAAAGAATTATAACTATGCCAATGTGAGGATTGATCATGATTAACACCAATGAGGTATTGAAAAAATACGGGCTGAAGCTTACAAAAACTTTAGGCCAGAATTTTCTTACCGATATTAATATAATAAAAAAAATAGTAGAGACAGGAGAGGTAAGCTCTTCTGATCTGGTTTTGGAAATAGGTCCGGGTATAGGCGCCATGACAGCCGAAATCGCAAAGCGCGCCGGAAAGGTTGTCGCGGTGGAAATTGACAAAAACCTTATGCCTGCGCTGCAGGAAAACCTGGAAGAGTTCCCGAATGTATCCATAGTCAACCAGGACATAATGAAAGCGGATATTAAAGAACTCATTGACGGCTGGATCGGACCCAAAAAAGTTATTTCAAACCTGCCCTATTATATTACCACCCCGATAATCATGATGCTTTTGGAAACTGATATAGCATGGGACATACTGGTGTTCATGGTGCAGAAGGAAGTTGCATTCAGACTGGCTGCCGTTCCTTCCACAAAGGACTATAGTGCCATATCAGTAGCGGTTCGTTACTATTCTGATCCCAAACTGGCATTTACTGTCTCCAGAAACTGTTTCATTCCCAAGCCCGATGTTGACTCGGCAGTGGTAAAGCTCAAAAGACGGGATCTTGAATGTGTCCGCGATATTAACAAAGAACTGTTCTTCAGAATTGTAAAGGCGTCCTTCAGTCACAGACGCAAGACACTTCTTAACTCCCTGGGCTCACAAGACTGGCTGGAAGGGGGAAAGGAACGGCTCAGAAACGTTCTTGTCAAACTGGGCATAAAAGAAGCTGTCCGCGCAGAGGAACTGACCATTGAGGATTTTGCCCGCCTTTGTCGGGAACTGGCGAAATAATTCTGCCGGGAATTGCAGGGGAAATGTTATATCACCCTGATTAGATGCGTATACTTTCATGAAAGGGTCTAATCGGGTGGTATTATGCAGGCAGGATTTGCGAGGAAATATGCCATAATGGAAGAGCTTGACGGCGGATTCAGCGCAGGGAGCACACCTGAGGCATTTGTCCGTTTAGATTGCTGGGAGGGCAGAATTCAAGCGTCTATTCACGTCAAAGGCCTGAAACAGGGCCCGTTTAAATATGTCCTTTATTTGATTTTTGCGAAGGATGACGTACTGATACCTATAAAGGCGGGCGATGTAAATATATCCTTTGGCAGTGTGCAAAGCGGACTTGCAATAGAAGCCGATACATTAAAAAATAATCATTTACAGCCCGATTCGATACGCTTTGCGGCATTGACCGCCGAGAGCCAGAATAAAAAATGGATCCCGCTTTTCGCCAGTTTTGAAAAAAATCAAAGATGGGACGAGAGTATCAGGCAAATCATCCTGATGAATACGACAAAGGAAGAAAAAACTGAAACAATCCCCGAACCGGGAATAGCCTTTACCGGAAAAACTTCCGGTTTACCTGAAGCAAAACCTGTAATAAAAGAAAAAACAGTACCTGGCCCTTCCGGGCAGGAGCAAACTCCGGATGAAGCCACAGCGGTTGACGCCGTTAATAATTCTTCAGAATTATACACCCCGGATTCTGCCAGGAAATACAATGAACCCGGAAGAATGCACAGGAAAGATTCATCGACTGGCATATGTGATATAGGTAAGCTGGAAGGTCTTCTCAGCAATAATTTTGAAGTTCATTATCCATTTAAACGAGCCAACAGGGGTTATTCATGGTACCGGGTCTCGGACCTGGCAAAGCTCAGCAGTATTATGTATATGTCAGGAATAAATGTGCCTTTGTTTGCCAACCCCAAGATTTTAGTCGGATTATTTAAGTATAAACACATTCTGGCCGGTCTTTACCGTGGTGATGACGGCTCCGGCTATTATGTCATTGGTGTTCCGGCCAGGGATGACAGGGATAATAAGCCCTTTGACAATGCCTGCAGGTGGGTTCCGGTACAGGATAATTCGGTCCGTGATATGGGAGGATACTGGCTGGTTTATGTAAGTTTGAAATCCGGTGAAATCGTAGTATAAAAGGTTCCCCCTACATACCTTGAAATAATCAGTAAAGGTTGCTTTAGCCAAATTAAATTATTTTATTTAAAATTTCGGTTCTGTAGCGAGAGGGTGATAACCCCTTTTCTTTTTTGAAGGTTTTTGAAAACTGCAGGGGGTCCTCATATCCAACTGATCTGGCCACATCGCCTATACTGAGCTGGGGATTGCCCAGGAGCTCACAAGCCTTATTCATGCGGTAATTTATAATAAACTCCCTGGGGGATATGCCCAAATGCCTCGAAAACAGTGTCGAGAGATAGCTCCGGTCAATCTTCAGATAATTTGCGATACCACTGACCGAAAGAGGCCCTGAGTAAGTTTTTTCAATATATTCTACAGCCTTTGATACATAAAAGGACGAGTCGGAATTTTTGCCGGCAACAGGTTCCTCGGACTGAAGGCATTTAACCAGACGCGCCAGGAACTGATACAATAGTCCCGACAGCATTAAATCGGAAGGCCGGCGGCTTCCTGCCTCAGTTATCATTTCTTCAAGACTTTCCACAAGAAGATCCCTTTCGTGATAACTAAATATGGGATCATCAACCGATAGTCCGGCCCTTTTTAAAATCTGCCGGGCTTTAAGGCCGTGAAAGCCTACCCATGAATACTTCCACGGCAGGATGCTGTCGGCTTTGTAGCTGACAATCTCTCCAGGGCAAATTAAAAAACCCTGACCTGCCTCAAGGTTATGAGTTTTTCCGTTGACTGTAAAACAACCTTTACCGGAGATTATTAAATGGATAATATAGTGATCCCGTACTCCCGGACCCCATGAATGATTAGGCAAACATTCTTCAATACCACATCTGTATACATTTAAGTCTGTGTTTTCTTTCTTAGAAATATAATACTTTTCAAGCAAGACCATCATCCTTTTAGTTAACAAAAACCCATATAATACTCACATTATAACATTTACCCACGCAAAGTGTAAATTTATAATCAGAGTTGAGCATGTCAATAAAAAAGTGAATTCCTGGCAGTTTCGCGAAAGGATGATAAAAATGGCCGAGCTGAGATGGCATCCGCTAATTAAGGATTGGGTCATGATTGCTTCCCACAGGCAGGACAGGCCACAAATGCCCGAAGACTGGTGCCCTTTTTGCCCGTCAAGCGGCAATGTTGGCGATTACGAGGTAATGAAATATGACAATGACTATCCTGCCCTTATGCAGAATCCTCCTGAACCTGATGATGTAGCCAACGATTTTTTTAAGGTGAAACCTGCATACGGCAAATGCGAGGTCATTCTATATTCCCCGAATCATACCGTAACCTTGCCTCAACTGCCGGACAGCCACATAAGGAAGCTTGTGGATTTATGGACTGAACGGTTCCTGGAACTACAAAAAGAGCAAAAAATAAAATATATTTTTATTTTCGAAAACCGGGGAGAGGTCGTGGGAGTAACCATGCCCCATCCTCACGGACAAATTTACGGTTATTCATTTATTCCCAAGAAGCTTGAACTGGAACTGGAATCCTGCAGGGAATATTTTGACAGAACAGGAGAATGCCTGATTTGCAGAATGCTTTCCGAGGAAAGGAACTTCAATAAAAGAGTAATTTTTGAGAATGAGGACTTTACGGTGGTTCTGCCCTTCTTTACCGAATATCCTTACGGTGTATACATAATAAGCAGAAACCACAAGCAGAACCTCACCCAGTTTAACGAAAGGGAAAAAGACAACCTGGCAAGAACGATACGGCAGACTGTCGGAATGCTGGACGCTTTGTTTGACAAACCATTTCCCTACATGATGTGCATGCACCAGGATCCTGTAAACAGCGGCGATTATTCTGACATTTATCATTTCCATATAGAGTTTTTCCCGCCCATGCGTTCGGCTGTTAAGCAAAAGTTTAACGCCTCCAGTGAAACCGGTGCGTGGGCCCATTGCAATCCTACGGCGCCTGAGGAGAAGGCAGAAGAACTTAGGACGGCATACAGGAAGTTTGTTGATTATGACTGAAAAATTCTGTTAACCTTATGGGGGAGGGTATATTCATGAACCAGGAGGAACTTATCCAAAGCTTTTTAGGTTATTTTGGCGGAAGCAGCGAACAAATCCGGATATTCACCTCGCCGGGACGTGTCAATTTAATCGGTGAGCATACTGATTATAACGGCGGATTTGTATTCCCGGCCGCCCTTACACTGGCTACAACCGTGGTCGCAAGACCTCGTAATGACAATAAGATAAGACTTATCGCAAGTGATCTTGAGATTATGGTTGAGGCAGAACTGGATGATTTATCGAAATATAAGGACCTTAAATGGGGGAATTATCAGCTGGGAGTGGCGGATGAGCTTAAAAAAGCCGGATATGTTATTAAGGGCTGCGACCTTATGTATGATGACAAGGTGCCATTGGGAAGCGGCCTGTCCTCCTCGGCTGCAATTGAGGTTGCGACGGCTATTGCCCTGGTAAGCCTGGGAGACGAAGCTTACGGGAAAACAAAGAAGATTGATATGGTGCAAATGGCATTGATAGCACAGAAGGCCGAACATAATTATGTCGGCGTAAAGTGCGGAATAATGGATCAGTTCGCTTCGGCAATGGGTAAAAAGAATCATGCGATTTTCCTGGACTGTAAGGATTTGAGCTACGAGCTTGTCCCTATAAATCTTGACGGATATTCCCTGGTTATAGGAAATACTAATAAGAAGCGAAGCCTGGGCGAGGGAAAGTACAACGAGCGAAGAGCCCAGTGTGAGGAAGGTCTCAGCATACTAAGAAAAAAATTTCCTGAAGCGGCTTTTCTTAGGGATTTATCTGTCTCGGATTATGAAGAGCATAAAGGTATGCTGACCTACGATACAATCAGGAAACGAGTTGAACATGTCATTTATGAAAACCAGAGGGTTATTGACTCTGTTAAGGCGTTAAAAGAAGGAAATTTGAAAGTATTCGGAGAACTGATGAATCAATCTCATGATTCTCTCAGAGATTTATATGAAGTAACCGGAATTGAGTTAGATACCCTGGTAGATGAGGCAAGAAAAATTGAAGGAGTACTGGGAGCCCGAATGACCGGCGCCGGGTTCGGCGGCTGTACCGTAAACCTGGTAGCCGACAAAGCTATAGACCAATTCATTAAGAAAGTAGGTAAGGCTTATAAAGAGAAAATAGGATATGAAGCCAGCTTCTATATTTCGGACATAGGAGACGGAGGAAGGGAAGTGGAGATCACATTATGAGCATATTAGTGACAGGCGGGGCAGGTTATATCGGGAGCCATATGGTGGCTGAGCTCCTGGAAAGAAATGAAGATATCGTAGTGGTTGATAACCTTCAAAAAGGCCACAAAAAGGCTGTCTTGGGAGGAAAGTTCTACCAGGGGGATATCCGGGACGACGAATTTATGGACAAGGTGTTTACCGAAAACAGTATTGAAGCGGTTATACATTTTGCCGCCGACTCTCTTGTGGGCGAAAGCGTAACTATGCCGCTTGAATATTATTACAACAATGTATATGGAACCCAGTGTCTCCTGGAAAAAATGAAGGCATACCAGGTTAAATACATAGTTTTCTCGTCAACCGCGGCAACCTACGGTGAACCGGAGAGTATTCCGATCCTTGAAAGTGACAGAACACTTCCCACAAACCCTTATGGCGAAACCAAGCTGGCCATTGAAAGAATGCTGAAATGGTGCGATGCGGCTTATGGGATAAAATATGTCTCCCTTAGGTACTTTAACGCTGCAGGTGCTCATAAAAGCGGTAAAATAGGAGAAGATCACAAGCCTGAAAGCCATTTGATTCCTATTGTCCTGGACGTGGCTCTTGGCAAGCGGGAGAGTATTCAAATTTTCGGAGATGATTATCCAACTCCCGACGGAACCTGTATACGTGATTATATCCACGTATCCGACCTTGCAAGTGCCCATAGCCTGGCGCTGGACAGCTTAAGGAACGGAAGCGAAAGTACGGTATACAATCTGGGAAACGGCGTGGGCTTTTCCGTAAAGCAAGTGATTGAGACCGCAAGAGAAGTAACCGGGCATAAAATTCCACAAACCATAGTTTCCAGGCGGGCAGGAGATCCTGCAGTATTGGTGGCGTCATCGCAAAAGATTAAGGATGAACTTAAGTGGAACCCGACACAAAATGAGCTAAAAACCATCATAGCCAGCGCATGGGAATGGCATAGGAATCATCCGAATGGGTATGGAGACTAGTGGATAACCAGGAGGAACCGTTCTGCTTGTTACTCAAACAGTCATTGTGATAAATCGGTCTGCTTTGAAGGGTTTCTAGTGTCATTCTGAGCGCAGCGAAGAATCTTTCTGTTAACATGTAAGATCCTTCACTCTACTCTCGTTCCGTTCAGGATGACATTAAGGGGTGATGTGCTTCGTTCATGATGGCATTACATGAGGGTGCAAGGTTTGTATTTTACCGTAGTAAAAATATTTATTTTATATATTTATATATTGACAACTTGAAAAAATCCTAATATAATTCCTATTAATTCATATAAAACATATAAGATTTATATTATTAATGAAAGCGGGCGTGATCCAATGACTCTGATATTTGAAGAACTGCTTCGCCAAAACTTCAGGAACGGACGAATGTGCCGATGTTGAAAAAACATATCGTTTCAATAATTAAACCAAATTAATAGGAAGGGATTTTTTGACATGGCAAATAAGAATTATAAATTTGAAACGTTACAGATTCACGTAGGGCAGGAACAGCCCGACAGCGCCACTGACGCCAGAGCGGTACCGATCTATGCCACCACATCCTATGTATTCAAGGACAGCGCTACGGCTGCCGGCAGGTTTGCTTTAACTGAGAGCGGAAATATTTACACAAGACTGATGAATCCTACAACCGACGTTTTTGAAAAGAGAATAGCGGCTTTGGAAGGTGGAGCCGCCGCGTTGGCAACCTCATCGGGTTCGGCCGCGGTAAGCTATGCCATTCAGAACATTGCGGTTGCCGGGGATCATATTGTATCTTCAAAAACCATATATGGAGGTACATATAATCTCTTTGCGAATACTTTTTCCGACTTTGGAATAGAAACAACGTTTGTTGACGGCAGCGATGTAAGAAATTTTGAGAATGCAATTAAGCCCAATACAAAGGCAATATTTATTGAAAGCCTGGGAAACCCCAACAGTGATGTTATCGACATTGAGAAAGTGGCCGAGATTGCGCATAGAAACGGTATTCCTCTGATAGTTGACAACACTTTCGCAACTCCGTATCTTCTTCGTCCCATTGAGTATGGAGCGGACATAGTAGTTCATTCAGCCACAAAATTCATTGGCGGACATGGTACGGTTTTGGGCGGTGTCATAATAGACAGCGGAAAATTTGACTGGACACAGAATGATAAATTTCCTGGCATTTCAAAACCCAATCCGAGCTATCATGGCATTGTGTTTGCCGAGGTCTGCGGGAACCTTGCATATATTGTTAAAATCCGGACTACCCTCATGAGAGATACCGGGGCGGCAATCAGCCCGTTTAACTCTTTCCTTCTCCTCCAGGGAATTGAGACTCTGTCCTTAAGAGTTGAGCGCCATGTAGAGAATGCGTTAAAGGTTGTGGATTATCTTTCAAAGCATCCCCAGGTTGAAAAGGTTAATCATCCGTCTTTACCCGATCGTCCGGATAACGCGTTATATAAAAAGTATTTTCCGAAAGGTGCAGGATCAATATTTACGTTTGAAATCAAGGGCGGAGCACGGGAGGCTCAAAAATTCTGCGAAAGTCTTGAATTGTTCTCCCTGCTGGCAAATGTGGCGGATGTAAAATCATTGGTTATCCATCCCGCTTCCACAACGCATTCCCAAATGAGCGAGGAAGAATTGCTGGATTGCGGTATTAAGCCCAATACGGTACGTCTTTCTATCGGAACGGAACATATCGATGATATTATCGCGGATTTGGAACATGGTTTTGAATCAATAAAATAAGATTATTGAATGTTTACTTGAAATGCACTCCCAGGCTGCTGTCCGGAGTGCATTTCAGTATGCATGAATACTTTTTGCTGCAAAAAAATAACATTAAGATTATAAATTAGTTCAAGTATTTATTTACACCGGGGTGCCAAAACATATATAATAGACGTAATTAAGTTTATGTATTAATTTTTATACAATTTTTTTGTAAAGACGGAGGAATACGTATGGCGGCTATTGTTGTAGTTGGAACTCAATGGGGAGACGAAGGTAAAGGAAAGTATATTGACATATTATCCGGTGATGCGGATTATGTTGTCAGATACTCCGGAGGAAACAATGCCGGGCATACAATCGTTTATGAGGGTATAAAACACGCATTTCATCTTATACCGTCAGGGATGTTGAGAAAAGGCAAGACATGTATTATTGCGAATGGTGTGGTCATTGACCCTTTGATATTGATAACAGAAATTGAACGTCTAAAGCAACAGGAAATAGAAACTGCGGAATTGCTCATAAGCGACAGAGCTCATGTTATTATGCCCTGGCATATCGAATTGGATAACCTGCAGGAGAAAATGAGAGGCAAGGAAGCTCTCGGTACCACCAAAAGAGGTATAGGTCCTGCATATGCGGATAAGGCCGAGAGAAGCGGTATCCGTATGGGAGATTTGCTGGATGCTGATTATTTTAGAGAAAAAGTATACGGAATTATTAAAATAAAGAATGCCATTATAGAAAAAGTTTACGGGGGTACTCCCATCGATCCGGAAAAAACCATTAATGAATATCTGGGTTATGCGGAAAAACTTAAGCCATATATCACCGATGTAAATTCCGTTATCCATAGGGCGCTGGAAGAAAGCAAGACAGTTCTTTTTGAAGGAGCACAGGCTACTTTCCTGGATCTTGATTTTGGAACATATCCGTATGTGACCTCGTCGAATCCGATATCCGGCGGCGTGTGTGTCGGTGCCGGGGTAGGACCGAAAATGATTACTGAAGTTTTGGGGGTTATGAAAGCATATACCTCAAGAGTCGGCTTAGGTCCGTTCATTACTGAACAGAATAATGAGATTGGGGATAAAATCCGTGAATTAGGCCATGAGTACGGAACAACCACCGGGCGTCCCCGCAGGTGCGGATGGCTTGACCTTGTTATGGTAAAATATGCGGCAAGAATAAACGGCCTTACGGGACTTTGCATAAATCACCTGGATACAATAGGGAAACTGGACAGCATTAAGTTGTGTGTGAATTATAAACTGAACGGCAAAATAATAGATTATTATCCTTCAAGTCTTAAAGAGTTGTCTGCCTGTGAACCGGTATATGAAGAATTTGAGAGCTGGAAGGACTATGATATTTCGCGAATAAGGCGTTTTGAAATGCTTCCTGTACCGGCAAGAGAATATATACGAAGGATCGAAGAGATTACCAGGGTCCCCATCAAGTACATCGGTGTGGGTCCTGGCCGGGATCAGACCATAACCATGTAAAGCTCATTATTGCTCAGTTTTACAACTGGGCAATTTCTTTTTGATTGGTAACAAAGGCATATAAACAGAATGACACATTTTTTTCCGCATAGTATGCATAAGATACATAAATTTGTTAGAATCATATGTTAGAATTTCTGAATACTTTATGATTGGGGTAAGAAATATGGGTTTGCTTATAGATGAATGGAAAATAATACAGGAAGGTTTCTCGCACGAAAAAAACCGGTTTTTCGAAAGCATAATGTCTTCAGGAAACGGCAGAATGGGACTGAGAGGAAATCATGAAGAAGATTATTCCGGTGATACCTTGAAAGGCACCTATATAGCGGGTGTTTACTATCCGGACAAAACCAGGGTCGGCTGGTGGAAGATCGGGTATCCTGAGTACTTTGCAAAGGTATTGAATGCAATTGATTTTATAGGTATCAAAGTAAGAATCAACGAAAGGGATGTCGATCTTGCCGCCTGCAATTTCTCTGATTACAGAAGAGAACTGGACATGAAGGAAAGCATATTGAGGAGAAGCTTCACTTATATTGACCCTACAGGTTTAAAATATGTAATCAGGACCGAGAGATTTTTAAGCTACCATGATCCCGACATTGCGGTCATCAAATACTCGATAACAGCTCTTGATAATGGCGGAGAACTTCAGTTGCTGCCGTTTTTAAACGGTGATGTAAGAAACGAGGATGCCAATTATCAGGAAAAATTCTGGGAATATGTGTCGAGCCGTGCAACCGACTCCGTATCTTATTTGCATATGAGGACATTGAAAACCGGTTTCAATGTGGCTGCGGCTTTTGCATGGGATATAAACGGCGCAGATACTTTGGAGAAAGAAGCAGTAAGCTTAAACAACGGCGAATATGTCGGAACCAGGATAAAAGTTTATATTTCCAGGGGTCAAACGATTACCCTAGAAAAATATATCTCAGTAATAAGCGACAGATACTATGAAACAGGTGAAATATGCGGGATCTCGGAAAGAAAGGCGCAGGAAGCCTTAAAAACAGGATATGATAATCTTTTCGACACTCACAAGGAAAAATGGACCGACATATGGCGTATGGGAGACATAAGTATTAAGGGCGATTTAAAAGCCCAGCAGGGGATCAGGTTCAATATTTATCAGCTTAACTGCACCTATTCCGGGGATGATCCGCGATTAAACATAGGTCCCAAGGGATTTACGGGAGAGAGATACGGAGGAGGCACCTATTGGGATACCGAAGCTTACTGCCTGTATTTTTATCTGGGAACAAGAAATCCTCAGGTAGCCAGAAACCTCCTGGAATACCGCTATAATCATCTTGAAAAGGCAAAGGAAAACTCGGCTAAACTGGGAACACGGGGAGCCCTGTACCCAATGGTGACCATGAACGGAGAGGAATGCCATAATGAATGGGAGATAACCTTTGAAGAAATTCATAGAAATTGTGCTATAACCTATGCAATAAAAAACTACACCGAGTATACGGCCGATGAATCATATCTTTTGGAAAAAGGGATAGATGTATTGGTCGAAACATCCAGGTACTGGGTTTCAAGAGTGACATATAATTCAAAAAAAGACGTTTACATGATACTTGGCGTTACAGGCCCCAATGAATACGAGAACAATGTTAATAACAACTGGTATACAAACCGCATGGTAAAATGGAGCCTTGAGTATACCGTTGATACCCTGAAAAAGATGGAGGAAAACCATAAGGAACTATACAGGGAAACTATCCGTCGACTGGGTATTTCGCCTGATGAAACAGAAAAATTCAAAGAAATCAGTGAAAAGATATATCTTCCGGAGGATAAAAAACTGGGAATCTTCCTTCAGCAGGACGGCTTTCTTGACAAAGAGATAATACCGGTAAAACAGCTGAAACCTTCGGATTTGCCCTTGCATCAGAATTGGTCGTGGGACAGGATACTAAGATCATGTTATATAAAGCAGTCCGATGTTCTCCAGGGAATATGGTTCTTAAATGACGAGTTTACAAAGGAAGAGAAAATAAGGAATTATGAGTTCTATGAGCCGTTGACGGTGCATGAATCTTCTCTTTCCCCATGCGTTCATTCGATCCTGGCAGCCGAAATCGGGCGAAAGGATAAAGCCTATGAGTATTACCTGAGAACAGCGAGACTGGATCTTAACAATTATAATAAAGATACTGAAGACGGACTTCACATTACATCCATGGCAGGTACCTGGATGAGTATTGTATACGGTTTTGCCGGGATGAGAATCAAAGAAAGGAAGCTGCATCTTTCCCCCTTCAAGCCCGAGTCGTGGGACGAGTATTCCTTCCGCCTGGTATTCAGGAACCGTATTTTAAAAATTGCCGTAAATGATAAAGGAGTAATAATTAACCTGGAAAAAGGAGACCCAATTGATATAGTCCTTTTCGGAGAGAATACAACAATACGGGAAGGGGAAAACCAATATCCCAACCGGGATCCATAAAAAACCGGGGATAAGACTCCCCGGTTTTACTGTGTATATGCCTAAATTACCAGATCCACGTGTTGTATGGTTCCCACCTGACCGTTTTCTTTAAGGAAAATACCTGTTGAACGAATCTGACCCAATGAGCTGTTCCCCGAGGTTTTAAGCCCATACTCCGAGCGGATGTTGCCAAGATAAATGGCTCCAATTCCTACCTGGCCCAAGGCCAGAAGAATTTTGTTTCCCTTTTCGTCCAAAGTCCATATTCTCAGCTTATAGAATATTTCATCATTCTCGTCTATCCAGCCGTTCTGGTCTTCGTCATAGAAAGCCAACTCGCCAAAACCATTACCGCTTTGGGGACCGAAAAGCTCGCTGCCGTCATCAATAATACCGTTATTGTTGCGGTCCAGAGCCAAAAAACCTGAGCCCATTCCGGTAAAGGCAATGAGATCTTCTTTGCCGTCGCAGTCAATATCAAAATAATAGTTCCTGTCGCCAAGGGACGCCGAAGCGTTTTTGAAATTATTGTACGGCCATCTTCGGTCACTACACTGCCGGAAGAGCTGAATGACATACTTTCAGCCTCACGGTAGAATTCATGTTTGTCATACTTTAATCCCCAGCCCACAGGTGTTGGAGTATTCTTTCCTGATACCACTTTTTTCCCGTTTTCAAAGTCTTCCGGATTAATTACTTTAAACTTGATTTTTTTTACCGGTAAGGACATAAATGAAGTGTTCAATAAGCCGGATTTTTTCTTTGTCCTCATCAGTCAATTCAACTGCTACAACGTTTCGGGGACCATTTGCGGCTGATATTTCGGCATTTTGCTGCAGTGCTTTTCCTTTATCTGATATGTCAATCAGGATATTATCATTTGTAATTTGATTCCGTTCCTGGGTCCAGAACTGAATTGTTTCTTTTGCAGAGTGAAGCTTGACAGCAGACCATTGAGCGTTCATCTGAACGCGGGAATCCGCAATTTTCATAAGACATGCCTCCTTGCAAAAAAACACCTGTCCCTGGTTATGAAACTGTTATAAATAATATCGGCATTTTCAGGGAATGCATCAAGTATTTTTTTGTTGTATGATATATAAAAAAAGGCAAGGGATTGCAATGAATAAATGGGATGATTTTGTAAGAGCATGTTCCTCATGCAAAAAATGCGGCCTTCATGAGACCAGGACAAATGTTGTCATAGGAAGAGGGCTGGTTAAACAGGCTCCTATACTTTTTGTCGGAGAAGGCCCGGGAGAACAGGAGGATATCCAGGGCGAGGCTTTTGTCGGCAGAGCTGGAAAGCTTCTTGATCTTCTATTGGATGCCCTGGAGATAAAACCCGAAGACTATTATATTGCAAATGTCGTTAAATGCCGTCCTCCCAATAACCGTGTTCCGACAAAGGATGAGATAGATGCCTGCATGCCCTGGCTGAGATATCAGTTTAGCGCAATAAAGCCGTCAATAGTAGTCTGCCTTGGTTCAACCGCCGCCAGGGCAATAATAGATAACGATGTTAAGATCACTGAGATCCGCGGCAAATGGATAGATAAGCAGGGGAAAATACTGGTAATGCCTACATATCATCCGGCGGCGGTATTAAGGGATTACAGCAAGAAGGCCGATTTCTATCTTGATATCAAAAAGGTACGGGAGAAACTGCTTCAGCTGAATTTAAGACAGTAATCGGGCCGGGACACTTAAACTTGTCTACCTGCATATCATAGTATATGAGCTTTAGACAAGGGGTATTTGATGTACTATTTAGATAACGCGGCCACTTCATTTCCTAAGCCTGTAGAAGTTTACGACAGGATGAATCAGTTTATAAGAGAGTCCTGTGCAAATCCCGGACGGTCATCTCATGAGATGGCCAGAGAATCTGCCAATTGGGTAATGAAAACAAGAGAGGCCGCAGCAAGCCTTTTTAATATTGACAACCCGCTGAGGATAGGATTTACAGCCAACTGTACTCATGCCTTGAATATAGCCATTCAAGGCGTTCTTAAAAAGGGTGATCATGTCATAACTACGGCAATGGATCATAACTCGGTTTTAAGGCCTCTGTATGAGCTTAAAAGAAGGGGATTGATTGATTATACCGTTATAATGCCTTACAACTCATTCGGGGCTATAGACGCATACGCCGTTTCAAGGGCTGTGAGGGCTAATACCAGGATGATCGTATTGACGGTGTCATCAAATGTAACCGGCACTGTTATGCCTTATGAAGAAGTCGGAGAAATTGCAGGAAGCAAAGGAATTATTTATTTAATTGACGGCGCCCAGGGAGCCGGTGTATTGCCATTGGATGTCAAGGCGTTGAATATTTCCATGCTGGCGTTTCCAGGGCATAAAAGCCTGATGGGACCGCAAGGGACAGGAGGATTGTATGTAAAAGAGGGAATTAACTTAAAGCCAATTATACAGGGGGGAACGGGAAGCCGCTCATTCGAAACGGTTCAGCCGCTTTTTATGCCGGACGTTGTAGAATGCGGAACCATAAACACCCCGGGGATTGTAGGATTAGGCGCAGGTATTGAGTTTATTCTGAAAACCGGAACAAACAATATTCTAAAAAGAAAAGAACTTCTTCTTGCAAAGCTGTATGAAGGTCTGGCCGTACACAGAAAAATTAAGCTGTTCTCGACCGCGGAAAGCCATAAAAACAGTGGGATAATAGCTTTTATAATTAATGGGATGGATTCTTCCGAAATTGCCGATATCCTGGATTCAAGATACCATATTGCGTCAAGAGCCGGTTTCCATTGCGCGCCTTTGGCCCACAAAGCATTGGGAACAGAGAAAACCGGTCTGGTGAGGCTAAGTTTGGGGTATTTTAACACTCCTGACGAAATTCAATATACAATTGACAGCATTAAGGAAATTGCAGATGAAAAATAAAACCTAGATATCTATAAAAGTAATCTCGGGGAGGGAACCAAGCCTGAAAGGAACAATGACATTTCCTATCCCGCGGCTTATATAAACCGGGGTGCCGTTAATTACATGCAAACCCTTACGGTAACCTTTTCTTAAGGTTACTTCTTTTCTTAAGACTTTGTATTCCAAACCGAAGGGCATCCAGATCTGACCGCCGTGGAAATGACCCGACAACAGGATGTCAACTTCCCCCGGAGATAATGATAACGCAAAATCCGGATTGTGACTGATGGCGACGGTCATATCCGCGGAAGGATCTTTCTTTGACAGGGCAAGCTTCTTAGCGGGTTTGCCCTGTTTATAATCATCTATGCCGATGAGATTTATTGTTTTTCCGTTTTTCCTGAAAACTTCCGCGTCATTTATCAATAGCTTAATTCCCATGCTTTTTAAGTTGAACATAAAAATATCTTTAGTCTTTGGCCTTTTTATGAAACAGGCGTGGTCATGATTTCCCAGGACAGCGAAAACCGGGATGTTTACCGCGACTTTTTTTATCCAGCGGGAAAAAGAATAGATATGCTCTTCCCTGTCAATGATGTCTCCGGCTATGATAATCAAATCAGGCCTGTTTTTCAATACGGCTTTTGCAGCGCGGCCTGCGGAAATCAAGAGAAGCCCCATATGGATATCAGAAATCAGGGCAATTCTTATGTTCAAATTTTTTTGAGGTATCTTTATAAATTCGCATTTCAAATATCGTGCCTGCAGGACCATTATTAAAATAAACAGGAAGATTATAAGAAGGGCATAATACAAATCTTGTCACCACCCTTAACAGCTTATCACATGATTTATAATGCCGACAAGCTTTGAACATTATAAGATAAAGCAAATTAGATTTCTGCATCAAATACCATGTTTTACACCGGTTGACAGGTGATAAATAAGAAATAGCGTATAATAGATAAATGTAAAATAAGAAATTCTATAATAAACGTTGGAGGAAGTAAACAGTGAAAAGAGCTATTATCATAGTATTAGACAGTCTTGGGATAGGGGAACTACCGGATGCCGGAGCTTATGGGGACAGCGGAAGTAATACCCTTGGTCATATAGTTGCAGCAATGAAAAATCAGCCCTGGTTTAAGCTGGAGAATTTAAAAAACCTGGGGCTGGGTCATATTGAAGGAGTAGATTATATAGAAAAGACTGAGTACCCTATGGGTTCAATGGGACGATTAGGTGAGCTTTCCAAGGGTAAGGATACTACCACAGGGCATTGGGAAATTGCCGGAATCATTTTGGACAGCCCGTTTCCTACCTATCCCGACGGATTCCCGGATGAAGTCATAAGCGCTTTTGAAAAAGCCATAGACAGAAAGTGTATCGGGAATTATCCTGCCTCCGGAACGGTCATTATTGAGGAACTAGGGAAAGAACACATGAAAACCGGATATCCTATTGTATACACTTCTGCGGACAGCGTTTTCCAGATTGCCGCCCATGAAGACATAATTCCAATACAACAGCTTTATGAGATGTGTGAAAAAGCAAGAAACATATTAACGGGAAAACATGCGGTAGGAAGAGTAATTGCCCGTCCTTTTGTAGGACAGCCGGGAAGTTTTAAGAGGACTAAAAACAGGCGGGATTTTTCTTTAAAACCCATTAGAAAAACTGTGCTTGATTTTGCCAAAGAACAGGGTTTACAGGTACGGGCCGTAGGAAAGATTGAAGATATTTTTGCGGGGCAGGGAATTACACACGCAGTACACATCAGGGGAAACACCGAAGGTATAGACCGCACAATCGAATGGATCAAGGACGATTTTCCAGGAATCCTTTTTACCAATCTTGTGGATTTTGACATGCTCTATGGACACCGGAATGATGTTGAAGGATATGCCCGCGCAATAGAGGATTTTGACAGGCGTCTTCCGGAAATAACCGGAGCCATGAAAGATGACGACATATTAATTATTACTGCTGATCACGGCTGTGATCCCACAACCGAGAGTACCGATCATTCAAGGGAATATGTGCCTCTCTTGATTTACGGAAAGCCGATCAAAAAAGGAGTGAACCTTTACACACGGGACAGCTTTTCCGACATAGCCGCGACAGTGGCAGAGTATTTGGGTATCAAGGCCGAGATTGAAGGCAAGAGCTTTTTAAAAGAATGCTACCAAGGGGAAGACTGATATTTTTTGTTAAGCCTGGGTGCTTAAAAGAGCCTTGCTGTCATCCTGAGCGGAGCGTTAGAGGAGTCGAAGGATCTTGTATGTTAAAGTAAAAGATTCTTCATTTCGCTTCGCTCCATTCAGAATGACAAGTGAGGCAAGATAACCCTCAGGATGGCATAATGATAAGGAAGGTTGAGTTTTTATGAGAATGGTTGATATCATCATTAAGAAAAAGGATGGTTTGAAGCTTTCCAAAGAAGAAATAGAATTTTTTGTTAATGGTGTAACCGACGGTTCAATTCCTGATTACCAGGCCAGTGCCTTATTGATGGCTATCTGTTTAAAGGGGATGGACGATGAGGAGACCCTGAATCTTACACTGGCAATGGCAGCTTCCGGCGATTCAATAGACCTTTCTCAAATACCCGATATTAAGGTGGACAAACACAGCACCGGTGGTGTGGGAGACAAGACCACACTGATCCTGGGCCCTATGGTTGCGGCTCTGGGGGTCCCGGTGGCCAAAATGAGCGGCAGAGGACTGGGACATACCGGTGGTACGATTGATAAGCTTGAATCAATACCCGGATTTAATACACAGCTTACCCAGGAGGAATTCATCAGGATTGTTAAGGATATAGGCATTGCTGTGGCAGGGCAGACAGGCAACCTGGTTCCGGCCGATAAAAAGCTTTATGCTCTCAGGGATGTAACTGGAACGGTTGACAGCATACCGCTTATTGCATCGAGTATCATGAGTAAAAAACTGGCTGCCGGGGCTGATGCCATTGTATTGGACGTCAAGACGGGAAGCGGCGCCTTTATGAAAACTTCCGAGGATGCGCGAAAATTGGCGAAAGCCATGGTGGAAATAGGTAAAGGGGCCAAACGCAAAACCGTGGCCGTAATAACAGATATGAATCGTCCCCTGGGGAAGGCCGTCGGCAATGCTTTAGAGGTAAAAGAAGCCATTGAAGTGCTTTCAGGCCATGGACCCGATGATATAACAACGGTTTGCATAACCCTGGCGGCAAAAATGCTGGAACTTGCCGGGATGGGGGACTTTAAGAAATGTGCGCAGCTGGCTGAAGGAACCATCCATGACGGCAGCGCTCTTATGAAATTTAAGCAAATGATCAAAGCTCAGAATGGAAATGAAAAAGTCGTCGATAATCCGAAACTTTTACCTTCGGCTAAATATACTGTTGAGTATAAAGCATCCTCAAAAGGATATATCTCTGCAATAATCTCAGATAAATTAGGCGTTGCATCCATGCTATTGGGTGCAGGCAGGGCAACCAAGGAAGATTCTGTTGATCCGGCTGCCGGGATTACTCTGCTGAAAAAACCCGGAGACATGGTGGAGGCAGGAGAACCCATAATGATACTTCATGCCAATTCTCCATCCCTGTTTAAGGAATCTGTCAATGAACTGGAGAAAGCGGTTAAAATAAGCAGTGAGAAACCTCCGGAAACCCCGTTGATTATTGATATAATTCAATAAAATGTTTAAAAATCGAATAACCATGATAAGCCTGCATATAGTTTTTATGGATAAGTCTATGGAGTGATGTCTATGAAAGGTAAGTGCAGGTTTATTTTATCATGGATGCTGGTGATTTGTTTAGCATCCGGCATTACAGCCTTTGCTGATGATTCCGATGCTCTCACAGGCACATATGGATCTGAAATTTCCATTATGACAATTGAATCTCCGGAAGATAATTCAGAGGATGTCTCAACCCAAGGAGAAGTGACTGCGAATGTAACTCCTCAGTTTCAGGTCAATGCAAAAGCCGCCATATTGATTGAAGCGGAAACAGGAAAAATACTATTCTCTTTTAATGAACATGAGCCATTGCCTATTGCCAGCATTACAAAAATTATGACAATGCTTCTGGTTATGGAAGCGGTTGATTCAGGGAAATTAGACCTTAAGCAGAAAACAACCGTATCAGCCAATGCCGCGAGAATGGGTGGTTCACAGGTTTACCTCAAGGAAGGCGAAGTTTTTACGGTGGAGGAGCTTTTAAAAGCTGTGGCCGTTCATTCAGCCAATGACGCTTCCGTAGCACTTGCCGAAGCAGTTGCAGGAAGCGAAGAAGCCTTTGTGGCAATGATGAATCAAAAAGCCCAGGAGCTTAAAATGAAAAACACTATGTTCCTGGACTGCACGGGTCTGACAGACGAAGGCCATTACAGCACGGCTTATGATGTTGCCGTAATGTCAAGGGAATTGTTAATCAAGCATCCCAGAATAGTGCATTATACGACGATATGGCATGATACCTTCCGGGACGGAAAATTTGATTTGGACAATACAAACAAGCTGGTTAAGCGGTATAGGGGGACTACGGGGTTAAAAACAGGCTTTACCAACAAGGCAGGCTTTTGCCTTTCGGCTTCGGCAGAGCGTGACGGCACCAAATTTATTTCGGTAATACTAGGTTCAGACTCAAATGATCACAGGTTTTCGGAAACGGCAAGACTCCTGGACTTTGCCTTCAGCAATTGGGAAAGCGCCAGGATAGAAAAAAAGGACATGGATGCCGGAACTATAAAGGTTAAAAAAGGCTCAGTAACCGAGATACCGGTAATTTTCTCCGATAATGTCGTGGTGGTGGTCAAAAAGGGCAGTAAGGGCAAAATTGCTGAAAAAATAGAAATGCCTGAGATTATTAATGCCCCTGTAAAAACGGGACAGACTGTAGGTGTTCTTAATATTGAACTGGAGGGTGAAATACTGGCGTCAATCGATATCGTGGCTGCCAAGGATTCACAAAAATGCACTTTTGGCCTGATATTCGGCATGATAGCAAGGAAATGGGCCACATTGTTTTGCTGATACATAAAAAAGTTCAGCAATCAAGAATGACCATACGTGTTTTAGCATAAAACACCACTCCCTTAGTCCGGATTATATCGGACAAGAGAGTGGTGTTGGTAAGAAGACCGCATATATAAGGCTATTTGATTTTTTCAATTGCCTTTTCGGCAAATTCAGTGGTTACAATCTTGTCATAAGGAGCGCGTTTATCCAGAACCTTTGCTTCTTCCATAACAACCTGCAGAAGTTCCAGCGAAGATTCTTTCATGACAGGATCCTTGTTCCATGCGTCAATATCCTTATAGCGCTTTGCTACATTCTCCAGGGTGTCAATATCGGTATCGGGGAAGAAATCCTTTATAGCTTCTGCGATTTCTCTGGGACTGTGGGTATCCACCCATCTTTGTCCTTTATATATGGCATTGGTAAACCGCTGAATCAAGTCCCCGTTCTTTTCAATAAAGCTCTTCTTGGCATAATAAGCTGTATAGGGAATTTCACCGCTTTCCTGGCCTATAGATGCCAAAACGTAACCTTTGCCCTCTTTTTCCAGCATGGTAGCTGTCGGCTCAAAAAGTGTCACATAATCCCCTATTCCCCCGGTAAACGCTCCTGCCATCACAGCAAACTGGACACTGGTGTCTACGGTCAGGTCTACATTTGGTTCAAGATTATGCTTTCTGAGTACATACTCCAGTGTCATTTCAGGCACACCGCCTTTTCTGCCGCCAATGATATATTTGCCTTTTAAATTCTCCCATTTAAAGTCGGGTTCCGGCTGTCTTCCGACCAAAAATGAACCGTCTCTCTTGGTAAGCTGGGCGAATACTACCGCATAGTCTTCCTTACCCTCGTTATACACGTAAATACATGCTTCGGGGCCTGAAAAGCCGATGTCTGCCTGCCCGGAAATTACCGCAGTCATTACTTTATCCGCGCCCTGGCCTGTGGTTACTTCAAGTTTTATGCCTTCCTCTTCAAAAAATCCCTGGTTTATTGCAACGTATTGAGGTGCATAAAAAACCGATCTTGTAACTTCGTTCAAGGTAATTTTCTCGATTGTGTCTTTTCCGCATGAACAGAGAATTAAAGACGTCAGCATAAGTATGGCAACAAATATAACCCCCATCTTTTTCATAGAATTACCCTCCTATATATAACATATTTGTGCGGGGTCTAAGGTTGATGATTGAACCATCCCCCGGAAAGCTTTTTTTGAAGCAATACAACCCCCTGGTACATTAAAGCCGCGGCAGCAGCCAGGATTATTACACTGGTCATAACAAGGTCCAGATGAAATACCTGACCTCCATATACAATCAGGTATCCCAGGCCGGCTTTGGAAACGAGAAACTCCCCCGTTATTACACCCACCCATGACAATCCCACGTTGACCTTTAGAGCGTTTATCATGGCAGGAATGTTTGAAGGAAAAACAACCTTTAAGAATACCTGCAGCCGATTTGCCCCGAAAGTCTCAACCAGTTTAATCTTATCCTGGTCGGTCTGTAAGAAAGCGTTCAAGACTTCCAAAATAGTTACGATCAAAGAAATTGCCAATGCCATGGCGATTATAGCGGCGGGGCCAGCACCTATCCAAATGATAAAAATAGGCCCTAACGCTACTTTTGGAAGACTGTTCAATACTACTAAATAAGGCTCAAGTACATGGGAGGTAAACTCCGACCACCACAAAACTATTGCCACAATTGTGCCCAGTATGGTTCCTATAATAAAGCCGGCTACCGTTTCAAGGCATGTTACTCCTATATGTAATAAAAGATTTCCGTTCGTATAAAGGTTAATAAGAGTTTTAACCATTCTGGAAGGCTGGCTTGTAACGAACGAATCTATGAGCTTTAAATCGGCTGCGATTTCCCACGATGCAAAGAGCAAAACAACGATTAACAGCCGGAGTATCCATGTGGCAATCCTTCTTACTTTCATTTTCTTTAAATAGGCGATTCTTTCCGCGGATATATTTTCGATAGCCTTAGACATGCACATCCAGCTCCTTCCATATAAGATTGAAATATTCGCGAAAACTGGGATGCTCGCGACATTTAAGCGGTGTTCTATTTGGACAGTCAAATACGATCTGGTGAATGTTCTTTATAACTGCCGGACGTTTTGAAAGAACCACTACCCTGTCTGACATGCTGATGCTCTCAGAAATATCATGAGTAACCATGATGGCTGTTTTGTTTTCGTTTTTTATAATACTGTATATGTCCTCGGTAACCGCCAGGCGGGTTTGAGAGTCCAAAGCTGAAAAAGCTTCATCCAGTAGAAGTATTTCAGGCTTTACTGCCAGAGTCCTTATAAGAGCAGCCCGCTGACGCATTCCTCCTGACAGCTGGCTGGGATATTTGTCTTTAAAATCATATAGACCATAAGTTTTTAAAAGATTAAGGGCATAATCTTTATTTTCAGGATTCAGATTTTTCCTTATCTCTAGACCGAGAATCACATTTTGATAGATGGTCCGCCAGTCAAAAAGATAGTCTTTCTGAAGCATGTACCCTACCTTGTCAGAGGTTTTGGTTACCTCTTCGCCGTCTATGAACACTTTACCGCTGGACGGCTTTAATAAGCCGGAAATAATAGAAAGAAGGGTGGATTTTCCACAGCCGCTGGGTCCTACGATGCTGACAAAACTCCCCTTTTCAACTGAAAAGCTGATATTTTCAATAGCGTTTATTTCGCCGTTTATGGATTGGTATTTCATCCCGACATTCTGAATCTCAACGATGTTTTTTGACATATGTGCCCTCCTCTTTGGAAACTACCTCCAAATAGAGGTGTTTTTGTTTGCATTATTATCATATTGTGAAAGGGGAAAAAGGTGCTTGGCAGAAAGTGTGAAGTGTGAAGTGAGAGGTGAGGAGTTAGAAGATGGAGGTTAGAAACAGTCCTCTAAATGTCATCCTAAGAGGAGCGTAATCCCCTTAATGCCATCCTGAGGGTCGCGAAGCAGAGTCGAAGGATCTTATATGTTGACGCAAAGATTCTTCGCTTATGCTCAGAATGACAAGGAAAGCGTCTTCCTGAATGAAGCGAAGTCGAATAATCTTTTTTGGTAACTTAATAATCCGTCGTAACGCTCATGATGAGGTCAACAGCAATGAACAAGGTTTATCAGAGTATCTTGCATATATATATCGACGCCAACATCCCCATATAGGAAGAAATCAGGGATGCCGCTACAGCATGGCGCGTATCCTTGACATTCGTAGCGCCAAAATAAACGGCAAGGGTATAAAGCACGGTTTCACTGGAACCCATGATAGTGGACAAAACTCTGCCTATGTATGTATCCGCGCCATAAGTTTTGAGCTGCTCGCTGAATATCCCCAGTGAAGCGCTTCCTGAAAACGGGCGGATTAAAAGAATCGGAGCGGTTTCGGAGGGGATGCCTATTAGCTCTAAAGGCTTTGAAACCAGGCTCGTTAAAATATCAATAAGACCCGATGCGTTTAATATCGAAACAGCCGCTATAATTCCCACCATGGTAGGCAGGATATTAAACGCGGTTTCTGCTCCTTCCCTTGCTCCCTCAATAAATACGTCAAATACAGGAACACCTTTAAGATAAGCGGCTAATACTATTATAAGAATTACTCCGGGAATTGAAAAATCCGAGATAAAATTCATCAAAATCATCCCTTAGGCAAATTGAATTTTTCTAAAAATTTCGCTGCTGTAATGCCTGAAACCAAGGATATAAATGATGCTACCCAGATACATGGTATAACCGATGACGGATTTGAAGAACCGGCCTGTTGGCGTATGATAAGGACAGTTGAAGGGATTAATTGAATACAGGCGGCATTTACAACTCCGAACATTACCATCGCATTGCTTGCCACGGTTGAATCATTATTAACCTTTGAAAGCTCCTTCATGGCCATAATACCCAATGGAGTTGCCGCATTTCCCAGGCCCAGAAGATCAGCGCTTATACTCATGGCAATGGCTCCGTTTGCAGGATGATCTTTGGGTATACCGGGAAAAAGAAAACGGAAAATTCCTTTAAGCAGTTTTGCAAGGCTGTTTACAAGGCCGGCTTTTTGAGCTGCTTTCATAAGGCCCGACCAAAGACACATGGATCCCAGCATTGTGATTACAAGATTTACTGAATTTATGCAGCTCTCCAAAACCGCATCGGATATTTCGCTCATTCTGCCGGTAAGAATTCCTGTTATGACACCGGCAAAAATCATAATGACCCAAATTATATTCAGCATATAATCAATCCGATTCCCTATATATTTCCTCTTTTAATAAATATAGAAAATATATTTTTTTATTCATAAGGTGAAAAATAAGGTGAATTGAAACATGAATACTTTTCAAGCATAATTTAACAAAAATCGTAAATAAAGTGATATACTATGTTGACCTGTCCTTCAATTTTATGGTATTATGACTTATATAAAAAAACTAGGGGGGAAGTTTGGTGAAATCAACGGGAATCGTCAGAAAAGTTGACGAGCTCGGCAGAGTAGTATTGCCTATAGAGCTCAGAAGAACGCTTGATATCGCTGAAAAGGATGCTCTTGAAATATATGTTGACGGAGCAACCATAATCTTAAGAAAATATGAGCCAGCTTGTATTTTCTGTGACAGCGCTAAAGATATCACCGTTTATAAGGGAAAGAATATTTGTAACGATTGTTTATCTCAGCTGAGAGGTTAAACGATTGTAACAGATATACATGAGAGGCCGTTTCATTAAGAAACGGCCTCTTATGTATTATATTAAAATCTTGAAAACACTCTGGCAAGGATATCCGCAGCTTCGTCCATAAGTTCCTTGGTGTGAGTTGCGGTATAACTGGTCCGGATCATGCTGTAACCCTGGGGTACTGCCGGAGAAATAACAGGATTAACATATACCCCCTCATTAAGAAGCTCCCTGCAGAGTACGAATGTTCTGGTGTCATCATATGTCATAATGGGGATTATAGGGGTTTGGGTTTCTTTAATAGGAATGTTTCTTTCCCTTAAAAGTCCTCTCATGTAATCGGCTATTTCATTTAGCTTACGGACTCTCTGAGGCTCATTTTTCAGAATATTCAGGGCGCAAAGAGCAGAAGCCACATTTGCAGGCGGAATAGACGCGCTGAAAATAAACGGACGGGATGTGTGCTTGACATAAGAGATAACCTCAGCGCTGGCAGCCATATATCCGCCAAGGCTGGCAAGCGATTTCGAGAATGTCCCCATAAGTATGTCAACTTCATCTTCCAATCCAAAATACTCGGCTGTTCCACGCCCGTTTTCGCCCAGAACGCCAAGACCGTGGGCGTCATCAACCATTACACGGGCACCGTACTTTTTAGCCAGCTCAATAATTTCAGGAAGTTTGCAGATTTCTCCGCCCATACTGAAAACACCGTCGGTTACAATAAGAATTCCTTTTGATTCGGGAATTTCCTTTAATGCCTTTTCCAAATCTTCCATGTCGTTGTGCTTATAACGAATCATTGTAGCATAGCTTAAGCGGCATGCGTCATAGATACTGGCATGGTTTTCTTTATCGCAGAGAATAACGTCATTGCGGCCCGCTATAGCCGATATTATTCCTAAGTTGGACTGAAAGCCTGTACTGAATGTAATGCAGGCCTCTTTGTGTAAAAATTCAGCTAATGCGTTTTCAAGTTCAATATGCAAATCCAGTGTGCCGTTAAGAAACCTGGACCCGCTGCAACCGGTACCGTACTTTTCCACAGCTTTTATAGCTGCTTCTTTTACTCTTGGATCCGAGGTCAGACCCAAATAATTGTTGGAACCAATCATTATCGTTCTGCGTCCTTCCATTGTTACAACTGTGTCCTGACCGGATTGCAGAGCATGGAAATAAGGATAGATACCCGCTTCAACAGCTTCTTTTACTTGTGTAAACTCATAGCATTTCTTAAATAAATCCATCTCGACATCCCCTTTAATTATTCAAGGAAATTATATTATAACCTGGTTATATTACCAGCATTATATAACACTATTTTATTGTATCATATTAATATTAAATATCTAGTATTATTTGATTTATTAATACATTAATAAACCCAAAGTTAATTCAAGTATTTTTTGCCAGGTTTCCTTCAATATATTACAATAATAAAAGAGAATCTTTGCAGAGAAAAGACTTTTATGTAAACAGGTATGGAGGTAGAAAAATGCAGGCAAAAACGGTTATTATTACCGGAGCATCGGCGGGAATCGGCAAGGCAACGGCTGAATATCTTATGAAAAAGGGCTTTCATGTATACGGCACATCCAGGAAAGCTACGGGAAATATTAAAGATAATATAGCGGAGGACGTACAAAGCGGTGGATTTATCCGGATGATAAATCTGGATGTTACATGTGAAGATTCTGTTAAGAGTGCCGTGGAAAGCATTATATCCGAAGAAGGGCATGTAGATATACTAATCAGCAATGCAGGCATAGGCATTGCCGGCTCTGTTGAGGATGTTTCATTATCTGAGGCGTCTTTACAGTTTGATGTGAATTTCTTCGGAACCTTAAGAATGATAAAAGCCGTGCTTCCTTATATGAGAGAACAGAGATACGGAAAAGTTATAGTCATAAGTTCAGTAGCAGGCGTAATTTCCATACCATATCAGGCTCATTACAGTGCCAGCAAATTTGCCGTGGAGGGCTTGATTGAAGCCTTAAGGCATGAGATTGCGCCTTTTGGAATAAATGCATGCCTGGTCGAGCCGGGAGATACCAGGACGGATTTCACCAAAAGCCGTATTATGGCAAAAAATGCAAGTGAGGACTCTCCATATTATACAAGGTTTAAAAGATCATTGGCCCGTATGGAGAAAGACGAACAAAACGGAGCTTCTCCTTTTGAAGTAGCCAAAGTTATCTATAAGATGATAAAAAGGAAAAACCCTCCTGTTCGTGTTGCAGTCGGGTTCCAGTATAAATTGGTGTTGCTTTTAAAAAGGCTTCTGCCTGCCCGGGTACAGGAAAAAGTTATAGGAATTATTTACAACTGATACAATATTTTACCTTATAAATATTTGAGTATAAAAAAATTGGCGATTTCTATCAATTATTATTATTAATCCACTTGATTCTATATTTCTGTATGATAGAATGATTTTATAATTTTTGATTTTCACTCGGATATTATTCCTTATCCACTGGCTGAATAGCAATTTGATGGATTATACAAGACTAAAAGTGAAGGCAGACTTAAACTTAAAATTAAACTTAAACTATAGTACTTTTAGTACTTGGTATAGCCGTCTGTTTGCTTACGGCAGGGAAAGGATTAATTAATTTGCAGGAGGGAAAAACGAATGAATTTTCTTGAGAAGCAGTTCCAACTGAAGGAAAACGGAACAAATGTCAGAACCGAGTTTATCGCAGGAGTAACGACATTCTTTACCATGGCCTACATTATTTTTGTAAATCCGTCCATATTGGGCGATACCGGTATGCCTGCGGGCGGCGTATTTGTTGCCACCATACTGGCGACTGTTATTGCTACCCTGATCATGGGGCTTTTTGCAAATGTTCCCTACGCACAGGCGCCCGGTATGGGATTAAACGCATTCTTTACCTACACCGTATGTTTCGGTATGGGATTTACATGGCAACAGGCTTTGGCAATGGTATTTATCTGTGGTATCATTAATATCATCATAACCGCTACTCAGATTAGAAAAATGATAATCAAGGCTATACCCAAAACACTCCAATACGCCATTGGAGGAGGTATTGGGCTTTTCATTGCCTATATAGGCTTTATTAATGCCGGATTTATTGAGTTTGGAGCGGTTCCTGCTCTTGCAGACTTTACTGATGTTAACGCGCAGCTGGCGCTGATTGGTCTGGTTATTACTGCTGTATTAATGATCCTAAAAGTTAAAGGTTCCATCCTCATAGGCATTATTATAACCACCCTTATAGGTATTCCGATGGGTGTTACAAATCTTGATTTCTCTGCATCGCCGTTTAATATTGCTGATGTTTCTCAAACCTTTTTGGCACTGGATATCGGAGGTCTTTTCGAAGATCCTTCGAAGATCTTCCTGGTACTTACCACAATCCTGGCCTTCAGCCTTTCCGATACTTTTGATACTATCGGAACATTTATCGGTACAGGAAGAAAAAGCGGTATCTTTGATGACAAGGATGAAGCTGATCTTTTCCAGAGCAAGGGATTTAAATCAAAAATGGACAAAGCCCTTTTCGCTGATGCTACCGCTACATCAATAGGTTCTCTTTTAGGAACATCCAACACCACAACCTATGTAGAAAGCGCGGCAGGTATTGAAGCCGGCGGCAGAACCGGTTTAACATCGGTATTCACAGCTATTTTGTTCTTAATTGCGCTTGTCTTCGCTCCTGTTGCGGGTATTGTTCCAGGGGCAGCAACAGCTCCTGCTCTTATTATAGTTGGTATACTCATGATGGATTCATTTGGAAAGATTGAATGGGGTAATTTCGATGAAGCTCTTCCTGCTTTCTTTACCGCAGTGGTTATGCCTTTCTCTTACAGCATATCCAACGGTATTGCGGCAGGATTCATCTTCTATGTTGTTTCGAAGATATTCAAAGGCAAATTTAAAGAAGTGCATCCGATTATGTATATCGTAACAATATTGTTTATTGCAAACTTTGTTATAAGCGCAATTCCCAAGTAAAAAACCTGGATGCTTAAATATGTTTGTTTGGGAAGTAATAATCTTAATCTGAATTTTGCTTATTGTTTGGAGAAGTATGTAAAAGGCTGCCCTGAAGCACTCGGGGCGCCTTTCTTGCTTCTATGAAAACTCTTGAATAGTTAACAGAAAATTTACTTTATGTTCATTATATAAACTTGAATTAAAAGACTTCATAAGCAATAATGATGTCAAATATAGATTGACATTTACTGATTAAGGTAAAATATAAGAAAGCGGCATTTATAATTTTCAGTATGAAGGATAGGGTGTGAAAATGAACGCAAAGGCGCATGTCCTGATAGTGGATGATGATGTAAATATTTGCGAACTTCAGAGGTTATATCTGGAAAGAGAAAATTTCCAGGTCACAGTCTGCCATGATGGTTACAAGGCTGTTGAATTATTTAAGGAAAAGGCTCCTGACATTGTCATACTTGATATAATGCTTCCCGGTATGGATGGCTGGGAGGTTTGCCGTGAAATCAGAAAGATAAGTTCTATACCCATAATAATGCTGTCGGCAAAAGATGAAACATTCAATAAGGTCCTCGGCCTGGAACTGGGCGCTGATGACTATATAGTCAAGCCATTTGAACCTAAAGAACTGATAGCCCGCATCAGGGCGGTTTTAAGACGTTATGGCAGACAGGAAGAGGCTCCATCCGAACAGGTAATCTTTCCTGGACTGGTAATCAATAAATCCGATTATACTGTAAAATTAAACGGCAAAGATTTGGATATGCCGCCGAAAGAACTGGAATTATTGTATTTCCTTGCATCAAACCCAAACAAGGTATTTACAAGGGAACAGCTTCTTGAAAATGTATGGGGGTTTGATTTTTACGGAGATACCAGGACAGTGGATGTCCATATTAAAAGATTAAGAGAAAAGTTTGAGCCCGGCGAATATAAATGGCAGATAAAAACTGTATGGGGAGTCGGCTATAAGTTTGAGGTGAAATAATGATAAGAACAATGTTCGGCAAGGTGCTTTTTATGGTTATAGCTGTTCTTATTATTAGCTTTACCTTAACAGGTCTTATCATGAACGTCAGCCTGAAAAAAATGATGGCCGAGGAAAAAGTAGAGCAGCTTCAATTAGTTGCCGAAAAGGTTATAAATGCGCTGGACACATTGCTAAGGAATGAAAATATCCGTAATCCCTATTTATTCATCAGCTTTATCCAGACCCTTGCCAATAATACCGACTGCCTGATTTGGATAGCCGGAGATGACGGCGCACTTATTTTCTATTCGGAAATCCCGGACTATTTGCAAGATAAGCTGGAAATCTCGGAGGAAGGCTGGCCAAGATTGCCCGACCCACGCCAGTACCAGAAACAGCCGGTTGAATATGAGGTTGGCGATTACTTCGGTCTGTTTGCAGATACAGGTGTTGATTGGGTCACAATAAACCGGCATTTTACTATCAGTAATATTCCTCCATATAATATGGAAGCAAACGGAGTTATACTGATCCATTCGAAAGTTCCGAATATTTATCGTCTTAAAACATCGATAATAATTATTTTTGTTATCTCAGGATTTGTGGCATGTACTGCCGCCATACTGTTTGTGGCGCTGTTAACAAAACGTATCACCAAACCCTTGAACCAGATGAAAAATGTGGCCAGGAGAGTAGCCGCGGGGGAATTCTCAGAAAGGATAAATGTAAAGGGAAAGGATGAGATAGCTGAGTTTTCCGAGAGTTTTAACAATATGATTGTGGCACTTGATAACCTGGAACGCATGAGACGGGATTTTATCGGAAATGTCAGTCATGAGCTGAGAACTCCTATTACAACAATAAAAGGCTTTATTGAAGGAATACTGGACGGGGTGATACCGGCTGAAAAGCAGGAAGGATATCTTACTATTGTACTTGATGAAACCAGGAGAATGCAGAAATTGGTCAATGATTTATTGGATCTTGCCAAAATGCAGGCCGGAGAAGTTACTCTCAACATGACGGATTTTGATATTAATGAATTAATAAGGCGATGTGTTATAAGTCTTCAGCAACTGTTTATTGAAAAAAAACTTGAATTCACAGCCGATTTCGAAACGGAGAGGATGTTCGTACATGCTGATTCGGAAGCCATACAAAGAGTTTTAATTAATTTATTGCACAATGCTGTTAAATTTACGCCGGAGAACGGCATGATAAAGGTAAAAACTTATACCGAAAGAGGGAAGGTATACGTTTCGGTTGAAGACACCGGAAAGGGCATACCTAAAGAAGAATTGCCGTATGTTTTCGAAAGATTTTATAAAACAGACAAATCAAGAAGTGAAGATCGATCAGGTGTCGGCCTGGGGCTTGCTATAGTGAGAAATATCATAGTTGCGCATAACGAAAACATAAAAGTGGAAAGCAATGAAGGTCTTGGCTCGGTATTCACTTTCAGCCTGCGTAGCTCTTCGGTGTCCGGGTAAACTAAAGTTAACATTTTAT
The DNA here is from genome assembly GCA_012728095.1 of Clostridiaceae bacterium. GTDB lineage: Bacteria > Bacillota > Clostridia > DSM-8532 > DSM-8532 > DTU059. The sequence continues at coordinate 43,697 of JAAYFU010000055.1, forward strand.
TCATATATTTGTCAAAATTAATTACTATAATTAAACTGTACATAAAGAAAGAATATAAAAACAAAAGAAAGGAGTTGGTGTTATGGATGATTTCAAAAACAATGATTTAAACCAGAACAGGGATGACAACAGATGGAGCTATATAAACAGTTATTATCCCAGTAATAATGCCTATACTTATCAAAGTTTTTACCAGAAAAGGTATCATGATAGATATGATGACTTAAAAACATCTTCATTCTATAACGAAAGCTATAAGAAGCCTGCGAAGGGCAGATTGAAAAGCCTGATTGCACCTATGCTGATTGTGGCTCTTATAAGCTCGCTTCTGACAGGAGGTATTGTAGGCGCATATTTTACTTACGGATTACCTGAAAAATACAGCGAAACGACTAATACACCCGGGAACGCTTATCCGGTCGAGCAAGTAAAACAAAAACAGGTTACGATTGTAGACGAAACAACTACATCCCCTGAAACCATAGTAGCTGAAAAAGTCAGTCCCTCCATTGTAGGTATCAAAACTACTTATACAATAAGTGACAGGTTCTTTGGCTCTACCCGGAGTACGGGTCAGGGTTCAGGAATAATCTACAGAAGCGACGGCTATATCCTGACCAATAACCATGTGATAGAAAATGCCATGTCAAGCGGCAACAAGATTGCTCCGAACGCCAAAATTGAAGTTATCCTGCCTAACCAGATTGATACTCCTTATGAAGCTACGGTTGTCGGAAGAGATTCAAAAACAGATATTGCCGTTTTAAAAATAAACGTATCAGAATTACCGGCAGCGGAGTTTGGCGATTCGGACAAAGTTAAGGTAGGTCAAAAAGCCATTGCTATTGGCAATCCTGCGGGACTGGAGTTCATGGGGACGGTTACATCAGGTATTATAAGCGGGTTGAACCGCAGAATAGAGTTTGATGACGGTACTGTTCTAAAGCTAATTCAGACAGATGCAGCAATAAACCCCGGTAACAGCGGTGGAGCGCTGTTGAATTCAGAAGGAAAGGTAATAGGCATAAACACCTCTAAAATCGGCGGTGCCGGATATGAAGGATTAGGGTTTGCCATTCCCTCCAATAATGCCGTAGAGGTCGCTGAAAGCCTTATTAAGAGCGGATATGTGACAGGAAGACCCAAGATCGGTATTGTTGTAGATACAAGGTTCAACTCTACAGTAGCAAAGAATAACGGTGTTCCGGAAGGAATACTGGTCTATGAGGTTGAGCCGTTAAGTGCCGCTTTTATGGCCGGCGTGAAAACAGGCGATATCATTACCAAGTTTAACGGAGTAGAAATCAAGAGCTTTTCAGAGCTCGAAGCAGAAAAGAATAAATATAAAGCAGGTGACAAGGTAGAGCTGACAATATATAGATTGCCTCAGAGAGGCGAGCCCAGCCAGGGCAAGTATATTACAGTTGAGCTGACACTCGGTGAAGATAAATGATAAACACTCGGTTATTGAAACGACAACGTGGCTGAATACTATTAATTGCGATTGCCGGGCGGATTACAATCATAAAACAGAATTATAAGCGAATTATCACAAAAAACCGGATGTAAACAAGATATTTTTACATCCGGTTTTTATCATTATTGACAAAAATACGCAGTTATTACATTTAAAGCCGCAGTTATTACATTTCATGACATAGCAATAATTAAATATAGTATATATTAATTTACGAGATTTAATTAAAACAAATCCTTTCAATATTTTACATAAGATTGCCGAAATCCGAACATTGTATACCAAGTAGTTTAATATACAAGAGATATAATCACCGTACAATCTCTGCCCCCCATAGACTGTACGATGATTATATAAACCTTATCTATTACTATCTTTCTTCATTATTTAGAATTGGCGAAACAAATATACGCCAATTCTAAATAAGTTTTTTCCAAAATAAGCGATTTAATGCCGCATTCTTATTTAGAACCTAAAATCTCTGAAGAAGGTAGAAATATGTTACAAAGATTATCTGAACATTTAACTGATCTTCTTTTAATAAAGGGTATCATAGACAGTGAAAACAGGGAGATATATACATATGGATTTGTGGCATTGTTTTCTACTGTAATTAATATGATAATCGTGCTTACAATAGGCATTGCAGCAGGCATAGCGCTTGAAAGCATATTTTTTGTACTTATGTTCGGCATCCTGAGAATGTATTGCGGCGGATACCATGCCGAAACTCATATTGAGTGCATACTTATTTTTACGGGTATTTATGGTACCGCAATGATTATAGCGCAGCTTTTGCCTGTTGAAGCCGGCGGTATTTTCTCAATAATAGCAGGAACCATTTCTTTTGTGGTCATTATTTTTTTGGCTCCTATTGAACACAAAAACAAACCTTTCATAGATGATGAAGAAGCTAAATTCCGCAAAATATCAAGAATTATTGCATCTATGGAGTTGATAAGCATTTATTTGATTACCGCGTTTTTCACAACGGCAATAAAAGCAGCAATTTTAATTGCGCTTGCTATGCTTAGCGTAACCTTTATTCTTATTCTGGCTAAAGCAACAGAAAAAAGGGGGTGAATTAAATGATCGGATTATTGGGTGCATTGTTGGGAAAAGCTATTGCAGCTTTGGCGTTTTCTACCGCTTTTTTAAGCAACTTTACCTGCTGTGTGGTTTTTGTTAATCAGCCGAAGGTACCTGAAAAAGTTAGAATGATGAAACACTAAACCCGTGACGATAATATAATGACAAAAAGAGTTCTCCAGTACTATCTCGTTGAGATATGGACTGGAGATACTTATTTATACATATATGGAAATATATGAAGTTTATATTATATAATATATAGAAAGTAGGGAAAATATTTGAAAGAACGTAATGAATTCTGGTATGATAATCTAGTCGAAAAACATAATTTCTTATTCAACACAAATACATCCATTGATACCATAAATTCGGTGAGCATTATGTATATTGCCATATGTGATGATGACAAAAACTATCTGGATCTCTTTTTAAGGTACATAAGAAATTACTTGGCCTTACTGGAAAACAGCTGTGCCGGTATAGCGGTGGACTGCTATACCAGTGGAGAAATGTTGGTTGAAGCATATAAATCCGGGAGAACATACGACTTGATATATTTGGATATAAAAATGAAGAAAGTTAGCGGATTCGATGCTGCAAAAATTATAAGAGAGTATGACAATAAAGCATTGATTGTATTTGTAACATCCCTTAAAGACTATATATTCAATAGCTTCGAATACCAACCGTTCTGGTTTCTGATAAAGCCTGTCAGCGAAGAAAAGTTTGGTTATGTGCTCAGGCAGGCAGTAGCGCAAATAAATGAGAAAAAGAATAAAAGATATTCTTTTTACATCAGGGAATACGGTTTAATGAGCATTGAAATAAACAAAATAATGTATTTGGAAAGCGTTCTGCGAAAAGTCGTGCTTTATACGAGCAACCAGCAGTTTACATATTATGCGAATCTCAAGGAGGAGGAGGAGAAATTATCAAAATACAATTTCACCAGAATACACAAGGGCTATCTGGTCAATATGGAATACATACAAAGAATCAACAAATCAAATATCGTACTTAAAAACAACGTGGTCCTGCCCCTTAGCGAACACCGGCTGAAAACGGTATTCGACAGATTTACAAGTTATCTTGCGAGGTGCTCGGTATGATTATACATAGTGTGGCGTGGTATTTTACAGAAGCTTTTTCATCCATATTTGAGATTATAATTATATTAACTTTCCTGGACGGATTTTTGGAAAAGAAAGAAGTTCCGCTGATAAGACAGGTAACTGTACTTATGGCTGCATTTATACAACTGGTTTTGATATGCTCGTTTTTATACAATATTCCAAACGCGCTTATAGTAAATTTTCTATTGGTATCAGTTTTAATATCCAAAACGCTTTTTAAAGGTAAGCTGGATACTCATATATTCACATGTGTTTTACTCCTGGCAATACTTGTGGTTACAGAGCTTGCTTCGGTCAGCGTGTTGATTTTGGGTCTGGATCTGGAAGCCGAAATATTCCGGAGCGATCCGTTATTCAGGCTTTTTGCGGTTACCATAAAAAACATCTTATCCTTTGTGGCAGTCAAAATTGTATGCATGTACAAAAAATCTTACGTGTCTGAAACCGGAAGGAAATATTTCTTTTTACTCCTGGCAATTCCTGTTATAAGTATAGTTGTTGCCATGATAATACTTGATCTTGTGGTTAAGTACAGAGTTACCGATACCTTGTTCGTTTTGATTGCGTACATATGCCTGATGTATGTTAATGCAATTGTTTTCAGTATTTATGAAATGATATTGGACCAGCTGGAAAAAAACTATAATTACAGGTTAATTGAAAAACAACTGGAATTGCAGCTTAATCACTACAATAAGCTTGCTGAGAACCGTGAAGTGCTTTCCGAAGTGATACATGACTTTAAAAATCACTTAAACTGTATTTATAATCTCTATAAATATGATAAGAAAAATGAATTGGGCAATTATATCAAAAATCTTATCAACATCACGGATACTGAAAAAGTAATAGATACCGGGAATCCTGTTATCGATGCGGTGTTGAGTGAAAAAGTCAATATAGCCGATAAAATGGGAATTAAGTTTGAGCGGGAGCTTTATTTGCCGTCAAATATAGAAATAAAACACACAGACCTGTGTGTAGTTCTTGGCAATTCACTGGACAATGCAATTGAGGCCTGCAAACGAATAACTGACAGTTCCATGCCTAAGGAAATCAAGCTCTATATGAATTATCGCGATAAATACATGATAATTGTTGTTACAAATACATGCGACAAACCTCCGGTAAAAATGGGAAAGTTCTATAAATCCACCAAACCTTCGCCTGAACTTCACGGGCTTGGGCTGCAAAGCATAGACAGAACCGTAAAGAAATACAACGGCAATATGGTGATAAAATATGAAAATAATGTATTCGAACTGGAAATAGTAATGTCTACTGCTTAGCATAGGTTAATATCCTATCGGTCAGGTTTTCACGAGCAAGAGTCAATTGGTCGAAATCTATGTTTTTAATATAATACTTTTCTAACTTATCATGATACGATTTTGCCATAGTTATGGATTCTACGGCCTTCTGGATAAGGGTATCGGTAAAGTGTTTGTTAAAGTCAAGTTGGGGCTTAAAATCAGTTATAATATCGTGGCTTAGAAATTCATCCATATAATATGTGGTTACGTTTTCACTGTTTATTTCACTGATATCATGGTATTCGTTGGCGGTAACAACCGATATTTTAAGTTCCGGCAATACAATATGCTCAATCCTGTCAGGCGACATGGGACAACAGTATGCCTCGGTAAAAAAGCCCTTTTTTACCGCTTCATCCTTGATACATTTAAGCACGTTAGCGGTGTTGTATCCGGTCGGAGCGTATAATCGGATTACTTGATGCTCTGCGCAAAGACTGTCCAGGTAATTCGACAGCCCATTTGGAGTAATTGCGCCTGCAAAAAGAAACCTCTGTTTTCCTGGTATTCCGTAAGGAGGACTTGTTCCAAAAAGCTTTGTATTAAGATCATGTATAAAAATTGTCTCTTTTCCTCTGTCCAGGGCAAGTTCAAGAATTTTTTCAGTATCGGTCTTAAGCTCATAAGCGGCTCTTAAATAGCGATAAGCTCTTTCAAAACAGTCTTTTTTTTTCTTGCTGGTTTCAAATATTATATCTCTTGCTTCAATTATTCTTTCATCATTCAAGAATACCCCCAAATTTATGATTTCATCGATGGCTCCGGGGTACAATGGGTCTACCACATGAGGCGCGGTACCGTCAATGACCGCAATTTTAAGCCTTGGGATAACAATCCCGTCCAGGCTGTTATTATCACTGGAACAATGCATGAATTCAATATCATAACCCAGCTTAGCCAACTTTAGCCCGACTTTTTTCATTATGGTGCTTTTTCCGGTACCGGGTCCGCCTTTTAAGATAAAAATACGGTTTGCTTTTTCAGGGTCTATTATATATCCATAATAGCTGTAAAAGCCAAAGGGGGTATTGCCGCCGGGAAACATATGCCTGATTTTGCCTTTTGTCATAAATATCAACCTCAGCTTAAGAATTTCGTCTTATAGTGTATTCATTGTTCCGGTCGCTTATTACACGTTTTTGTATGAGTAAAAAGTTACAACCTGTTTGAATGTACCGGCAAATCTCTTTGTATGTTTAAAAGCTTTTTTTAGAACTGAAAATACATTATAATTAACACATACTGAATAATTCATAAAAAATGTGTGAGAGGAATGGACGATTAGATGGCGGTAAGAAGGGTGTACGTTGAAAAAAAACAAGGTTTTGATGTAGAAGCTTTAAAGCTTTATACTGAGTTTACCGAGAATTTGCTTGTCAAAGGACTTACTAAGGTCAGAATTATTCATCGATACGATATAGAGGGTATAACCGACAGAGATTACGAAGAGGCTAAAAGAACTGTATTTTCGGTACCGCCGGTAGATAATGTATATGAAGAAACCCTCGATCTTCCTAAAACAGACAGGGTTTTTGCCGTAGAATATTTGCCCGGCCAATACGATCAAAGAGCCGATTCGGCAGCCCAGTGCATCCAATTCATAACACACGGGGAAAGACCCGATATCAAAGTGGCAAAGCTTATAGTCTTATCAGGTGAAATATCAGATTCCGATTATCAAAAAGTAATTAATTATATCATAAATCCTATTGAAACCCGTCAGGCTTCACTGGAAAAGCCTGAGACACTGAAGGACGATTATCCTGTTCCGGAGGATGTAAAAACAGTAAAGAACTTTATTCAAATGTCCGCAGATGAATTAAAGGCATTCATGGTTGAGATGGGTTTTGCCATGTCTTTTGATGATTTGGTCTTTTGCCAGGAATATTTCAGGGATGTGGAAAAACGAGACCCGACCATAACTGAGCTTCGGGTAATAGACACTTACTGGTCTGACCATTGCAGGCATACCACCTTCTTAACCGTACTGGAAGACATTGAATTCGAATCAAACCCAATTGCTCAGAAAACAAAAGAGGTTTACGAGAATTATATTGAGATAAGGAATAAAGTGTATGAAAAGACCGAGAAGGATATTACCCTGATGGACATTGCCACCATTGCCATGAAGTACCTGAAAAAAACCGGTGACCTGGATAACCTTGATCAATCGGAAGAAATCAACGCATGCAGTATCGTGGTAAAAGCAATAGTCGATGATAAACCCGAAGAATGGCTGGTAATGTTCAAAAATGAGACACATAACCATCCTACTGAAATCGAGCCTTTCGGTGGAGCGGCCACATGCCTGGGAGGAGCTATCCGGGATCCACTGTCGGGACGTTCTTATGTTTACCAGGCAATGCGGGTAACCGGTTCGGGAGATCCCAGGACTCCCCTTGACAAAACCTTACCCGGCAAACTTCCCCAGAGGGTTATTACCACAAAAGCAGCACAGGGATATAGCTCCTATGGAAATCAGATCGGCCTTGCCACAGGTATGGTAGCCGAGATTTACCATGAGGATTATGTCGCGAAAAGAATGGAAATCGGAGCGGTAGTAGGCGCCGCCCCCAGAAATTATATCGTGAGAAAAACTCCGGAACCCGGGGATATAATAATACTGTTGGGAGGCCGTACAGGCAGGGATGGCTGCGGCGGAGCCACCGGTTCATCAAAAGAGCATACTGTAGATTCCCTTACGACATGCGGCGCAGAAGTTCAAAAGGGTAATCCTCCCACCGAGAGAAAAATACAGCGCCTTTTCAGGAAGCCTGCTGTAACCAGGATGATTAAAAAGTGCAACGACTTCGGCGCCGGGGGAGTTTCGGTAGCAATAGGCGAACTTGCGGACAGCATTTCGATTAACCTGGACGCCATCCTGAAAAAATATGAAGGTCTGGATGGCACAGAACTGGCTATATCCGAATCCCAGGAAAGAATGGCGGTTGTAGTGGCTCCTGAAAACGCGGGGAAATTCATTGAGGAAGCCCGAAAAGAAAATCTTGAGGCTACAATGGTCGCAGTCGTTGATGATTCCGGACGACTGCGTATGAGCTGGCGGGGCAAAACCATAGTTGATTTAAGCCGTGATTTTCTCAGTACAAATGGCGTAAAACAAAGCGCAAATGTGAAGGTAAAGGGAGCGGAACTTTCGGAAAGTCCTATAGAGACTTTGGATCCATCGGTAGAAAAGTACAGGAATGACCCATTGCAGGCCTGGACAAAAAACCTGGAAAGACTGAATGTATGCAGTCAAAAAGGTTTGGTGGAATGCTTTGACAGCACAATTGGCGCGGGTACGGTCCTGATGCCCTTCGGAGGCAAATATCAGCTTACGCCTGCTGAAGGTATGGTTGCGAAGCTTCCTGTCGAAACCGGGAAAACCACGACCGGCACGATAATGACATTCGGCTTTAACCCTGTAATATCCAAATGGAGCCCGTTCCACGGTGCAGTTTATGCCGTGGTGGAATCCCTTGCACGCCTTGTTGCAATCGGAGGGAATTATAAACAGGCAAGATTGACTTTACAGGAGTATTTTGAAAAGTTAGGCACCAATCCTGAAAAATGGGGAAAGCCTTTATCGGCGCTTTTGGGAGCTTTTTATACGCAAACCCGGCTTAAGGTAGCTGCCATAGGCGGAAAGGACAGTATGTCGGGAACCTTCGGCGATATGAATGTACCACCCACACTGGTTTCATTTGCCCTGGCTCCTGTCAATGTTACAAGGGTCATTTCACCCGAATTCAAAAAGACAGGAACCAGCCTGGTGCTTCTTTCTATTCATAAGGATGAATTGCTCCTTCCGGATTTTAATGAACTGGAAAAAACATATACAAGGATTAATGCCCTGATTAAAGACAAAGTGATTATTTCGGCATCTGCATTGAAGGTGGGCGGCCTGGCGGAGGCCATCTGCAAAATGAGTTTTGGAAACGGCATAGGAGTAAAACTGGAGGAGCTTGGTTTTGATCGTTTGTTTAAGCTTGATTATGGCGCCATTTTGGTGGAAGTTGATACAGGATATGACCCCTCTGATATTTTTGATGGTTTAAACTATACCAGGGTAGGAGAAACCATATCAGAGCCTGTCATAATAACTGCAGACGGCATTGTTTCCCTTAAGGATCTTCAGACAGCCTGGGAGAGTACACTTGAAAGTATATTCCCCACAAAAACAGACGGAGATGTAAGCAAGGTAAAAACCATTAACTATACCCAGGGGAAAAAGTATAGAAAAGGAATCCATATAGCAAGGCCTAGAGTATTTATACCGGTATTCCCGGGCACAAACTGCGAATACGATGTTAAGCGTAAATTTGAAGCTGCAGGAGCCATAACCGAAGTTATGGTGCTTAATAATCTTACGCCGAAAGAGATAGAGGATTCTGTCAGACAAATGAAAAAGAGTATAGATGAGTGTAATATAATAATGATTCCCGGCGGATTCAGCGCGGGGGATGAGCCGGAAGGTTCAGGAAAATTCATCGCTACCGTATTCAGAAATCCTTATCTCACAGAAGCTGTCATGAATCTTCTCAATAACAGGGACGGTCTTATACTGGGAATTTGTAACGGTTTTCAGGCTCTTGTCAAATTAGGGCTCCTTCCCTATGGAGAAATCAGGCCTTTGGATGAGACATGTCCCACCTTGACATTTAATACCATTGGGCGCCATGTATCTTTAATGGTCAACACAAGAGTTGCCTCCAATCTATCGCCCTGGCTGTCCAAAGTTAAGGTCGGTGACATTTACACTGTGGCAGTTTCCCATGGTGAGGGAAGATTTGTCGCCAATCCTTCCGTTTTGGAGGAGTTGGAGAGAAACGGGCAGATTGCGACGCAGTATGTGGATCATGAAGGCAATCCCACTATGGATATCAGGTATAACCCCAACGGTTCAATGCTCGCAATTGAGGGGATAACCAGCAAGGATGGACGAATTTTCGGGAAGATGGCGCATGATGAGCGTTACACTTCCAACACAACTATAAACATACCGGGGAATAAAGATCAGAAAATATTCGAATCAGGTGTTGAATACTTCCTGTAAAAAATGTTCTCTCATAACTTAGTCTTGGGCCAGAATACCATATATCAGAATATCAGGCGGGGGATATTCCCCGCCATATCATCGCATGAAGGAATCTATTATGGGAAAAACATCCGGACAAAATCATATTAAGACAGATTTGTGTTCTATATTTGGTAAGTTTTGGCATACATTGAATGGAAGAGGAGAGTATAAAAAAGTACATTTCCGTATATTATTTTTTGCTGTAGTTTTTTTATCAGGCGTTTTGACATCATGCGGGAGACTGAATATGAAAATAATTGAATCGGGAAACCAGGATGTCTATAATCCGACTGAAACAGTATCGGATGAACTGAATACCCCTGTGCTGAGGCCAGCCGAAAGTCAGGCGGTTATTTCAATGCCTGCTGAAACTTCCGGTAATGAAGGGGAAGAAAGTGCCGGCCACTCAAATATATATGAAGAGACTGTTGATGAGTCAATTAAGTCGCCGGGAGAGCCGCCTGAGGTCTCCGAAACATCAGGTCCGGTGCCGGACTTGCCGCCTGAAAACTCACGGGGTAAGCAGGATGTTAACCAGGACGCGTCATCCGCGATAACTCGGGAAACATCGCAAGGAAAAGCCGAACAAAAATCCCCAGGACAAAACAGTGTCCCTGAATCTGTAAAAACAGCTCCGCCGGAATTCCCGAAAGATTCGGCTTCGATTCCTTCTCAAGCTTCCGAAGAGAGAATAAATATTGTGAACCCTTATGTGCGCTACACATACGAGCAGATGATGGATGAAAGTCTTAAACTGGCTGATTCATACCCGGATATAATATCACTTGACAGCATAGGCAATTCTGTGGAAGGACGGAATCTTTTGCTGATCAAACTTGGAAAGGGCGATAAAAAGATAATTCTCTGCGGTTCACATCATGCGAGAGAATATATTTCAAGTTCATATTTGATGAAAATGGTCGAGGAATACGCCAGGGCATATTCCAGCAACAGTTATTTTGGGAAATACAATGTCAGGGAAATATTAGACTGCATTTGCATTTATATTGTCCCGATGGTGAATCCGGACGGCGTGAACCTTGTCAATAAGGGCATTGATGCTGTCGGCAATCAGGAGGCCGTGGAAGCCATGGTAATGCTAAGGCCTTCTTACAGGGAGTGGAAAGCTAATATTAACGGGGTGGATTTGAACCGCCAGTACCCGGCACAGTGGGAAGAGAAATATGATGAAGTCGGAAAGCCTGCCTCCGAAAGCTTCAAGGGAACCGCTGCCGCCACAGAGCCTGAAATACAGGCCATGATGAAGCTTTCAAATGAGAATGATTTCATATTGGCTGCATCGTTCCACACCAAGGGAAATGTAATTTACTGGGCAGACAGGGCCACGGTAAACTTAATACCGGGGGTAAAGGATATGGCAAAGCGATTGGTGTTGCTGACCAGATACCAGAGTATGCCTGTCTCAGAGGATCCCGCCATATACGGCGCCGGGTATGAAAACTGGTTCAGGCTTGCATTTTTGCGCCCGGCCTTTTGTATAGAACTGACTCCGTATAATAATACCGATGTGCCTCATGACGATAAAAAATTTGACAGTCTTGTCTGGAATAATGCAAAATACATAGGACTGTTTTTGGCGGAGGAGGCACTTTACAGGTAATGAAGAAAAACAAGGAACCTAAACAGGTCTTGCATTTATTCGAAAAATGGTATATGACAAAGAAGAGCCACATTTTCAAAAAGTTTTAGGGACGAGGAGATTTTTTAATGTACAGATCTTATAGAAGAAGAAGGTTTAATCCACGTAAATTTAAAATATTTTTGCTTACCGTCTTAACCATCATTGCAGTAATAGTTATTGTTACAAACGGGAAAAAACTCTTTAAGAAGGATAATATTAACACACAGGGAAAAGCGACTTCAACAAACGATCTAAGCCAATCTTTCACTCCTGTGCCCAAGCCGGAGACACCCGCTCCGGCAACGCCCTGGCCAACTCCTGAACCTATGCCGGAAGAAAGCACCGATCCGGAAGTGTTAAGGGTTTCATGGGAAGATCCTGCCGTGTTTACAGGGGAATACGCTTTTGAGCATTTAAAGAAAACCTTCAGGAAAAAGGACGGAACAACAATTGATTATTGGGTGTTTGAACTGGGAAAACCCGTAGATTATGTTCCCAAGGATGAAATTATTTTCGGTGATGCGGATGAATATTCGGATATAAAGGGTGTAACAACATTCAGAGGGAATAATTACCGGGATTCTGCCTCGTATGGAAGCCGCACGATTACCGAAAAGAAGCTGGAGATCGTATGGTCGTACGATATTGGTGCCATAAGTACAAGTGAAGGTTACTGGCCCGGCACCGGCTGGACAGGACAGCCTTTGCTGGTTAACTGGCCTGAGGATATCAGGAAAATGATGAACATAAAACCTGATATGAAAGAAAAAGATCTGGTTGAAGTAATATACCCCACATTGGACGGGAACATTTATTTCCTTGATCTTTTGACAGGAAAGCCTACCAGGGACAAGATAACCGTGGGATTTCCCATAAAGGGAACAGGAATGATTGATCCCAGGGGTTATCCCATTCTCTATACGGGTATGGGAATTAATGAAAACAACGGGAAGCTTACCGAGTTCAAATATAAGATTTTTAATCTTATAGATCAGACGCCTCTATATGATATATTCGGAAGAGATCCTGTCGCTTTCAGAAAATGGGGAGCCTTTGATTCTTCAGGGATAGTTGACAAAAAAACCGACACCTTGATCGAGGCAGGTGAAAACGGTCTTATTTATCGTGTTAAGCTGAATACCAAATTCGACCGTGAAGCAGGGACCATATCAATATCGCCACAGCTGACAAAATACCGTTACAAAGATTCCACCAATATTGAGCTGGGTATCGAAAATTCACCTGCCTATTATAAAAATTATATGTATTTCTGTGATAACGGCGGTATCTTCCAATGCCTGGATCTCAACACGTTAAAGCCAGTATGGGTCTATGATGTGGGGGATGATACCGATTCATCACCAGTTATAGAAGAGACCAGTGAAGGAGTTTTTGTTTATACGGCCAATCAGGTGGATAAAAGAAGCCAGTTGAGCAAGAGCCGTGAAAACTGTAATATAAGGAAATTCAATGCCCTGACGGGAGAACTTATATGGCAGAAGGATTATTCCTGCGTATACAATTACTATATCAACGGCGGAGCTTTAGGCACACCGCTTTTGGGAAAAGATGATATAAGCGATATAATTATTTTCAACATATGTTTTACAGGTTCAAATCAGGATGGCCTTTTGGTAGCGTTGAACAAGAAAACCGGGGAAGAGGTATGGAAAAGACAGTTAAATGCTTATAGCTGGTGTTCTCCGGTAGCCGTCAGAAGCTCAGAAGGAAAAACCTACGGATTATTTACTGATTTTAATGGGATACTGCATCTTTTCGATCCGAAGACAGGCAAAGACCTGCACACCGTAAGTCTCGGAGCCAATGTCGAGTCTTCGCCGGCAGTGTATGACGACATGATCGTAGTGGGATCATATGCGAAGAAGATATTTGGGATAAAAATCAAATAACCTGGACGGGAAACATCATTTGGATAATTTTTATAAAACATAGACTATGTCTTTCCAAGGTGATACAATTGTCAGGTGATAATTGAAAAAGACACTTGTATAAAAGCCTCGGAAACAAGATAACAGGAGGAATTCAGTGTGAATAAACGTAACGATAAATACAACAGACTGAAGACAATAGTTATACTTCTGGCAATAACACTGTTGGTTTTATTGGGGGTATTAATTGCCCAAAGCGATTTTGGAAAGGATATTATAGCCGGTTCTCCTACACCTTCGGCCAGCAATTCTCCTGCTCCTTCCAATACAGTGAAACCGACACCTGAACCTACACCAACTCCGGAACCAACTCCGCCGCCGGAAATAACCGATCCGGAACAGTTGGTGCTGGATATTACGAAATTGCCCAATTATGTCAGCAGGACCACTGTTTCTGAGGGGACTTATCAGAAAAAATTCAGTGATGGTGCCACCATTACATATTCTGTTTACCAGAATGGCAAAAAGGTTGACTATAAGCCTGAATACACATTGGCTTTCCCCAGGGCCGTAGCCTATACCGAACA
>JAAYFU010000056.1 GCA_012728095.1 Clostridiaceae bacterium
ATTTATATCAATGCTAAAACAGTAATTTTGAAGTTTGATTTTCTTGCAGATGATGACATTTCGCTTACTTTGAAGTATAATAAACTGAAAGACTATATTGGTATTGAAGGAATACAAGGCGAAACCGAAGTAAGGCACGGCATCAAATAGAGAATTATATAAACAGCAGCGCTGACAGGCTGGGGGGGATTTTTTAGGGACGGGTTTTTATGGTTGTAATAATCCAGAAAACCCGCCCGTTCGTTTTTATTAATGTTTAGATGAAATATTCTTGTAAAAACTATGACAAACAAAATTCATGATTTTGCCAAAGAATATTCATATAGCGGTGATACAATAAAAATGTGATAGTGATTAGTTCTATCACAGCCTTTCTTAAGGATTCTTTTATATAAAGAATGAAAGGCCCCCCTGTTGCAACCTTGCTTGATTAGGGGGTCCTTTCATTATACAAGGACATATTATAAATTTATGCCTTTTTATCGTCATAAAAATGAAAACCCTCTTGTAAAAAGGGTTTTTGCTAAAATTATGGCGGAGAAGGTGGGATTCGAACCCACGTGCCCCGTCAAGGGCAACTCGATTTCGAGTCGAGCTCGTTATGACCACTTCGATACTTCTCCATAAATCAGCTTAAATAATCAAGTGTAATTTATTATAAGGTATAATAAAGCGTAAATCAAGACGTGGGTATATTTGTTATGCTTTATAATGTGAAGATTTTCAAGTCAACGAAAAATGCTTCGCTTTAGATCCATAATTAACGCAGTTTCCCGAAAAACTCCTTTAACAATCCCTCGCAGGCATCTTCCATAATACCGCCATAAAGAACAGGGGAATGGTTGAAGCTGCCCTTTTTAAACAAGTCAACCACAGAACCGCATGCGCCGCCTTTTGGATCATAGGCGCCAAAATAAACGGAACTTATGCGAGCGTTTATAATAGCCCCCGCACACATAGGGCAGGGTTCCAAGGTTACATATAGCTCACAACTGTCAAGCCGCCAGGTATTTAGTTTTTTACAAGCCTCATTTATGACTAAAATTTCAGCGTGTGCAAGAGCGTTGTTAGATTTCTCTCTCAAATTGTGAGCCCGTGCTATTATATCGCCTTTGTAAACCATAATTGCGCCAACCGGTACTTCGCCCAGTTCAAAAGCCTTTTTAGCTTCTATAATAGCTTGTTCCATGTAAGGGTTTTTCATTGTAATAACCATTCCTTTTTACTACAATCGGGGTAACATTTCTAAAATATTTCCATAGCAGTTTTATTATATATTCTCATTTTTACAGGACTTTCAGCGAAATGCTGAGGAAATCTTGCATGTATATTTATATAATATCATAAACTTAATCATGGACAGTCGTAATTATGGATTATACCGCCGATATACAAAAAAAACATTTACAAACAGAGGCAAAGGGCACTTTGGATTGTTCAGGGACAGAATTCCTTTAACACCTGAGAATATTTTTCTGTTAATATTGCCACTCTTGCTTATGTTGATCCTGATACCGCCACCAAAGGAGGTGACAGAAGAAAAAACAGATATACCGGTAAAAGAAGAAGAAATCGAACCGATTTCCATAGTTGTATTCAATAACGCTGACTCGGTTATAGACAAGGCTGATTTGGAAGAGTATTTAATTGGCGTAGTAGCTGCTGAAATGCCCCACAGCTATCACCAGGAAGCTTTGAAAGCTCAGGCTGTAGCTGCCAGGACGTTTGCCGTAAGCCGTGCCCGAGGCCTTTATGGGATTTTTACCGAGCATTTTGGCGCTGATGTTTGCACAGACTCAAATCATTGTCAAAGCTGGATTTCAAAAGATGAATTTCTGGAAAGCAGAGGTGATGAATCAGACTGGGAGAAAATAGCCGGGGCTGTTGCAAACACAAGAAACATGGTTATAACCTATGAGGGCCAGCTAATCAATCCTCTTTATCATTCCAACAGCGGAGGCGCTACCGAAAATATAGAGAACGTGTGGCCCAAACTGGGAGCAGTTCCGTATCTGAAAAGTGTTTACAGCCCATATGAAACTGAATATGGCGAATACATAAAAAGCACGGTCATTAAATGGGATGATATCAAGAACAAACTGAAAAATAAATATCCTAAAGCTGAATTAAAAGATGATCCGGCTGAGGATATAGAAGTGCTTTCCTACAGCGCCAGCGGCAGAATAAAAAGGATAAGAATCGGCTCAATTGAAATGGAAGGAACCGAATTCAGAGAACTGTTAAAATTGCCTTCAACATATCTGGAATTCAGTTTTCCGGATGAAAAAAGCGTGGAAATAGTCTCAAAAGGGTTCGGGCACGGTGTTGGAATGAGCCAGTGCGGTGCGGATGCATTAGCTAAAAAAGGCTATACATACAAAGAAATACTAGAGTTTTATTATACAGGTATATCGGTGGAAGAATTGAAGCATTAAAAGTATAAAACCACTTCCGTTGGCAATAATACAAAACGGAGGTGGATATTGTGAACAACAAGGGAAAATTAAAAGATAATTTACCTGAAGAAAACAGATTTAAATCTTTTTTCAAGGAAAGTGGCTTTTATATTGCAATCGTTGTCGGCTTATGCGCTTTGGCAGCAGGGGCGGTATATTTCTCAACGAATCAAATACTTAGCGACCCGGAACCTGAGCCTTACCAGGTTCAGGAAAATGAGCCGCAGAATGATTATGGCCTGGATATATCGCAGTATGATAACAACTTTGACAATGAATGGGATCAGAGTTCCATAGTCGAAGAAGGGATAGACTCTTTTGAGGACGATCCTTTTATAGGTATGGAAGATTTAAGTCCCGGAGAAAGCGAAGCAATTGAGAACGCAGAAGAAGCGCCTGATATCAATACAACTAATGAGACCAATCCGCTCGAAATGAATACAGGTCCACGCGAGGAAGATGCATCAGTAGCCACGACCGGCCAGGCAGCATCGATAGCGGAAGATGCGGCCACCGAAGACGTGGTTCTGGCAGTAGTAAGACCGGATTTTAAACCTCCCGTTGCAGGAAAAATTCAGACAGAGTATTCAATGGATAAGCTTATCTTCTCACCCACCTTTAACGAATGGCGTACTCATAGCGGAGTAGATATAGCCGCACCTCGCGGTGAAGTCGTTCGTGCGGTGGGCAACGGCGTTATCGCGGAAATAAAAAATGATCCCAGATATGGATTTACAATCGTAATAGACCATAATAACGGCTATAAATCGGTATATTCCAATCTCGTAAATGACCAGACCATGCAGGTGGGACAGGAAGTAAAACAAGGTGATCCAATCGGTGCAGTCGGAGCGACCGCAATATTTGAAAGTGCAGAACCTACTCATATTCATTTTGAGCTTTACAAAGAGAATAAGCTGGTAGACCCCGCAGCATATATAGATTTTCCCAAATAAATATTGACCTCGACATGTTCTGTCAACTCTAAAATGAGAGGTATTTGAAGTGCACCCCAAATGTTAGAAATAATCTAATATATGGAGGTGCACTTTTATATGACAAAATATTCGTATGAACAGAAAATGAAGGCCATTAACCATATAATTGCTTGTTTCATATAATAGTACAAAAAAAAAGGAGTGTAATGGAAGATGAAATATGAAGAAGTAAGGCAATATCTGAAACAGAATCCCTATTGTTTCCGTACTTTAAAAGAGCGCGAAGAAGAAATGAATCAAAGAATCATGGAACGGGAAGGCAGAAGAATATATTTCGCGAAAGCCACCAGGAAATTTAATGACGAAAATATAAATACTTAAAATAATTGACCGGGTTATCGCCTTGAACAGACAAACCAAAATGTCGGACAGCCATCTTTAGGAAAAATGATATTTGAAAATAGGGGTATAGAGGCCAGCCTTTCCTAATATATATAGTATCGGGACATCAAGCCACTTTAGGCGCTGTGCGGGAGGCAGGCGTATGAGACATTACATAGAGGAACGCGCCTTGGAGCTTGGGAGCTTCATTATTGAAAACCGGACAACAGTCCGGGCAGCTGCACAGAATTTTGGGATATCCAAATCTACAGTACACAAAGATGTTACCGAGAGACTGGCAAAATTAGATCCGCATATGGCAGGTCAGGTTAGGAGGATCCTTGCTGAAAACAAGGCCGAACGCCATATTCGTGGCGGAGAAGCAACAA
>JAAYFU010000057.1 GCA_012728095.1 Clostridiaceae bacterium
ACATCCACTGTTTGCAGATGATAATGGAATCAGTTGAGCATTCATTATTTTCCTGTTCATGAATAAAATCCCGATGAATAAGAAAAATAAATAAAAAACTGCCTAGGAAGAATTATTTATGTTTGGAAATATATTTAAGAGAATTCGCTATTTATCTTTAAGAAATAAATATATGTTTCATGATACTGAACCTGATAAGGAATATAACGAACCAATATCACCTGATTTAGAAAAAAACCTGGAAATAATCAAAGGCATTTTTCGCGACAGCAGCGATGTAACGATTCACGATTTCAACTTTGGACATGACAGGAAATTCAAAGGTGCCTTGATTTTTATCGATAACTTAGCAGATAAGGATGAAATCCATAAAAATATTCTGCAGCCTCTAATGTATGGCGAATTACTGCTTCGCAACAATGTGGATATTGATTTTACCAAAGTTGACGCCATCAGGAAGAATTTAATTTCAATGACAGATAACTCGAAAGTGTCTACGATAAGTGACCTGCTTGACAATTTATTGGCAGGAGCAGCCATTCTATTGATAAAAGGCTCAAAAGAGGCCTTGGCCATCAAGCCCGGAAAAAGAGAATCCCGTAGTATTGAAGAGCCTGGGACAGAAGCTGTTGTACGAGGACCAAGAGAAGGTTTTATTGAAAATGTAAATGTAAACATTTCTCTTATCCGCAGAAAAATTAAAGACACTGACTTATGTGTGGAAAAATTTGTAATAGGTGAAAAGTCAAAAACGGATGTATACATTGTATATATTAAAAGTCTAGCCAATCCGAAACTGATTGAAGAAATCAGAAGACGGCTGAAAAGAATAAAAATAGATGCGGTTCTGGAATCAGGATATATTGAGCAATTTATTGAGGATAGCCCCTACTCTATTTTTCCTACAATATCAAACAGCGAAAAACCTGACAAAGTTGCGGCAAAGATGCTAGAAGGCCGTGCTGCTATCCTGGTTGACGGTACACCTTTTGCCCTTGTTGTACCCATGGTGTTTATCGAAAGCTTCCAAAGTGTGGAGGACTATTATGCCAGACCGTTTTTTGCAAGTGTTATACGAATAATAAGATTTTTGTCATATATAATTAGTACTCTGGGACCTGCAATTTACGTAGCTTTGACTGTTTTCCACCAGGAGCTGATACCTACCCAGTTATTGATATCTATATCGGAAGGGCGAGAAAGAGTCCCTTTTCCGGCAATATTGGAAGCGTTTTTGATGTTGTTTGCCTTTGATCTTTTAAGAGAGGCAGGGGTACGGCTGCCGAAACCGGTAGGACAAACGGTCGGCATTGTTGGAGCTCTTGTACTGGGTCAGGCATCTGTCGAGGCCGGCCTTATAAGTCCGATCATGGTAATCGTTGTATCCGCGACGGCCATTGCAAGCTTTGCTGTTCCGTCACAGACTGATTCCGGAACGGTACTGCGGTATATTTATCTTATACTTGCCGGAATTTCCGGAGGATTTGGTGTAATTATGGGCCTTTTGGCAACATTGCTGCATCTTGCGTCTTTAAGATCTTTTGGAACACCATATTTATGGCCTATCGTACCGTTGAATCTTTCAGGCTTGAAGGATGTTTTTATAAGGATGCCGCTTTGGACCTTGTCAAAGCGTCCTGAGGCTATTATCTGGAAAAATCGCGATTCCTACAACCAAGGTCAGGACATGATGCCGTCACCGAATAAGAAAGACAACAATGATTCCAAATAAAAGGAGCGGGCTGTAATGGGGAAAAAGACGAATTTTTTAATTATGAAATTTATTTTATGCTTTTTTATGTTGTTTGTCTTATCCGGCTGTTTGGGCGAAAGAGAGATAAATGATTTGGAAATTGTAATTGGAATGGGAGTTGACAAAGACGAAAGTCCGGAACACATTTTGCTTACAGCACAGGTAGTCAAAGAAGGTGTTGCAGGAAAATCGTCAGGAGGAAGCGGCGGAGAAGACAGGCCATTTTGGAATGTCTCCAGCAAGGGGATGACAATTTTTGAAGCAGTAAGACAAATGACACACAAGACAGGAAACAGGCTTTTTATATCCCACAATCAGGTTGTGATTTTTGGAAATGATCTGGCTAAAGAAGGTTTGCAAAAATATATCGATTTCTTTTTACGCGCCCATGAAATGAGACCT
>JAAYFU010000009.1 GCA_012728095.1 Clostridiaceae bacterium
AAGCAGCCTTAAACAACCGGAGAGTAATTTTATTCTTCATCTCTCCGGATTTTTATGCATGTTATTTACGTAATTTGTATAACCTTTTATCCGAAAACGGAGGGATAATAAAAAATAAAATAAAAATCAATAGGCTGGATTATTGGATTAATAGTAGGTATCATAAGAACGATACCTATACCGGAGAGAGGTTTCAGAAAAGGTTTACTTAAGGTGATAAACGCTTTGCTTTCTGCATATATTGAGTTTTTCCGGGGCACCCCCATGATGGTGCAGGCCATGGTTATATATTACGGCTCTGCCGAAGCGTTTGGCTTAAGCATGGATAAATATTTTGCCGCGATTGTGATTGTATCCATAAATACCGGCGCTTATATGTCTGAGGTTGTAAGAGGCGGTATCATTTCAATAGATAAGGGACAATTTGAAGCGGCTCACGCACTGGGTATGAATCATTTCCAGACAATGACCAATGTAGTTATGCCCCAGGTTATCAGAAATATCTTGCCTGCCACCGGAAATGAATTTGTCATAAATATTAAAGATACATCTGTGTTAAACGTAATATCGGTTTCCGAACTCTATTTTGTTACTAAGTCGATAGCAGGGAATTCGTTTATTTTCTATCCACCTTTCTTTATAGCATGTCTGCTTTATTTTGTTATGACATTTACAGTAACCAGGATACTTCGTTTATTTGAAAAAATGATAGACGGTCCTGAACATTTTGACTTGGCAGGAAACCAAATGCAGGTAGCAAAACCGGAAAGCATGATCCGTATGAAAAACAGGTGAAGCGGGCCAACGATGATAATAGGGGGAAGTTATGGAAAACATAATTGAGGTACAGCATTTAAGCAAGACTTTTGGTACAAATGAAGTGCTTAAGGATATTAATTTTTCAGTAAAAAAAGGCGAGGTAGTTTGTATAATAGGTTCTTCGGGATCGGGCAAATCTACTTTGCTCCGCTGCATAAATCTGCTGGAAAAGCCAAGTGGCGGACAAATAATCTATAAAGGCGAAAACATATTGGATGATAAACATGATATATATGCATATCGTACAAAACTGGGAATGGTATTCCAGCAATTTAACCTCTTCAATAATATGAATGTATTGAAAAATTGTACCATCGCCCAGATGAAGGTTTTGAAACGGTCCAGGGAAGAGGCTGAAGAGGTCGCCATGAAGTATTTAAAGGTTGTTGGGATGGACCAGTACATTAATGCCAAGCCCAAACAACTGTCAGGCGGCCAGAAACAGCGTGTAGCAATAGCAAGAGCTCTTTCCATGGAACCGGACGTTATGTTGTTTGACGAACCGACTTCAGCCCTTGATCCTGAGATGGTGGGAGAAGTGCTGAAAGTTATGAAGGAGCTTGCGGAATCAGGGCTTACCATGCTGATAGTGACTCATGAAATGGGGTTTGCTAAAGATGTGGCAGATAGAGTCGTATTTATGGATCAGGGAGTTATCGTGGAAGAGGGCAGTCCGGAACAGGTCCTGGTTAATCCTGTCCAGGAACGTACGAGAGAATTCCTGAAACGTACGCTGAACGAATTATAAAAATATGAAAAGTATGTTTTTCATTAAACAGCTTCACCGGTTAAAGGTGGAGCTTTTTTGATATATGTAATTTTATAATATTTTTTGTCAATTTTTATCGAAATAATATTTTTATTTTTTTATAATATGATAAAATATGTATTAATTAGTATTAACATAAGATAAAAATGATTAACATAAGATAAAAATGGAGGTTTATAGTATGTCCGGTACTATTTATTATCCTTTAACGTCACCTCAATTATCTATCTGGTATACCGAACGTATGTATCCCGGGACAAGCATTTCAAACGTTGCAGGAACTCTCAGAATAAAGGATAAAGTTGATATTGATATTTTGAAAAAAGCGATAAATTTATATATAAAAAATAACGACGGTGTACGTTTAAGAATATGTCTTGATGATAATGGAAATCCGCAGCAATATGTAGCTGATTACGAATACAAAGATATTGAAGTTAAAGACTTTTCAGGTTTTGAAGACCCTTTGAAGGCCATGCAGGAGTGGGACAGGCAGGAAACCCTTAAACCTTTTGAATTATTAAACAGTGAGTTATTCAGGTTTGTAATAATTAAGCTTAATGATTCTGATGTAGGTTTTTATATTGTAACGCACCATATTATATCTGATGCTTGGAATATGAGCCTTTTAGGCAGTTCCATTGTTGACTATTATTGCAGACTGATAAAAGATCCGGACGATGAGAGCGTTAACGTCGCTATGCCCTCATATACCGCGTTTATTGAAAACGAACAGCTCTATTTGAAATCCGACAGGTATGAAAAAGATAAAGACTATTGGGAAAAAACTTTTGAAACGGTACCAGAAACTACATTTTTAAAGGTAAGACAAACCAATGATTTTTCTACAAAAACAAAAAGAAAAACGTTTATTGCGCCCAAAAAGTTTACTAATAAACTCAGGGAATACTGCCAGGAGAATAAAATAACTCCGTATCCCTTGTTTCTTTCGGCTTTAGCCATGTATATAAACAGAATATCGGAAAAAGAAGATATAATTATAGGGACGCCTATTTTAAACAGACTTAACCGCACTGATAAAAATACTGCGGGTATGTTTGTAAGTACGGTACCATTACGCATTAATGTAAACAGTAATGAATCTTTCTCGGATTTATCTCAGAAAGTTCTGGATTTATGTGTTAGTTCATACAGGCACCAAAGATATCCTTACGAACATATACTGAAATATGTAAGAGAAAAACATAATATAAAAGAAAACCTGTATGACATAGTTCTTTCCTATCAAAACTCAAAGTTTGACAAATCATTTGATGTAGAATACATAACAAGATGGCATTTTAATGAACATCAGTCAAATTCATTTACAATGCATATTAATGACAGGGATAATGAAGGTATCTTAATCATTGATTATGATTATCATTCCGATTTGTATTACGATAAAGAAATTGAATTCATTCATCAGCATGTATTGAGCCTGTTGTGGCATGCATTGGACAATCCGAAAAACCTTGTCTGTAAAATCGAAATGCTTACTGAAAATGAAAAAAAGAAAATATTATATGATTTTAACAATACCTATGCAGATTATCCAAGGGAAAAAACCATTCATCAATTGTTTGAAGAACAGGTAGAAAGAACTCCTGATAATATTGCTATCGTATTTGAAAATAAAAAGCTTAC
>JAAYFU010000002.1 GCA_012728095.1 Clostridiaceae bacterium
GAATTTAAGAATAAGGATTTCGTCGAGGTTATTTATCCTATCCTGGACGGAAATATATACTTTTTGGATCTTGAAACAGGAAAGCCGACCCGTAATAAGATAAATCTTGGATTTTCCATCAAGGGCACGGGTATGGTGGATCCAAGGGGTTATCCCCTGTTCTACACCGGAATGGGCTTAAACGAAAACAACGGCAAATACACCGACTTTAAGTACAGGATTTACAGCCTGCTGGATCAAAGCGAGATTTTCAGCATTATGGGAAAAGATCCTTTATCATACAGGGGTTCATGGGGAGCCTTTGACTCATCGGCTATTTTGAGCAAGGAAACAGATACCTTGATTTGTGTCGGTGAAAACGGTCTTATTTACAAGACCAAGCTGAATACAAAGTTTGATCCTGTAACCGGTACTTTGTCCATATCCCCGGAAGTAACAAAATTCCAGTATAAATCTTCCTATAACAGCCCCGGTGCCGATTACGGCATAGAAAACTCGCCGACTATATACAGGAACCTCATGTACACCGTTGATAACGGAGGTACCCTCCTTTGCCTTGATATCAACAATCTGGAGCCGGTATGGATGTATGACGTCGGGGATGACACCGACAGTACGATTGTGCTGGAGGAAGAAGAGGATGGAGTTTTCATCTATACGGCCAATGAAGTTGATAAACGCTGCGCCGGAGGGAAAGCCAGCAAAGCTGACTGTAATATCCGCAAGTTCAATGCTTTGACAGGTGAACTGATATGGCAAAAGAATTATACCTGTTATTACCGTTCGGGAATTAACGGCGGGGTATTGGGCACACCGTTATTAGGCAAGGATGATATCGCGGACAGGATAATCTTCCCCGTATGCTTTACCGGAAGCCAGATGGACGGAAAACTTGTGGCGCTGGATAAGAAAACTGGGGAGGAAATATGGGTTCGTGAGCTTGCTAATTACAGTTGGAGTTCACCGGTAGCTGTAAGAAGCGATGACGGAAAAACCTACGGATTGTTATGCGGTTATGACGGATATATGCGCCTGTTTGATCCCATGACCGGCGAGGATCTTGATAAAGTTTCACTGGGAGCAAATATAGAAAGTTCTCCGGCAGTATACAATGATATTGCGGTTGTAGGGTCATATGTCCAGAAAATATTCGGAGTAAGGATTAAGTAAGATTCTTGAAACTTTTTTAGGTGCCGTAGAGTGGGTTAAATGCGCCGCGAGGCCGTTTCCCATCTCTTACGGCATTTTTTATAGAGGTTATATAGAGCGGGCGTAAGGTTTCTCGTCGGGATAAGCCGGTTAAGGTTTGTATTCTTTCTCTTTTCACGACTTTATGGATATAGCTCATATAATGTTGCATAAGGGTTTATCCAATCGTGAAAGGAAGATGAACATGCAGTTTTATTACGGTGAAAGAACCCTCGCCCGCGCCCTTGATGAAGCAGAATTTTGGAAACGCCAGGAGGCAGAACATACAGTTGTTATCCGTCAAATTGTGCCCAATCTTGAGCCGAGATTTGTAATACAGCTTCAGCAGTATGAATTGTCTTTTAATCAGGCAAAAGGCATGGTAACAAAATACATTGAAACGTTGGTAAGAACCAGAGGCAATATAAGCCGGTCGATGCAGCAGCAGATTCAGGAATTTCTTCAGAAAGCGCTTGAACAAAGCCGACAGTTTATCCAGCTTCTTGATCAAATCCTGGCTGAGAGCAATCCTGTCCGCAACAGTTCGGTGGCGCCGGTTGTAATCAACCATATCAGAAGAGAGTCGGAATATTTTATCGGCATAGCGCAAGCCGTGTTGGATTATTCAAATAGATCCCGCTAAATAAAGAGAATGCCACAAGATAAGCGAATCGCTCCGGGGCCGTAAAACGAAAAAAGAATCTTAAACTTGGAGCTGCTTTAACAACTTTGCTTAAGATTCTTCGCTTTTAATTCAGGATGACTGCCTGTTTTAAGACAGCCCTTTATATACTGATTTTGTCTTAAATAACGCTGTTGAGGATCTCAGCATAAGTCGGGATTTTCCAATGCTTACTGCTGACCAGCATTTCAAGTTCGTCAACAATCATTCTCAGCTCACTCATTGCCATATATACTTTTTCACGGTATGCTGCGGCAAGCTCGAGATTACTTCTTGCTTCCCTGACGGCTATGGTTTGATAGGAGAGATTTTCAATTCTCTTTTGCAGACATTCGGATAGTCTGGCTATTCTGTTGAGGAGGTTTTCTTCCATACTCACTGAAATATCAGGGCTGACGGCTTTCTTATGCAATATCAATTCGGCAAGTTCCCGCTGATAATCAATAACCGCCGGAATAACCAGCTTATTGACCATATCGATCATAGTCAGGGCTTCAATATTGATGGTCTTTGAATAGTTTTCAAGCAGTATGTCATAACGGGAATGGATCTCGTGTTCTGTAAAAACCTGATGACGGGTAAACATCTCCACATTTTTAGGTTGTATAAAGGCTGGCAGAGCTTCGGGCGTAGTCTTAAGGTTGGACAGGCCTCTTCTTTCAGCTTCCTCTACCCAGGCGCTGTCATATCCGTTACCGTTGAAAATAATGCGTTTATGGTTCTTGATAGTATTCTTTATGAGTTTGCTTAAGTCTGCTTTAAAATCCTGGCTTTTTTCCAGGATATCAGCAAACTGGCTAAGAACGTCGGCAACTATCGTATTAAGGACAATAATTGGACCTGCGATGGAAAATGCAGAACCTAACATCCTGAACTCAAATTTGTTACCAGTAAAGGCAAATGGTGATGTGCGGTTCCGGTCGGTAGTATCTTTTTGCCAATGAGGCAGAACGGTGGCCCCTATTTCCATTAAGGTTTTTCCCTTGCCTGATGAGAC
>JAAYFU010000058.1 GCA_012728095.1 Clostridiaceae bacterium
ATATTCTTTATTACTATCATAACCCATAAATTTAATAAGAGCATGGTAAGAAAGCAAGGATGACTTTTTGATGCCGTTTTCATATTTTTTAAGATCCGCAATAAGTTTTTCTCTTGTACCTATTAGTCCCAAACATCAAGAGCACCTTGTGCAAAAATAACAGCTATTACATTGTCTAATATTTCTATATCTTCATCAGTTTGTATTTCTATCGTATACTTTCTGTCATCGCATTTCGATACGATTGTTTTCACTAATTCATAGTATGATTTTACCTCATGTTCTGCGTCAGAAATATCTATTTTTTTAACTTTTCCCATATAATAGTTATGATTATCTCCAAAGAAACATTCAATAAGGCTGAAAACATCATCAGGAAACTTTTCAATTTGATAATCATTCAAAGTAAATTTACCCTTGAAAATATCATCGTATCTTTCGTTAACAAAAGCGCCTGTATCAAAAGGATAAATTCTTTTTACACTTTTTATTGTATCATGTTTACATATAAAACAAACAGGCCAGTATTCGGGAGTTTGTCCATTTTTACCATATTTATAAGCAGGGCGGCCATAAAAAAATATAGTAAGTATTCTTTAAATACAGGGCAAAGAGTGGCTTTCAGTTTTCTTTCCTTAATGCATCCACGTAAGTTCATTCCCGCAGTTGAATGAATCACAGGCATTTGAGTTTTACTGGAAGGATGCTTTCGTATGTATTTTAAAAATTTAGTAGCCATTAATTTTAATCTCCGTAAGTATGACATTATTTATATCAATATGTACGTAATTATATATTATACCAATAAAATAGTAAATTCAACATAAAATGTAAAATAGATTTCAGACAACTATCCGTTTAGGCAAAAAATTAGCCATCCATAGTTTTGGGGAATGCCCTGGAAAACGCCATCGAGGCTTGTACCGAGATAGATGATTTCAATTCCCGGTTCATATCGGACGAGATATGGCTGCATTCCCTTGCTATAAATAGAGACACTATTCTCATATACAATTCTAAGGTGAGATTATATCAGATACTGGATTAAAATCATATTCGTTATAAAATAAAAGGTTTTTTTATGTGTTTTTTCAAAGATGTAAATACTCTGTTGATAATAATGGTGCTAAGTTTTCTTGCATATAACATGATAAGAGCAATCAATATGGTAAGAATTAACCGATTACTGGCAGTGATGTAGCCAGTAAGTTCATTTTTTTTATTGTAGATCCATGTTAATTTTTTTATCGGTAAAAATAGCGAAAACCCTTTCTTAAAAAGGGTTTTCATTGTGGCGGAGAGAGAGGGATTCGAACCCTCGGACGGGTATTAGCCGTCACACGATTTCCAGTCGTGCGCCTTAGACCAGCTCAGCCACCTCTCCATATCTGCTCTATTTGCTTATATTCGTTTTTATGTTGTATCCATGCGGCCGGTTTTTCTCCAGCACGCTTGAATATTGTAACACAGGCATTTAGTCCAGTCAAGCGATTTAGCGCAGGTATAAAACGGCTGTTTAACTCGGTAACAAAGCCCGGTCACTTGGGGGTGAAGGGAATAAAAAAGAAACAACTTATGTATAGCAAGCTACGGAGGTCTAATAATGAAATATTATATTTGCTGCTATATACAAGTTGTTTCTCTATCTATATAAAAGGAGCATTGAGTTATAATATGGGTTAATAAAGATAAAAAACTATAACTCGTCATCTCCTTCGGTATCGTAAGGCCATTTATGATGCCACCCAAATACCCTGGTATATCCCATTTCGATAAGCGTCTTCGCTGCATTTCTGCTTCTGTTTCCGCTCCTGCAGTAAACTATTATTGTGGTATCTTTGTCGGGTACCACATTGGCGATTTTGTCTCTTATTTCATAGTCGGGTATAAGTATGCTTCCTGGAATACGCAGTACCCGGAATTCTTCAGGCGTACGAACATCTATGAGGACTGCCTTGCTGTTTCCCTTTATTACATCCAATGCATCCTTGGAGAGATATTCGTATAGCTTATGGTTTTTCCGCAGGCTGAAAAGGAGAGGGAAAATATACAGAGTAATCCTAACAATAATTTTCTTGTTTTATGCAAGTAACCACTCCTTTCTTTTTTCATAGTTTATAATGAAAGCAGTTACACATTAGATCTTATTTTTATAATATAATTTGCCCAATTATTTAAAAGTGATTATGTCACAATAAAATTCTTGTGAAAAATAAAATAACAATATTTGCCATAATTGTTTTGGAAATGTGATAGTAGCAGTGCAAACCATTGATAACAGTCATTAATCACAAAAAAAACTGGAAGTTTTATTTGTAAAGATTTTTTGTTTGAGAGTCTGAAATATGCATAATAAAAGGATTTCAGGCCGAGGGGAGGTTGTAAACTGCTCAAGGAGTGGTTTTCTTTAAAAAAAGTTTAAATTTTTGTGAAAAAAAGATGGCTTTTTATGTTGCTTTATGAAATAATATGGGTATAAACTACTTGGCACATAGTGCCAGAAATATCCGAAAGGAGAGTTGACATGAATAAGGCAGATCTTATTGATGCAATTGCGAAAAAAGCGGAGATGACCAAAAAGGACGCAGGAATTGCACTGGACGCGATCATCGAGAGCATCAGCGCATCATTGGTAAAGGGCGAGAAAGTTACATTAGTTGGCTTTGGCACATTTGATGTCAGAGACCGCAAAGCTCGTACCGGTGTAAATCCTCGCACAAAGGAGAAAATTAATATTCCCGCTTCCAAGGCTCCTGTTTTCAAGGCAGGCAAGGAACTGAAGGAAAAAGTAGCGGCAGCTAAGGGCAAGAAGAAATAAGAACATAAAAAAATAAAAAAGCAGCCCGGCAGGCTGCTTTTTTATACCTGTTCGGATAGCGGAACACAGGATCTGATGGAAGTGGGAAATTATTATTTCCCACTGACTCTCTCTTGTTTATTAAAAATAATTGGATATTTGGTTCTTCTTCCTTTAAAACAGATATTATTACTGTCGGTTCCATCTTTATATATTTTTTAAAGTAGCTTAATAACACAATTCAAAAACCGCTGTTAATATCATGTAATCACGGTCTGAACGGTTTGATCCCCTTCGTAATAAAAGCGAAACAAATAAGTAATACAATTAAATTATATTAGACCGATAATTTATGTTAAGCTTTTCCTAGAAGCTCTTTTTACAAATCAGGAGGTCTTTATACATGAGAAAAAGCTTTTTGAAGGCACAAAAATCTATGGCTTTGTTTCTTTGCTTTGCCGTGATATTTTCCATGGCGGGGAACATTGCTTCGGCGTATATTTCCAGTTTCGGAAAGACGTCAATTTTCCACAGTGAAGAAAGAAAGTTAGCGGAAGGTGTTGTTTTAAACCGCTGGAACGGTATTGCCGGAAACAATACATATAAGGCGGGGCAAACGATCACTTTCAACCCCAAAACCTCTGATGCCATGGTTTTTGCTGCGTTCGGAAACAGCGTAAACAGCCGCGTAACTTTAAGCAGCATGTCAAAGATAGAGGAACAAAAACAGGGCGTCTCGATAATCGGAGGAATCAACGGCGATTTCTATTACCTCGAAAACGGTGTACCGATAGGTCTGTGTGTACAGAACGGCAAGCTAATAAGCTACAGCAATACTAAATGGTATGCTGTGGGATTTAACCAGGACGGCTCGGTTATTATCGATGCGCCTAATCTTGAGATGTATTATACGATCAACGGCAAGAAATATACATTTAGTAACTTCAACAAACCTCAGAACGACTGGGGCCCTTATTTATACAGCAGTGACTTCGGTCCCAATACCGGCAGTACCGTGGATAGTCTTGAGGCTATCCTTGATATAGTAGAAGGAGACCTTAAGATTGGCGGAACTGTAAAGACCAGAATAACCGGGATAAAAATTAATGCGAGATCAACACCAATAGGTGAAAATCAACTGGTTCTGTCGGCCAGGATCGGGAAATACGGCGTTAGTTCAATGGGGGATTTCAGAGTTGGTGAAGAAGTAGTATTCTATTTTGATGATCCTGAAAACAAATGGACTAATGTAACTCAGGCTGTTGGCGGAGAAAAAATACTTATTAACAACGGCGCCATAGCAAGCGGATTATCTTCGACTGATTATAATCCTTTCACAGCAGTTGGGGTCAAAGCCAACGGTGATGTTGTATTCTATCAGGTGGACGGTAGAAGCACCTTAAGCCAGGGTGTTTCAAGCGCAGAGGCGGCCCAGTTCCTGCATGCGTTAGGCTGCGTGAAAGCTCTTAAACTGGACGGCGGAGGCTCATCGGCAATTATTGCAAGGATGCCGGGACATTCAAGTCCGGGACTTCTTAACAAACCGTCGGATGGAACGGAAAGAGCGAATTCAAACGGCCTTCTTCTCATTTCAAAAAAGAGCATTGCCATAAAAGAAGGCAGGGAAACAAACAGTACAGTCGCGGAAAGCCTTCATGTCTATCCGGGAAAGGTATATGCTCTGCCAATGGCTTCAGTACAATTTTCAGCGCTGGCAACCAATAAGCATTATCTGCCTGCCCAGCTGCCTGCTTCCATCGATTGGGTAAGCGGCACAGGCACTATTGATAAAAACGGATTATTGCAGGTAGGCGATACTACCGGTACTTTCTATGTCATGGCTGCCAGCAATAATGTAGCAGGAAGTGCAACCGTAACGGTTCTGGACAAAGTAACATCCCTTAAGCCTTCCAAGAGTGTATTAACGATGTTACCGGGAGATAAGATAGATTTAAGCTGCGAAGCTTACTATTATAATATGAAAGTGCACAGCAGCGACAGCTCGTTTACCTGGCAGGTTGAGGGAAATATTGGCACTATTACCCAGGACGGCGTGTTCACTATGGCTGATAATGCTTCCGGCAGCGGCCGAATAATTGTAAAATACGGTAATACATCCGCTTACATAGATGTTGTAATCCCGGCTACGCCGAATGCGATAGAAGACTTTGAAAGCGGGATAAGCTGGGGATATTCAACGGTAAGAGCAAAATCAGCCAATGTATCATTGATCCAGGATAAGGAAATGGCAAGGTCCGGAAGCGGCCTGTTGAAGCTCGATTATGACTTTACTCTGGGCACAGGGGTTGAAAAAGGTGTAGCAGGCGTATATGCATATCCGCTGGATCCCAATACCAAAACCAAGACTGAGATTACGATAAACGGAACGCCCAATGCCATTGGAATGTGGGTGTATGGTGATAACAGCAAGGCATGGTTGCGGGCAAGCGTAAAAGACGGAAGCGGACAGAGCTTTTATATTGATTTTACCCCGGACTATGACCCGGCTACCGGAAAAGGCGGGATTGACTGGACAGGTTGGAAATATGTCGAGGCAAAAATACCGAGCGGAAGGAAAGGCCCGTTCATCCTTGAAACGCCTATAAGAGTGATGTGCTCCAGGGACGAAATGCGAACAAAGGGAACACTGTATTTTGACCAGATCCGCGCAGTATTTGCCGACGGAAATATTGTTCAGGCACCGACGGTCAAGATCACATCTCCGGAAGATAAGGCAGTTATAAAGACTGAAAAGATTCCTCTTTCTGCTGAAATAATCAAGGCACCAAACGGAGCCGATATTGATGCGAAGAGTGTCAAGGTAATACTTGATGGAAACGAGTTAACCAATGTCAACGTTGAGGGTACCGGAAGCGTTACTCTAAAAGGAGAGCTTGGTTCAGACAATATTCTGTCTGACGGAACCCATACCCTTACCATAAATTATTCCGATACAGCCGGGAACAAGGGAACGCGGACAATTACGTTCACGGTGGATACAGGAGCACCCCAGGTAATTGCTTCCACCGATGCCGTTGTTGTTGAAGGCGGCAGCGTGACCACAACATTAAGCGTCAAAAATCCGAAAAATCTGAAAAAGATCTATGTGGACTTTGAATACGATGTTACAAAGCTTGAACCTGTGGACCAGGACAGTTCGGCTCCGGGAATCCAGGCAGCCCTGGAATCCTGGGCTAAGAAAGGAACGATTATCGCTAACAGGATCGATGAGAAAAACGGCAGGGTACTTATTGTAATAGACAATCTGACAAATCTTTCGACTGCCGATATGGCCAAATTGGCTACAATAACCTTTAAGGCAAGATCCGGTTTCGACGAAACCCAAATAAAGCTTCATCTGGGTGCTATGATAGTAGAAGGCAGAGGACAAAGCCAGCGGTTCCCGTTGCCGGATATGAAGATAAACCTGGATTATCCGTTAATACTGAAAGCTGAAGGAATAAAGCCGGGCGAAACAGCAATCCTGACGGTTACTGACAAAAACGGACAGCCAGTTGAGGGAGCAGAAATTTATTTGAATGATCTTACTTACTCCTTCTGGCGGACCGACGCAAACGGTAAGGTGGTTACGAATATCCTGACCCAGTTAATGGACGGAGAGCCATTAAGTATCTGGGCAAAGAAAGGGAATCTGAAAAGCAAGCGCCTGGTATTGGTGGAATAGCGATTGCTTTAACAAGAGGTTAACCTTATGAATAGTATAGTATCAAAGATTTCCCGAGGGATATTATGGTTAACCGAAACAATCGTTTCAACTTTCGTTTTGATATTGACAAGTTACTTTTAATAGGCGCATTTTTTACACTGGCAAATGATCTTGTTAAGTTATTGATAACTTATCAGATTTATTGTGATAACAATAATAAAAAGAATAACCAGGGTTTAGGGGAGTTAATTGAAGAGGAAATAATCGAAGATGCTGACTCCATATAAGGTGCCGTTCCTGGTACTTTATATGGAGTCAGCTTTTTAATAACTTAAATTATTGTGTTATATATTCAAAAATCTCTTTTAAACTTTTTCCTTCAAAATATTTTCTTGCGTTGGCAACCTCTGTTCTGACTATCTCAGTTAAGGCTCTTTGTCCCAGGATTTCTACCGGGGCAAGATCATCGGTAAGGATTAAACTGTCATCGGTTATTTCCACAAGATTTTCTTCTATAAATTTTGAAATAGGGTATAAATCATGGTCCTCTTTAATTTGTTCCTTGATATTGTTCCTATAATTTTCCACCATATTTTGGTCATCGCTTACAAAAAGAAGCGAATTGGTAACCTGTGTCAGATCGGATCTGTAAACCCTGTTAAAAAGGCTTTTTACAGTATTGGCCAGATACTCGGGAACACCTGTAAAACTTCCTGATTTCATATTTACGTTGACAATAAGGACGCCGCCGGGCTTTAAATGTTCCTTGACAATTTGAAAAAATTCAATGGTTGACATGTGAAAAGGCACGGTAATATCCTGGTAAGCGTCGGCAAGAATTATGTCATATTGCTTTGCGTCAGATGTCGAGAAAAAACTGCGCCCGTCATTAATATATACATTGGCCTCATCTTCCTTTAGATTAAAGTATTTTGTGGCCAAATCGGCAATCTTGGCGTCTATTTCAACCGCGTCGACAGTTACATTGGGAATGTACTTTTTAAGCTGTTTCGGGAAAGTGCCTGTGCCCAATCCCAGTACCAAAACATCCAGTTTTTTTTCAAGAGACATGCCTTTTATAAAATATGGGGCCATAAGGGCATATTCATAATAATACCCCGAAAGCGAACCGTCCTTTTTGTAAATGGACTGTACCCCGAATGCAACATTGGTTGACAGGATTATTGAGTCTTCGGTTTCCTCTACCTGGAGATAATTATATAAGGACTCACCCTCATATAACAGATTATCTTTCCAGAAAGCATAGGAATTATTTATAGGCAGCAATAAAAAAACCAGTATCAGTATTGCGGTTATGGTATTACGCAGCGCGTTTTTTCTGGTGAAGATAAAGTAAAGACCGCATACTATATTCAACAGGAGAGCAAAGAGCAAAAATGTTTTGCTCGTACCTATGTATGGAATTGTAAGGAAGGTGGGAGCAAATGTTCCGATAATGCTTCCTATGGTTCCCATGGCATATATTTGTCCTGCTATGCGTCCCTTGTTCTCGGTGTCCTCAACACCCAATTTTACAAGGTAAGGCGAGACCATTCCCAATAGTATCATGGGCAGAGAGAATATTGCCAGGCAAGAAATAGCCGAACCCAGTACAACCAGGTTGCTTCCCGGGAAAACCAGCATAAGAAGGCCTGCTATAAGAGCTATTAAATATTTGCTGGCAAAGGGAATAACCGCAATCCATACTGAAGCTATCCAGATATAAAAGTACAACCGTCCGAGGCTCTTATGCTTATCGGCGCTTCTTCCTCCCAGAACATTGCCGATACTCATACAAATCATGATAAGCCCGATAATGACCGACCATACAATTTGGGAGGAACTGAAATAAGGAGCCAAAAGCCTGGAACATGAAAGCTCAACAGCCATTACGGTCATGCCGGAAAAAAAAGATGTAATGTAAAGGATCAGATTATTTTTTTTCATCGGTTTTCTCCTACTCTGTTTTGTTATTAAAACATTTTATCATAAATATTTAAATTTTATAAACTTAATTTGAAAGATATAAGACCATGGCGGATATTGCCGGCACAACAACCGTGTCCCCGTCAAAACCGTATAGAGGCTTGATGCCGGCAGTATTTTCATCTACAACAACGTTCCAGTGCCCATTTTCGGGCAAAGAAAAGTCTTGCGGCTGTGTTCCGGCGTTATACGCCACGAAAATAGTTTTCCATGGATCATTGTTGGCATAGTTATTAAGGGAAAAAGCCACCGCATGTTCGGGACAAGGGTAAAAGACGAGGTTCTTTCTTATTTCTTCGGCCTGTATCATGCGGAATGCCGGATGAGCCTTTCTTAGGTTAATAAGCCCTTTATGGTAGTTAAATACCTGCTGATAACGGTATTTCAGCGACCAGTCGATCTGGTTGATTTCGTCAGGGAGGTTATATGAATTGTGCTCTCCTTTCTTTGATCTCATCATATCGGTTCCCAGCAAGAAGAAAGGTATGCCCTGGGAGGTCAGAACTATTGCGGCTGCAAGGTTTACGAGGCGGATATAATCGGCCTCTGTTAAGTCAGGCCTGCTGGCAACCAGTTTATCGTACAGGGTAAGGTTATCATGGGAAGCCGTATAGTTTACACAATGCCAGGGATAGGCTGCCCATGCATATCCGGAGTAATTGACCTTTGAATAGTCGACGCCGGGATGATACACAGCCCCTGCGACACCAAATTTCACACCTTCTTTATATCTATAATTGCCGGTTATAAAACCTGTGCCGCTTTGATTAAATGCGTCGCCTTTTATGGCATCCCTGGTATTGTCATTAAAGAAACCGATCTTGTTAAGCTTGGCAGCATTGGCCTTGGTTGAAGCCTCATAACCTTTCAGAAGCGAAGGACCGCCTGTCCAGCCTTCGCCGTAGAGCAGTATTGACGGGCTGATCTTATCCAGGGCCAGCCTTATATCATTCATGGTCTCAATATCAATAAGGCCCATAAGATCGAACCTGAAACCATCTATCTTATATTCCTGTGCCCACATTTTTACCGATGAAATGATAAAATTCCGAACCATTGAACGTTCGGTGGCAATCTCGTTTCCGCAACCGGAGCCGTTGGAAAAGTTACCCATGTGATCCTGGCGATAGTAATATCCCGGAACAAGCTTGTTAAAATCGGAATCGCTGGTTTTATAGGTATGATTGTAAACCACATCCATAACAACACCGATGTTGGCTTTTTTTAAGGCCATAATCATTTGTTTCAGTTCTATGATTCGAGTATACCCGTTATGGGCATCGGTTGCGTATGAACCTTCCGGCACGTTGAAATTGGCCGGGTCGTAACCCCAGTTATATTGATTGTCCAAGGGTTTTTCTTCATCAACGGTAGAGAAATCGAAAACAGGTAAGAGGTGGACGTGTGTGATCCCCAGATCAACCAAATGAGACAATGCCGTCGGCATATTTTCAAATGAACGGGTATCATTTTCAGCCAGACCAAGATACTTTCCAGGATATTTCACTCCTGAACTGGGGTGTATGGTAATGTCCCTTACATGTACTTCGTAAATTACAGCGTCAGTAGGGTTTAACAATTCTTTATGGTGTATATTCTCCCATCCTTCGGGATTAGTCAGGGCAGGATTAACCACCATACTCCGTTTCCCGTTTACCCCCGATGATTTGGCGTACGGGTCTGCCGCTTCAATGGTTTTACCCATGATCATGGCGCTGTAAGTATAGTATACTCCTGAAAGGTCGCCTGATATGGTGATTTCCCAAACGCCTTTATCTTTTCGCTGCATTTCCACTACATCTTTCAACGTCGGACCTGAGCCTGTTTCATAAAGGTTTAAAAACATTGAGGAAGCTGTAGGCGCCCATACCTTGAAGCAGGTGGAGTCGGGGCTCCAGTTGGCGCCCAGATCATCATTATTATAGGCAAATAATTGATCGAATTCCGGCGTGTCATATATCATTCCATAGTCAACATAACCGTTTCTGAAACCCGGTTTATAAATCATATATTCACATCCGGGTATCATATCATTCTCCAGGGATATAATGAATTCCCTGTTCCCTCTTATGGGAGTAACATGACGTACAGCTATATTCAGACCGTTTTCAAAAACCTGGAAGGGCTCTGCTTCATGGCTGCAGCAGGCCGGTGCCTGCAATGATACATATATCTCTCTGAAATTTTGAAAAACAGCTCTTTTAATACCGGGTGTAAACTGAAGATCATTCAGCGAAGTGAAAATCTCAGCCGTATCCTGAATCAGATAAATATCTTCGGATGAGCTTTTAGCGTTATCCGAGAAAGTGTAGTATCGGTCCATGTAAAGATCTCTTTCGTGCCATCCTCCACGGCGAACGATAAGACCGATTTCATTGCTGTTGAACCCTGAAACATCGATTTCGGCAATTATTGCTGTTTTTGCGGTATCGCCGTTTAAAATTTCCCGGCTATTGAATATAAAGGGAGAACCGTCTTTACCTCTTTCCCATATCCACAGATCCCAACCGGAATAGTCCTGATCATAGCGGTAATAGTGAATCCTAAGCATGTTTGCCTCCAATAGTTAACGTCTGTTAAACGGGAAACAGCTTTATTAAATGAATCTTATTGATTTATTTTATATGTTTTGTTTGGGGATGCGCAAGGGTGGGAGACTAATTATTATGAAATAATAATACTATCATTTACTAAATCACGGATAATTGTACTTTATTTATTAATTATATATGATATAATTCTTATTCATTAATCACATATATGATATAATTATAAAAATAAAAGTAAAAATTGCGTGGTTTATACCGTCGTTTTATTGTACGAAAATTTATTGAAGGTAGGTTCTCTGATGTTCAATACGGATCCGGTACGTCCTATTGCAGACACTATTAAACAACAGGTTTATCAAATAATAAAGGATAAAATTTGTAAAGGGGAATATAGCCCTGGAAAGTGGTTGCAGGAAAAAGAACTGGCAAATGAGTTTAAAGTAAGCCGCTCGCCTGTTCGGGAAGCCCTTCGGCAGCTTGCCAGTGACGGGCTTGTTGTTGAAATCCCTCATAAAGGTGTGTTTGTAAAAAGAATAACTTCCAAGGATATTGAGGATATTTTTGATGTTCGGGTATTACTTGAATCCTATGCTATAAAAAAAGCATATGAAAATTTAACTGAAGAAAATAAAAATGCTTTAACGGATTATGTATCAAAACTTACACAAGCCCATGAAGAAGGGAATCTTCATTTATATATCGAACTGGATACCAAATTGCACAATTTGATTATTGACATGAGCGGCAATAGTGTTTTAAAAACTACATACGAAAAAGTGCATTCAATGATTCAGCAGTTCAGAATTTACTCCTTAACAGGTAAACAACGTTTTGACGAATCAGTAGTTGAACATCAGGATATTGTCAATGGGATTATTTCAGGTAACGTAGATGAAGCCGACCAAATTAATAAAACCCATTTAAGGCTTGCCAAGGAAAAGATACAGGAATACATAACCAGGCTGGAATCTACACACCAAGACCTTGAAAAAGTCATAGTGCATAATACGTAGCATAAAACGTAGATAAAAAAGAGCTGCTGCAATAAACTTATTAAGTATTATTACAGCAGCTCTTTTTGTCTCTTATACAAATGTTTGATTATAATTGTTAAAAGAATATTGCGTTGACAATTGCCAAAATCACAGAACCTACCAATGGTATAACGATTGTGCCAACTGACCATGTTTTAAGGGATGTTTTAACGGGAAAACCGCTAAATCTTGTAACAACCCAGAAATATGAGTCATTGAGGTAGGATGGGCACATTGCAGTGGTACAAAGAGCAAGTCCTGCAATTACAGGATTGATACCTAATGTTGGTAGCATGGGTGCGAGTATAGCGGAACCTGTAATCATAGCCACAGTTCCGGAGCCTTGCGGGAATCGGAGAATTGTACCAACCAGCAATGGAACAAGGATAACTGGAAGGCTTGCGGCGATAATGCTTTCAGCCATAATTGTGCCTGCGCCGGTAACTTTGATTACATTGCCGAGAGAACCACCTGCAGCAGTTACAAAGACTATTAGTCCCGCATCTGCAAGAGCGCTTTCAGTAATTTTCAGGCATTCTTCTTTAGGCATTTGTTTTGACAGTATGTATATTGACATTAGTACAGATATGAATATTGCAGTAACTGGTGAACCAATAAGATCAAAAATATACGCACCTACTCCTGATACACCTGCAAGGTCTGCAATGGTATTTGAAAGAATAAGGAATACAGGAACCAGCAGGGTAGAAAACGAAATACCTGCAGGAGGCAGAGTTTCGTCTTTAAGCATTTCGCTGAAATCTTCACTGGTAAGCTCCAAACCTGCTGCCTGTTTTGCTTCTATCTTTGCCAGAACTTCACGTTGCTCAGGAGATAGCTTTTTCAAATCTTCTTCGTCTCTTTCAGGAATGATGGGCTCGTACTTCTTTGATACCCAACGGAAGAAGAATACTGAAAATACAAACAGGGGAACGGATAATGCCAATCCTGCCAGGATAAACAGGCCTATATCAACACCAAAGGTACTTGCTACTGCAAGAGGACCCGGGGTTGGCGGCACAAGAAAGTGTGTTATGTAAAGACCCATACCGAGCATACCGCCTATCAACAGCATGGATTTTTTCGTAAGTCTTGAAAACTCCTTTGCGAGAGAAGACAGAATAACAAAACCCGAATCACAGAAAACAGGAATAGAAACTAAAAAACCTGTGAGTCCGAGAACGACATCGGCCTTTTTAATCCCTACAAACTTTAGAATGGTTAAAGCCATTCTTTTGGCAGCTCCGCTCTTTTCCATGAATTTACCCATAATGCAGCCAAGGCCTATAACAATACCTATGCTGGTCATTGTACCGCCAAAACCTGCAGTTACGGCTGAAATGGCTTCGCCTGCAGGAAGTCCTGAGAGAAGCCCTATTATAAGTGCGGAAAGAACTAACGCGGGGAATGCCTGAATCTTAGTGAAGATAACTAGTGCCAACAAAATTGCTATTCCGATTAATAAAGCTGGAACTGGACCCATAATAAATCCTCCATTCAAATAATTAATAAACCTATCTACATTTGTATAAGAGACGTGGAAATAATTAAATGACAGGTCCCAAAGTATGAATGTCTATGGAGCTGAAGTACTGGATGGCTTCGTTTTTAGTCATTTCTCCGTTGAGTACCCTCAACAGTTTTTCAAAAGCCTCCTCACCGACTTCCTCAATAGATTTTTCACCGGTAATAATAAGCCCGGCATTTATATCCATATCGTTTTTCATATGTTCATATGTAACCGGATTTCCGCAGATTTTTATTACGGGCATACATGGGAAACCCTGGGGTGCTCCTCTGCCTGTAGAGAATACCATCAGCTGGGCACCCGAACATGCCATTCCGGTAAGTATTTCCGGTTCGCGCCCAGGTGTATCCTTAATCCAAAGTCCTTTATGATCTGTCACCATTTCGGTATATTCCAAAACACCCTGTATTGGTCTGCTGCCGGATTTAACAATGGCACCAAGAGATTTTTCCTCTATGGATGACAACCCGCCTGCAATATTTCCGGGAGTTGGCTGTCCTTTTCTCATGTCACATCCCAGTGATTCCGCACGACGTTCCATCCGGTTTACTATCTCTAATATTTTTTCTCCCACTTCAGGGGTTGCTCCTCTGCGGGCTAAAATATGTTCAGCCCCGATAAATTCAGTGGTTTCGCCGAAAACAACTGTTGCTCCCAGATCAACAAGTTTATCTGAAAGATAGCCTATGACGCAATTGGATGCCATGCCGGAAGTGGCGTCCGAAGCACCGCACTTAATAGCCATAACAACTCTGGATATATCTACCGGCTCACGATGTAAGCTTGAAATTTTGATCATTAATTTCTGTGCTATGTCTATACCGGCTTGAATAGCTTTGCTTGTACCTCCAAGTTCCTGGATGTGTATTATTTCAACAGGTTTACCGGTTTTTGCGATAGTTTCGACCAGCCGCTGATGGTCTGTTCCCTCACAACCGAGACTGACAACCAAAACAGCACCCAAATTGGGACTGCAACCTAAACCAATCAGAGTATCAGTGACCCGGTCAAGATCAGGAGGCAGCTGACAACAACCCTGATGGTGGAATAACCCAACCGTACCTTGCACCTGTCTGCAAATGGCCTGAGCAACATCATTGGCACAAACAACGCTGGGAATTACACCAACAAGATTCCTGGCTCCGACTTTACCATCTGGTCGGACATATCCCATAAAAGTCATATTATACACCTCCTTTCAGGTCACCTCGACCACGCATGCTGTCAAGATTATGAACATGAACGTGATTTCCTTTTTTTATCTCTTTTGTAGCAATGCCTATCTCTTCTCCGTATTTGATGATTTGCTCATTAATACCTATATCAGCAATTGCAACTTTATGGCCATAGGGGATATCATCAGCTACGGTTATTATCTCGGCATTTCCTTTTTTGTCACGAACTTCAACCTGCATGCCTGATTTAATGTCATTGGCAAATATGGTTGCCACATTATCACTGTCGTGAATTTTTAATGCAAGTTTTAGACTCAAGTTCTTCAACTCCTTTCTGATTACATTAAAATATAGCAGTTAATTTTTTATAGTCAAAACCGAAACTCCGTCGGGGATAACGACAACTTTAGCATCTTTGCCTTTAATCCCATATGCTATAGATAATGCTTCATCAGGACTGGATGCGGGAATCATATTTGCTTTACGAATCAGATCATGATCAAGATATGTTGATACAATAATTACTTTATGTTTTTTCAGAATTCTGGCGAAAATTTGCACACACCACATTTCAGGAATTGTTTCTTTGGGAGGAATTTTAGAAAGTCGTTCATCAATTTCATCTACAGTGCCGGAAAGCATTAATTCTTCAAAATGAGTACCGCCCATACCGTCAATGCAGGAAGCACACATTATTATAACCCCGTCTTCACCTGCACAAGCCTCAGCGGTGGTAATAGCTTTAGGAGACTGATAGAGATTCTGGTCCAGAGGGTAGCCTCCGTTAGATGTTACTACGATATCGCCTGTGACAGTTGGGCACAAAGAAAGGCTTTTAACAAATTCAACACCTTTTTCATGGGATTCAACTAAATCCCCGGCAAAAGCAGCAATTATCTTTTTTTCACCGTCCAGAGCAACATTAAAATTGAATTGTACATTTACTTTACGGGCTGCATAAACCATGTCGATATGTATAGGGTTATTCTGCAGAACACCGCCGACCGAATACGGACTTGCAATAGCTTTATATGAGTGATTTTCATTTACGGTTTCGGCTGAACAAATACCCGGCAGAATACTTTTTCTTCCACCTGAAAAACCAGCAAAAAAATGTGGCTCGATAAAGCCTTCGGTAATAAGAAGATCACACTCAACAGCCAGTTTATTTACATTGAATCCTGCGCCTGACGGAAGAGTACATACATAGGTAAAATCATCAGGTTTAAAAGCATTGTTAATTGCAATCTTTTCGTTATCGACAATTTGATCCCCAAACATTCTGCGCTGTTCTTCAACTGTAGTCGGGCGATGCAGTCCTGTGGCAATAAGAATCGTTATATCTGCATTAGGATTTCCTTTGCGAATTTCGTCCAATAATATAGGCAAAGTTATCTTACTGGGCATAGCTCTGGTATGATCGCTGGTTACCAGAACCACTTTGTTTTTACCCTTAGCAAGCTCTCTTAATTTTGGCGTTCCGATAGGATTTTCTAATGCTTCACGAACAATTTCTTCTTCACTTTTTTGAGCTTTGTACTCATGGATTTTTGCGACAATAACAGCTTCTAGATTTTTTTCTTCAACATGAAGGTCCAGACTGGAAGTGTAATAGGGCATCTTAATCGTTTTCAATTCAATCACTCCTATTTCTAAAGTATGGTGTATACACCATACATGTTAATCTTATCATATATCAAAGAATTAGGGAAGTCAATAAAATTAATATAATATTATGTATAAAATT
The DNA here is from genome assembly GCA_012728095.1 of Clostridiaceae bacterium. Taxonomy (GTDB): domain Bacteria; phylum Bacillota; class Clostridia; order DSM-8532; family DSM-8532; genus DTU059. Next base: position 16,484 of record JAAYFU010000058.1, read on the forward strand.
TGTGAAATATCTACAAAAAGCGCACAATTAAGCATATCATGAATTTCAATACTCATATCGGAATACAAACTAAAACTGAATTGTTAAAGCAATTAGAAAGGAAGATTATATGATTAGACAAAATAGATTCTATTAAATATAATATGTTGAAAAATTGAAATTAAGTGTCCAAACTATATGATTTATTTATACGTAAACGAAACTGGCAGATAACCTAATTGGTCATCTGCCAGAAACATTTTTATTTTTCTTATCTTATTTTACCTTAATGATCCTGAATGATATAGAAAGATTAATCTTTCATCTCATTAATCCTTTTCTCCAAAGCTGCCAACTGGTTCTGAAGCTCCTTGGGAAGCTTAGGACCGTAGCTCTTGTAATGATCCTTTATTGACTCAATTTCTCTGAGCCATTCTTCTTTGTTAACAGTCAGGATACTCTGGAGAGCTTCTTTTGAAATGTCAAGACCTGTGGTATCGATATCATCAGCAGTAGGCATATATCCGATAGCTGTCTTAACTGCTTTGCCCTCTCCTGATACTCTTTCACAAATCCACTTAAGAACACGGCTGTTTTCGCCGTAACCGGGCCAAATGAACTTGCCTTTTTCGTCCTTGCGGAACCAGTTTACATAGAATATTTTCGGGAGTTTGCTCGGATCAGCTTTAGCTCCCATATCAATCCAATGCTGCAGATAATCACATACATGGTAGCCGATAAAGGGCAGCATTGCGAACGGATCACGACGAACCTGTCCGATTTTATCCGAAATAGCTGCGGCCGTAATCTCGGAACCCATAATAGAACCCATGAATACACCGTGATTCCAGTCAAAGCTTTCATGTACGAGCGGGATAGTATTGGGACGCCGGCCGCCGACCAGGATCGCTGAAATGGGAACACCGTTGGGATCTTCCCACTCAGGGGCGATAACTGGGCACTGGCTTGCAGGAGCGGTAAAGCGTGCATTAGGATGAGCGGCATTAGTGCCGGACTGAGGAGTCCAATCATTTCCCTGCCAGTCAATAGCGTGTTCAGGAGCGGGTTTTCCGATTCCTTCCCACCAGACATCGCCATCATCTGTTAAAGCGACATTCGTAAATATTGTATTCTTTTCAATGCTGCGCATTGCATTAGGATTTGATTCCATTGAAGTACCGGGAGCAACGCCGAAGAAGCCTGCCTCGGGGTTAATGGCATATAAACGTCCGTCCTCTCCGAATCTCAACCAGGCAATATCATCACCAATGGTTTCGACTTTCCAGCCCGGTATCGTGGGAACCAGCATAGCCAGGTTAGTTTTGCCGCATGCACTTGGGAAAGCGCCGCAAATATAATTCACTTTGCCTTCAGGACTGGTAATCTTCAATATAAGCATGTGCTCAGCCATCCAGCCTTCATCGCGGGCTTGAACGGATGCTATACGAAGAGCGAAACACTTCTTTCCGAGAAGTGCGTTTCCGCCATATCCGGAACCGTAGGACCAAATAGTTCTCTCTTCAGGGAAATGGCTGATGTATTTCTGCTCAATGGGAGCGCAAGGCCAGGCGACATCCTTCTGTCCCTTTTCGAGAGGATAGCCGACAGAATGGAGACACGGTACGAAATCGCCATCATCGCCTAGTGCTTCCAGGACTTTTTTGCCCATACGGGTCATAATACGCATGTTAACTACAACGTAAGGGCTGTCGGTTAATTGTACACCTATTTTTGATGCAGGAGATCCTACCGGACCCATTGAGAAAGGTATAACATACATTGTACGTCCCTTCATGCATCCGTTATACAGCTCGGTCATTGTCTTTTTAAGCTCAACAGGATCGATCCAATTGTTTGTCGGACCTGCATCATCCTGGGATTTAGACGCGATAAAGGTTCTGTTTTCGACACGGGCAACGTCCGACGGATGGCTTCTGAAAAGATAACTTCCGGGACGTTTCGGTAAAGGAGTGGCCATACCGGCATCGACCATTTCCTTTAGTAACCGATTGTTCTCTTCTTCCGAACCATCGCACCAATAGATTCGGTCAGGTTTACACAAATCGGCCATTTCTTTAACCCAAGCTTCGAGTTTCTTGTTCATTGTCATTCTCCCTTCCAGTTAAGTCTTACATTTAAACAGCGTTCGCTTAAATAAATGTATAGCGAGGTCTGATTTTATGATAAAATCAGGCCATTTTTTCGCGATTACTCCTATTATACAATAAGAGACTAAAATTTGAAATAGTTATAGTAAAAGATTTCATATTTCTATTTTAGAAATGTATAAAAAAACATACATAATGCTACTTACAGCTATAGAAATAAGGAATCTGACAAAATATTGAAATTCAAATTCTTATTTTAATCAGCCTGAAACGTGCAAGTCTAAAATTTAACAATTTCATATTTACTTGTCAAATTGCACTTTATTAGTTTCTAATCAACATTCTGATAAGAAAAACCGGACTTATTCCTGCAAAAAAACGGTAATTCTTTTTCTAAAGATTCTTACGGCCATAAAAACGGAAATAACAAGTGATGATGCAAAGAGCAAAATCCCGATGTAAATATTGACATGGAATCTGTCGTAAAAAGGCTTAAGCAAATAATTTGTTGAGTTGAAGGATAAATGGACCAATATGCATGCATACAGAGAATTATACTTTAATTTTATGACAGCCAGTAAAATTCCAAGTAAAGTTGAATAACATATCCATAGAAGCTGACCGTGCATAATACCAAACAACAGAGCCTGTATAAGTATGGCGGCAGTTTTGGGCATACCGTTTTGCAAACTTTTCGTAATAAGCTCTCTATAGAGAACTTCTTCCAGGACAGGCGCAAAAAATACGACCGATATTATCTGCGCAAACGTAATCTTATCTCCCAAAATTTTTAATGCTTTATCATATTCCTGTAACCAATTTTCAGGTAAAGGCAGGAAAGAAATAAGATAAGATATAAAAATGTTTACAGCTACACCAAAGATTAAAAGAGGCCATACATCCGTAATAGGAATCGGGTTAAGATCAAGCCTTTCTTTTACTGATGTTTTGGATAGCAGTATTATCAGCCAGAAAACAAAGAGGCAAATTACAGCGATGATGATGTTTAAAAGCATTACATTTTCATATATTAATTCTATTGTTCGCGGAAGCGATCTAAACGAGCCTGGTCTATCCATACCTTTAAGCCCTTCTTTTATGCCTAAATAAATACCTCCTGTGAATATAACAAGAAGATTTATGACAAAATATAGAACAAAATAACCTATTGCGGCGCCGGTACCTTTTAAAAGTTTTTTCATAGTACCTCCCGGTTACAGTTTTGTCTTAAAGTTTATCATATTTTTTAGAAAATATAAATTAAAAAATGGAAAAGGAGGAATATTATGTCGGCAAAAAAGCATAAGTACAACGAAAAAAGAAATCCTGACACCAATCAGCAAACCGACAACAGGGGCGAACCGGTACCGGGAACAGGGCATGACACCAAAAGAGCGCATCAAAAGAACGGCTGATGTATGAAGAGGTAGCTATCTCAATTTGAATTGCAATATTGAGATAGCTTTTTTATATTCCGCGCATTTCTTAAACATTAGCTGAGATGGCAATTCGATTCTTTTATTAATTATTACCTGGTGTTTCGGCCTTTTTAAACTATTTCGCTTAACTCAAGAGTCTATGTGATAAATATGTGTTCAATTCATAAGAAAATTTTAAAAAATCTAAAGAGAATTATTGACAATCATATGATTATATTATATAATCATATTATAAGAGGAATAATAACAGCGGGGTGTTAGTGTGATTTTGCCCAAAAATTTTCCGGGAACACAGATTCCGGTTTCAGATGTACCTTTGTTGCAGGGTATCTTTTCTGTTACCGGAGGGATAACCCTTTCCCAGGTGTGTGAAATAACAGGTTTGGAAGCAGGAACTATTCATAACTGGATCAGCAGGGGATATCTGAAACCGCCGACAGGACGCAAATATTCAAAAAACCAGGTTGCCCGTATCATTTTGATTAACATGATGCGAGATACACTGACGCTTGAGAAAATAGCCAAGATACTCAGTCATGCCAACGGGAATCTTTTGGATAGATCAGACGACTTAATGGACGACAGTGATATATACGGTTGCTTATGTGACATACTTATTCCGGCTGAAAAAAATGAAGTAATAGACATCAAAGAACTTTTCAAAAGAACGGAAGAATATTTGAAAGATTTTATAGAACCCTATCCGGGAGCGAGAGGGAGATTGGAATTAGTGCTTAAGATAATTATTTGTTCATGGGAGTCGGCTTATTTCAAAAAATATGCGGAGCAATTGACCGAAAAAATCCAGGAACAGAAAGGAGGTAATTATGAGCTGGTGGAATGAAATGACGGAAATGCAACGGGTTTTTGCCTATATTGCCTTCCCGGCGACAATAATTATGGTTTTGCAGTTTGTCCTCTCGCTTATTGGATTTATTGAAGGAGGCGATGCCGATGGATTAGACGGCGCGGAGGACTTTGCTGACGCAGACGCAGACATTGCTGACTTTGATGATGTAATTCCCGGAGACATACCCGGAGATGAGCCCCAGGATATTGTTGAAAGCCACCTTGCTGATACTCCGCATGATCATGAAGACAGTGCCGGCGGCAGGGCTGATCCATTGAAACTGTTTACGCTGAGAGGAATAATAGGATTCTTTGCAATAGGAGGCTGGACCGGTGTTGTGGCTCTCGAATGTGGAATACCGATACCGGGAGCTGTATTGCTTTCTCTTCTGGCAGGCTGGTTGGCACTGTATTTTGTTGCATGGACAATAAGGTTTGTACTTCGCATGCAGCAAAGCGGGAATCTTAATCTGCAGAATGCAATAGGGGTACAGGGAGAGGTGTACATACCAATACCGCCGATGAAAAGCGGCACAGGTAAAGTAAATGTTATTATTCAGGATAGATTGACAGAGCTTAATGCTGTTACGGCCGCAGAACGGACTCTCAGGACAGGTGAAAAGATTACAGTGGTGGGGGTCGAATCCGAAGGAGTGTTATTGGTGGTGCCGGCTGAATTACCGATGGATGATTCCCTTAAGGGGTCATAAATAAATATTATAGGGAGGTCGAAATATGTTTTCATTGGATCCGAGTTTTATGCTCATTTCTGTCGCTGTAATCCTGGTTTTATCATTGTTTATGTTCATTGTTTCCAGATACCGCAGGTGTCCTTCTGATAAAATCATGGTAATCTACGGTAAGGTAGGAACAGCAAAAGACGGGACAGCATTATCCGCCAAGTGCATCCATGGCGGCGCAGCCTTTATTTGGCCGATATTTCAGGCATACGAATATCTGGATTTAACCCCAATATCTATAAGTGTGGATTTGAGGAATGCTTTAAGCCGGCAGAATATCCGTATTGACGTACCATCCATTTTTACCGTCGGAATATCGACTGAACCCGGTGTTATGCAAAATGCCGCTGAGCGGCTGTTGGGACTGAAGCTGGCGCAGATCCAGGAGTTGGCCAAGGACATTATTTTCGGTCAGCTACGCCTGGTGATTGCAACGATGGATATTGAAGAAATCAACACTGACCGTGATAAATTCCTGGAAGCCGTATCAAGAAACGTGGAAACCGAGCTTAAGAAAATTGGCCTTCGCCTTATCAACGTGAATGTGACCGACATTACAGATGAGTCAGGTTACATAGTCGCTTTAGGTAAAGAAGCCGCAGCAAAGGCAATAAATGACGCCAAGAAATCAGTGGCTGAAAAGGAAAGAGACGGTTCAATAGGTGAGGCAAACGCCAAGCGTGATCAAAGGATACAGGTTGCAGCAGCAGAGTCTGAGGCAATAAAAGGCGAAAATGAAGCCAAAGCGCAGATTGCCCAGTCGAACGCAACGCTTCGCGAGATGGAAGCCGAAGCAACAAGAAGAGCTACCGCCGCCGAAAAAATTGCGGCCGCCAGAGCATTGCAGGAAGCATATTTGGCTGAGAGAGAAGCAGAAGTCGCACGTGCCGCACGTGAAAAGGCAACATTGGAAGCCGATGAACTGGTTAAGGCTGAAATTCAGAAAAGGAAGATGGAACTTGAAGCCGAAGCCCAGGCAGAAAAGGCCAGAAGAATTGCGAAGGGTGAAGCAGACGCTATTTACCTGAAGATGGCCGCTGAAGCTCGTGGTATCCAGGAAATGCTGATGAAACAGGCACAAGGTTACGCTGAACTGGTGAAGGCAACCGGCGGAGATCCGCTTAGCGCAACACGCATGATGTTGGCCGACAAGATGGAAGAACTCATGAAGATTCAGGTTGAAGCAATCAAGAACATCAAGATTGATAAAGTTACTGTATGGGACAGCATGGGCGGTAAGGACGGCTCCCCCGCGACTGCGAACTTCCTTTCGGGAATGCTTAAGTCCATACCTCCGATGAACGAGATGTTCAAAATGGCAGGAATGGATCTGCCGGAATACCTCGGCAAGGAAAGCAAGGATGTTGAAACTCCAATAGTCGCTGAAACTGTAACAACACAAACCGAATCAGCGGTTGAAGAAGTGGCTGCAGAAGCAGGATAAGACTTAAGTTGAGGGCGGATTTATTCCGCCCTTTTTTTATACGTACCTGTCATTATGCGTCTCCCAAACCTGTCATTCTGAGCGAAGCAAACAAACTTGCCCCTCCCATGTCATCCTGGGCGTTAGCGAAGAATCTTATAAAGATCCTTCGACTCCGTTTACGCTCCGCTCAGGATGACATATTAAGCGGGTGCAGGGTTTCTCATTGAGATAAGCCGGAAATATCATAGCAATTTTCTTAAATATGAAATGACGGGACCATAGAAAATGAGCTATAATGTGTATATACTAAGGTAAACGAAATTAGGGGGCATGGTTAAACTGAAAAGGTACATAACCGGTCTTGTATTGGTATTATGCTTTGTCTTGGCATATGCTGCCGCGGTATCCGGACAGACCGAGCTAAATTCCGATCCCCAAAAAAGCCTTGAGGACATTTCAATGGAGGAGAAGGCGGTTCTGGAAGAGCTTTTTTTCCTTTCCCAGGAGATTGACGAAATGAACAGAAGGGTGGAGGAATTGTCGAAAGAATCGGAATTAATCGCACGGGAAATAACAATATTGGAGGCCGACATTTCAAAACGCCAGGAGCATTACGATATGCAGCTTGCCATACTGGAAAAGGTGCTGGTTTCCTATCAGAGAAACGGGATGACCTCATATCTTGAAACCCTGTTATCGTCAGAAAATCTTACAGACTTTATAAAAAGGCTTAACATCATACAGGAACTTTCCCGAAATACCGGGGAAATGCTTAATTCAATGGATGAAGAAAAAAATAAATTAATTTCAGAGCGGGAAACCCTTATCTCCAATAAAACTATTTTGGAGAGCAAAAAGTCAGAGCTGGAAAATGCGATTGCTCAGAAACTAAAGCTGAAACAGGAACAAGAGGATTATCTCAATTCCCTTACCGAAAAAAAAGAGTATTACCGCTCCCAGTTAAACAAGCTTGATCAGGCCTGGAGCGAAGTTAAGGCATTGTTCTCAAATATTTCGGCCGAATTTTCCAGAGCGTTCGGCGAGTCTGACTTCTCAGTAGAAGACTTTAATCTGCAATTTGAGTTTCTGACTGTAAAAGGCTTTATTACTGAAGCCAGGTTCAATGATGTCATTGCAAAGGATAAGAAACTTCCTGAAATGATTTTCAATATGAGTCCCGGAATGATACAACTGGAAGTGCCCGAAAAACATTTGCTGCTGAGCGGCAATATTGTTGTTGAAAAAGGAAGCATATTAAGAATTGAAATAACGGACGGGACTTTTTACGACATGAAACTGGAAAGAGCATCCATAGATGAGTTGTTCAGGGATGGCCATTTCAATATAGATTTAAGCGGATTGATAGGCAATATTACCATTAAATCCGTAGAATTGAAGGATGGATATATCGAGTTTAAACTGAATCCTTTCTTCTAGAAACCAGTGGAGGAAGTAGGCATGATTGAAGTTAAAGAGGTATCCTTAAGGTATAGAGACGGAACATTGGCGTTGAATAATATCAATTTGACCGTTGGCGACAACGAGCTTGTTTACATTACCGGACCAAGCGGTTCTGGAAAAACCAGCTTGCTGAAGCTTATTATCGGAATGGAATATCCAACTTCGGGCACGGTGAAAGTCATGGGGCAGGAAATATCCGAAGAAAAATCCGATGAGTTAAGAAGCTTACGAAAAAAAATCGGGCCGGTTTTTCAGGAACTGAAACTTGTGCCGGGAAGAAGCGCGATGGAAAATGTAATGATGGGAATCCGATTTCTTGATTTTTCGGGGCAGGAAATCAGGAGAAATGCGGCCGATGCGCTTGAAAAGGTGGGACTGTCCCATAAAGCAGATTCCATGGTGGAAAACCTTTCGTGGGGTGAAGCCCAGAGAGTGTCCATTGCAAGGGCCATCGCCAGGAAACCAAGATTAATATTGGCTGATGAGCCTACCGGAAATCTGGATCATGACAATGCCGTTAACATCCTTAATATTCTGGCGTCATTCAAACAAAAAGACACATCGGTTATTATTGCAACCCATGCCACTCATTTGATTGAAAACCAAAAGAATGTAACCATCGTACGGATGAATCAGGGCAGTATTTCTGTTGAAAAGCGGGGTGGCAAGGAATGAAGAACTTTATCTCAAACTTGGGATATTTTTTTAAAGAAGCCGGAAGGATTATATTTTCAAACAAACTCTCGAATATTTTCACATTTTCAGGGACAGTTCTGATTTTACTGATGCTTGCATCGGTGGTGGCAGGATGGAATGTTTCATCCCGCCTGGTAGGGATGCTGGAAGAAGAAGCCGAGATCAGCGCATTTTTCGATGAAGATCTGGATCAAAAAGAGGCGCTTGAACTGGCCGAAAAATTAAGTAAACTGGATGGAGTCAGGAATGCCCGGGTTGTTGATGAGTCGGAAGCCTATGAAAGAATGAAGGAAATTCTTGCAGATGATGCGGGTATATTGGAGCTTTTTGAACACAATCCCTTTAAAGCGTACATAGAGATAAGGATTGATCCGGGCCGGACAGAATCGATAATCGAAACCGTCAGAGGATTCAAGGAAATAGGATATGTCAGAGACAACAAAAGCGTATTAAAAAGCATTAACGATATAATAAGGGGCATAAAGACGATTGGTACCCTGATTATATTTGCTGTCGGTATAACGACCGTTATAATCATTTCACATATGATCCGGCAGGGAATCTACAATAACAGGGATCAAATCAAAACACTTCGTCTTTTGGGGGCATCTCCAATGTTTATAGGTTTCCCGTTCATATGCGTAGGCCTGTTTATGACTGTCGCGGCAGGGATATTGACATCGCTTGTCATGTTGATCTTGATTAATAAAGGATATCAAATCATGGGAGGTTCAATACCCTTCATTCCCCTTCCTCCTAAGGCTGATCTGTTGCTGGGGGTTACACTTGTCATTATGGGAGTCAGTATCATCCTTGGAACCATTGGCAGCCTGTTTGGTCTGTCTTCTATAAAAGATCAATAGTTTTTACGGTAATTTATTGACAGATTCATGTTTATATGTGTAAAATGAAATAGCGATTTAGTACGTTAGCACGATAAAGTGATAAAGCGCTAAAGCGATAAAGTAATAAAGCGAGGTCTTAACCAATGAAACGATGGAATATTTATACTCCGGAAGGCGTTCAGGATATACTGTTCGATTCATGCAGACAGAAAAGACTGCTGGAGAACAGAATAAGAGAAGCTTTTAGACTCAATGGATACAAGGAAATTGAAACCCCGACCATAGAATATTACGACACATTTGGGGGAGAAAGAGGCTTAATCAAACAGGAAAGTATGTATAAATTCTGTGATGCCAAAGGCCGCCTGTTGGTGTTAAGACCCGACCTTACAGTGCCTGTCGCCCGGGTTGCGGCTACCAAGTTAAAGGATGAACCCCTTCCCATAAAATGTTTCTACATAGGCAATGCCTTCAGCTTCGATGAACTGGGGGGAGGAAGGCAAAATGAATTTACCCAGGCTGGCTGTGAGCTTTTGGGCATTAATTCTGCTGAAGCTGATGCCGAAGTGGTGGCAATGGCGATTGAAGCCGTCAAGGCGGCAGGAATCGATGAATTCCAGATTGATATAGGCCAGGTGGGTTTTTTTAAAGGCCTTATGGAAGAATCCGGACTTTCAGAAGACGAAATAGAAGAAGTAAGGGCGCTTATTGACCAGAAAAACCTCGTAGGCGTAGAGCAGGTCATGGACAGACATAAGGTAAAAGATCCGTTGAAGAGACTAATCCTGGATCTCCCCAAGCTTTTCGGATCAAAGGATATTTTACAGAAGATAAACCCGGAGGACATCGGGAAAGAAGCGACCAGGGCAATAGAAAATATTAAGGAAGTCCTTGAAATACTCGATGACAGAAATCTTGCCCAATATGTGTCATTGGATTTGGGTATGGTGCAGAGTTTGAACTATTATACCGGAATCGTTTTCAGAGGCTATACTTATGGAGTGGGCTTCCCGATCCTCAGCGGAGGCCGTTATGACAAGCTTTTGGCGAAATTCGGAAGAGAATGTGAAGCAACAGGATTTTCACTTGGGATCAACATGGTAATGATGGCTTTGGAACGGCAGAAGAAGTTAAGCAAGCAGGAACCCGAAGGAGTTTTCATAACCTATGAAAAAAATGCAAGAAAGACAGCCAGCGATTATTGCAGGCAATTGATCCGGAATAACTGCATAGCTGAGCTGGATCTTATGCAAATAGGAATCGAAGAAAGCAAAAATTACGCTAAATTGCGGGGATTTAAGAAATTCGTATGTATAAAAAATGACGGCTCAAGAGAGGAGATAATGCTATGAGATATATTACTTTCGCTTTATCGAAGGGGCGACTGACAGATCTTAGCATAAGACTTCTTGAGGGAGCCGGGATTGATTGCACCGAATTGAAAAGTGATTCCAGAAAACTGATCCTATCAGATGAAAAAAATAAAATTCGTTTTTTCCTGGCAAAACCTGCCGATGTTCCCGTATATGTCGAGTACGGCGCAGCCGATATCGGTATTGTGGGAAAAGACACACTGCTTGAAGAAGGCAGGGATTTATACGAGGTTCTGGACCTTGGGTTTGCCAAATGCAGGATGTGTGTTGCAGGTCCAAAAGAACTGGAAGGAAAGATGGACTCTGTTTCAATTACCCGGGTTGCCACAAAATATCCCGAGGTGGCAAGATCGTATTTTCGACACAAAAGACGTGAGTCAGTAGAGATAATAAAACTGAGCGGTTCAATAGAACTTGCGCCGCTGGTGGGGCTTTCGGAGGTTATTGTGGATTTGGTTGAAACAGGGCGTACATTAAAGGAAAATGGTCTTGTGGTATTGGACACAATTTATGAAATCAGTGCAAGGATGGTCGTAAACCGTGTCAGCATGAAGATGGAAAACCAGCGAATTACAAAAATCATCGAGGATATAAGAAAACAGCTTTAAAATAATTTTCAGAGGTAACCTATCATGAAAATTTATGAATATAAAAAAGACAGTTTAAAACCATTACTTGATG